>NZ_JAQDKN010000001.1:0-447120 GCF_027662015.1 Coprococcus sp. AM100_B19A
ACAGGTGACGAATTTATGGATATTTTAGACAGAAAATAATGTAGTTAATTAGATAATCAATGTCATTTAGATAAGGTTTTTTATGATGAAAACAGTATATCATATGCGTTCATGCATTGAAAATACTGTTCAGTTAAGAAATGCTGTATTTTTTAGGTGCACTAATGCGTAGAAAGCAGGTGTATGATGAGTTCAAATCATTTTTTGTGTATGACAAAAAGACAGATTGCATATCTGCCTCATAACGCAGTATAATGGTAACGAGATTTATGCAACCCGATACATGAAATCCCTATTTCTCTTTGGACTGAGGTGGATAGGATATTTTCGATTGTACTTGACTGGTGTCAGATACTTTTGTATGAGAAGCATGGTCTCTGTTTCATCACCGCCGTGTTTGAGATATGCCCTGCATATGTTTACTGCGGTGGCGAAATTAATTTTATAGACGTGTTTGGTATTTTTAGATGTTTTTACCACAGCGTGAGAAGTCACTAATTCACAGAAATTATACAGAATCATACGAGCATTGATTTCCCCAATTAATACTAAATTGACTACTCCAGCATCACCTATTGATCATATCTTTATTAAAGGATTTATAAAAAATACATGTAGAGTGTCGCAACCAACAGAGTGTTCTGATCATTTAATTTTATGGGCTGAAGAAAAATAGTTAGTAGTTCTGAAAAATGGAATTATTTTTATCAAATTAATCAATACAGCCTGCTGGTTTGATCCAAAAAGCCCAATTTACAGCTTTGGGGCATTTATTTATCTGCTACTCATCATAATGTACTCATATTTTTATACAAATATTACTTTCAATGCGAGCGAAGTAGCACACAGCATTCAGAAAAGTGATGGAATTATCCCTGGAATAAGGTCTGGGCAAAATACAGTTGCATATTTAAAAAGACAGATGAAATCACTGATCTTTATCGGAGCAATCTGTATGTCCATCATTGCTATGGTTCCTATTTTTATCAGTGCACATTATGGATTATCCCGGCTGTCGTTTCTTGGTACATCAGTAATCATTACTGTGAGTGTAATTACTGATACAAAAAATCAAGTACTTAGTCAGCGACGCAGTAAAAAATATATAGCAAAGGCGGTGTAAAAATGTTTAAGAAAAAAGAAAAAAAAGATACAGCATCCGTGTTTTTCTATCCGTCATTAAAGAACACTATCGTCGATACTTTTTTTATTTTATTCATTGCGGCTATAGGAACTGCCACTTATTTTGGAATCGATATGATCATGAGTAAAATAATTTCGTTTATTTGAAAAAAGGCTGGGGAACCAGCCTTTTCCTATTTTTTACAAATTATTTCATATTGCTCATAGCTAAGGAGGTTTATTAATTGGAATATGCTAAGAAAAATACAGAGGATCCAAAACTTCTTTTATCAGTAAAAGAAGCCTGCAAGTTAACAGGAGTGTCCGAAAAAACAATGCGTTCTTTAGCTTATGAGCAAAAAATGATGGTGCGAATAGGAAAAAGAACTTTAATTCACAAAAAAAAATTAGAAAAATGGATTGACCATCAAGTGCGGCATTGAGTATTTTATCCTATAGTACCCAAAAAGAGCTTCTTGAAAAGCTCATTAAAATTTGATACTATTAAACGGATGAAGTACCTGTCCATGGGTCAAGGAAAGACAGGTGATCGTCATGGGAAAAGATCTAACAGGCAAAGAATTAGGAAAAGGGTTTACCTAACGAAAAGATGGGCGTTATCAAACACGCATATCCCTTGGAGGAGGAAAGAAACCGATATGCCTATATGGTCATACTTTAAAAGAAGTTAAAAAGAAAAGGGAAAAATTATTAGAAAAAACAAAATACGGATTAGATATAGACACACACAAAATAACTCTAAATCAGTGGTTTGAAAAATGGATGGAACTCTATATCGTAAATAGGATAAAAAAAACAACAATTCGAAATTATATCGATTCGTATAATCGGTGTATAAAATATATAGGCTATATGAAATTAGCAGATATTCAAATCACGCATGTTCAAAATATGGTTATTGAACTAGCTAACAAAGGCTATAAAAAATCCACTATCCGTTCTACTGTTTCTGTCGTATCCAGCTGTCTTGAAAGAGCTGTAATCGGAAAAATGCTTTTATTCAATCCATGCAGAGGGATTGTTTATCCGGAAATAACGAATAAAAACTTCAAACCGGTCAAAATGGCAGGACAGAATTTGAAACGCATGACAAATGACGAAATCATAAGGTTTTTTGATGTAGCAAGAGATACTCGATATTACGAATTATATATACTGCTTCTTTTTACAGGAATGCGGATTGGAGAGGCGTGTGCATTGGAATGGAAAGATGTTGACTTTCAAAACAACTATCTCCATGTGTATAAAACAATCAATATTGTCCCTGTTTATTACGATGACAACGGGAACAAACTAGATAGACCTTATTACATCAAGCAAATTACATCTCCAAAAAGAACCGCAAGTATAAGAAAAATCCCACTATTCAAGGCTGCAGTTGATGCGTTATATAGTTGGCACGAAAAACAGCTTGCTGACAAAAGAAAGTACAAAAAAAGTGGGGGATTAAAAATTTGTTATTAAATGATTATCCTCAATTGATTTTTACGACACAAGAGGGAAATTGTTTTATGCCGACACAGGCAGAAAAAGAGTGCCGACGGATAACTTCCATAATGAATAATCATGAAAAACAACAGGCACTAACAGAAAATAGGGAATATCATATTTCCAATATTCATCCTCATTTATTCCGCCATACGTTTATTACATTGTGTTATGAATCTCATATGGATCCAGCGTCTATAATGCTTATTTCCGGACATAATGATATTGATATGATGAAACATTATACACATCCGGACTCCGTATTTATTAACAGCGAGTTTAATAAATATACAGATTATATGCATAATTATTCATTCCGTTCAAATGCAACAATTGATCAGGATTTACAAATTTGGTCAAAAGATGGTCAAATTAGCATACCACAAACGCTGAAACCCTTATAAAATAAGGAGATTTTGATATGAGTAATGAATTAACACCGATGATGAAGCAATATATGCAGACAAAAGAGGAATACAAGGATTGTATCCTTTTTTACCGCTTAGGAGATTTTTATGAAATGTTCTTCGACGATGCTCTCACAGCATCAAAAGAGCTGGAAATTACTCTGACTGGAAAGAATTGCGGACTGGAAGAACGGGCGCCGATGTGCGGAATCCCGTACCATGCAGTTGACAGTTATCTGAACCGTCTGGTATCAAAAGGCTATAAGGTAGCAATCTGTGAGCAGGTAGAAGATCCGAAAACTGCAAAAGGAATTGTAAAACGGGAAGTTATCCGTGTAGTAACACCTGGAACCAACCTGGATACTCAGGGATTGGATGAAACAAAGAACAATTACATTATGTGTATTGTCTATATGGCAGACCGGTACGGACTTTCGGTTGCGGATGTTACAACCGGGGAATATTTGGTGACAGAACTGGATTCCCAGACAAAACTGATGGATGAGCTTTACAAATTTATGCCGTCTGAGATTGTCTGCAATGAAGCATTTTACATGAGTGGACTGGATTTGGATGATCTGAAAAATCGTTTGCATATGGCAATTTATTCACTGGAAGCATGGTATTTTGATGATGCACTCTGCCGGGAAACTTTGCAGGAACATTTTAAGGTGGCTTCTCTTGAAGGGATTGGACTTTCGGACTATGAATGTGGGATGATCGCGTCCGGTGCGCTTTTAAAGTATCTGGAAGAGACGCAGAAGAATTCCCTGTCTCACATGAGCCGTCTGACACGTTATGCAACGGGTAATTATATGGTTCTGGACAGTGCTACAAGGCGTAATCTGGAGTTGGTTGAGACTTTGCGTGAAAAGCAGAAAAGAGGATCCCTTCTGTGGGTACTGGATAAGACAAAGACGGCAATGGGGGCGAGAACCCTTCGGAAATATGTAGAACAGCCGTTGATCGACAAGAAATCCATTGTCAAAAGGCTGGATGCAGTTGCGGAATTGAAGGACAATGCTATTTGCAGAGAAGAAATCCGGGAATATTTGAATCCGGTGTACGATCTGGAGCGTCTGGTCGGGAAAATCACCTATCAGTCAGCAAATCCAAGAGACCTGATTGCATTTCAGAGTTCCCTTTCCATGCTCCCGTCGGTTAAATGCATATTAAAGGATATGGAGAGTGACCTTTTAAAAGAAATTTATGAAGAACTGGATCCGCTGGAAGAACTTTGTGATCTGGTCGGACGGGCGATTCAGGAAGAACCGCCGCTTGCCATGAAAGAAGGCGGAATCATCAAAGACGGTTATAATGAAGAAGTGGATCGTCTTCGAAAAGCAAAATCCGAAGGAAAGAACTGGCTTGCTGATCTGGAGACCAAGGAACGGGAAAAGACCGGGATTAAAAACCTGCGGATCCGTTATAATAAAGTATTCGGTTATTATCTGGAAGTTACCAATTCGTTCAAAGATCTGGTTCCGGATTATTATACAAGAAAGCAGACCCTTGCCAATGCGGAGCGTTATATCATTCCAGAACTGAAAGAGCTGGAAGATACGATTCTGGGAGCAGAGGATAAACTCTGTGCACTGGAATATGAGCTTTACTGTGAGGTGAGAAATACTATCGCAGCAGAGTTAACCAGGATACAGAGAACAGCAAAGGCAGTTGCAAAGCTGGATGTGATAGCTTCTCTTGCACTGGTTGCCGAGCGCAACAATTATGTACGGCCAAAGATCAATGAAAAGGGCGTGATCGACATTCGTGATGGGCGACATCCGGTGGTGGAAAAGATGATCCCGAATGATATGTTTATTGCCAACGATACTTATCTGGATGATAAAAAACAGCGCATTTCCATCATTACCGGACCAAACATGGCTGGAAAATCCACCTATATGCGTCAGGCTGCGCTGATCGTACTGATGGCACAGCTGGGATCCTTTGTGCCGGCGTCTTCAGCAAATATTGGACTTGTGGACCGCATTTTTACCCGTGTGGGAGCGTCAGATGACCTGGCAAGCGGACAGAGCACCTTCATGGTGGAAATGAACGAAGTGGCAAATATTCTGCGAAATGCGACAAGCAAGAGCCTTCTGATCTTGGATGAGATTGGAAGAGGAACCAGTACCTTTGATGGATTGAGTATTGCTTGGGCGGTTGTCGAGTATATCAGCAACAGCAAGCTTCTTGGGGCAAAGACCTTATTTGCAACCCACTATCATGAGCTTACCGAGCTGGAAGGCAAGATTAGCAATGTCAACAACTATTGTATTGCGGTCAAGGAAAAAGGTGATGATATCGTATTCCTGCGTAAGATCGTAAAGGGTGGAGCAGACAAGAGTTATGGTATCCAGGTCGCAAAGCTTGCAGGAGTGCCGGATCCTGTCATTAACCGCGCCAAAGAGATCGTAGAAGAGCTGGTGACAGCGGATATTACCGGAAAAGTAAAGGATATTGCGGTACAGGGAAGTGAGACGAAGAAAAAAACGCAGAAGAAGCTGGATGAGGTGGATCTGACACAGTTTTCTCTGTTTGATACCGTAAAAGATGATGATGTGTTAAATGAGTTAAAGGAACTGGATATCAGCCATATGACGCCAATGGATGCCATGAACAAACTGTATCAGCTGCAGAATAAGCTGCGGAACAGATGGTAGGCTGATCCATAAGAGAAAGGAAAGAAGAATCGAATGCCGCATATAGAATTGCTGGATCAGATTACAATTGATAAGATAGCAGCCGGGGAAGTGATTGAACGCCCGGCTTCTGTTGTGAAAGAGCTGGTGGAAAATGCGATTGACGCAGGATCTACAGCGGTGACTGTGGAGATTGAAGAGGGCGGGATTTCTCTGATACGAATTACGGATAATGGTTGTGGGATCGCGAAACAGGACGTGGAAAATGCATTTCTGCGCCATTCGACCAGCAAAATCCGCAGTGCAGAGGATCTGACAAATTTGTCTTCTCTTGGGTTCCGCGGAGAAGCGTTGTCGAGTATTTCGGCAGTTGCAAGAGTGGAACTGATCACAAAGACAAGAGAAGACGTATTTGGGACAAAATATATCATAGAAGGCGGAAAAGGAAGAACGCCGGAGGAGACCGGAGCGCCGGATGGGACGACCTTTCTGGTGCGTCAGCTATTTTTCAATACACCTGCCAGGCGCAAATTCCTGAAGACGCCGATGACAGAGGCAAGCCATATCAGTGATCTGCTGACCAGACTTGCTCTTTCGCATCCGGATATTTCCTTCCGGTTTATCAACAATGGACAGGTAAAGCTGCATACTTCCGGAAACGGGAAGATGAAAGATGTCATTTACCACATTTACGGACGGGAAATTGCGAACAATCTGATCCCACTGGAATTTGAAAAAGATGGTGTAAGGCTGTCCGGATATCTGGGAAAGCCAGTGATTAACCGTGGAAATCGAAATTTTGAAAATTATTTTGTCAACGGGCGTTATGTAAGGAACAGTATTCTTGCAAAAGCGATTGAAGATGGATACAAAGATTTTACGATGCAGCATCGTTATCCGTTTGTTGCATTCCAGATTGAGATCAATCCGGAAAAAATTGATGTAAATGTGCATCCATCCAAGATGGAACTTAGGTTCAGTAACCAACAGGGGATTTACAATCTGCTTTATGAGGCGATCAGTAAGGGACTGCATGAGCCGGAGTTGATTCCGGAAGTGGAAATGTCTGAGATCAAAGTACCGGGAATGTCTGAAAAAAGACAGGAAAAGAAAACTGTTATAAGAGATGCGGGGAATCCATATCGGGCAGATGGCACTTCACCCAAGATGCGAAAGAGTTCCGTTCAGGAGGGGGCAGAGCGAGCGGAATCCTGGTCGCAGTCAGAGATGCCGTCAGCAGAACTTCAGACACAGATAAGTACAGAAAAGACAGTCTCAACCGGTGACGAAAAGCTGGATTATTTTATGCAGAAGATGAGGGAGCGGGTTTATGCCAGTCATCTTGCAGAAGCAAAAGAAGAGCAAGAGAAGAATATCGGTGCTAAAGAGACAAAGATGGCTGCATTAGATGAAAATCCGGCTGTAGATATCCAGAATAAAGGAGCAGAAAACAGAGCGTATTCTGATAAAAGTAAAGAAAAAACAGAGCGTGATCCAGAAAAAACAGAGTCAAATCTGTTTTTGAAGGATTTGAAAGCAAAAAAAGTAAAACAGTTAGATTTGTTTGAAGAGCAGATTTTAAAGAAAGAGGCAAGACAGGAATACCGGATCATCGGACAGGTCTTTGAAACCTACTGGCTGATCCAGTATCGTGACAGCCTCTATATTATAGACCAGCATGCCGCACATGAAAGAGTCCTTTATGAAAGGGCCCTTGCAGGAATGAAGAAGAGAGAGTATACTTCACAATACTTGAGCCCACCGATCATCCTGAGCCTTTCTATGCAGGAGATTGATGTGTTGGAGACATTTAAAGACCGCTTTACGGCAATCGGGTTTGAAATTGAGCCATTTGGTGGTGACGAGTACGCAGTTCGCGCAATTCCGGATAATCTGTTTGGAATCGCCAAAAAGGAACTGCTTCTTGAAATGTTGGATTCCCTGTCGGATGGGTTATCGACCAGTCTGGAACCAGAGCTGATTGACGAGAAGATTGCATCCATGTCCTGCAAGGCGGCTGTCAAAGGAAATATGAAGCTGTCCTATGCAGAAATGGATGAACTGATCAATGAACTGTTGTCCCTGGATAATCCATATCATTGTCCGCATGGCAGACCAACGATCATTGCGATGACAAAGCGGGAACTGGAAAAGAAATTTAAGCGTATTGTGTAGGAGAAGAACATGACACAGATGACAGAGAAGAAAAAGCCACTGATCATATTGACAGGCCCAACTGCTGTCGGAAAGACGGCTGCGTCGATTGGCCTTGCAAAAGCAATTGGAGGAGAGATCATTTCGGCGGATTCGATGCAGGTATACCGGCACATGGATATTGGTTCCGCGAAGATTTTGCCAGAAGAGATGAAAGGTGTGAAACATTATCTGATCGATGTGCTTAATCCGGAAGAGGAATTTAATGTAGCTGTTTTTCAGAAGATGGCAAAAGATGCAATGGTAGAGATCTATAAGAGAGGACGTATTCCGATTGTTGTAGGTGGCACGGGATTTTATATCCAGGCGCTTTTGTATGACATTGATTTTGAAAAGGGAGAAGAAAACACTGCCTATCGAAAGAAGCTGGAAACGTATGCAAAGGAGCATGGTGCGCAGGCACTCCATGACAGGCTGCGGGAAGCGGATCCAAAGTCGGCAGATGCAATTCATGCAAATAATGTAAAACGGGTGATTCGTGCTCTGGAATATTATCATGAGACAGGAACAAAGATTTCCGAACATAATGAAGCAGAACGGGAGAAGGATTCCCCGTATCAGTTTGCGTATTTTGTTCTGAATGATGTGCGTAGCCGTTTGTATGAGCGGATTGATCGACGTGTGGATCTGATGGTGGAGCAGGGGCTTGTAGATGAGGTGACTGCTTTAAAGACCAGAGGATGCACAAGGGAAATGGTTTCAATGCAGGGACTTGGATATAAGGAAATTCTGGATTATCTGGATGGAAAGAATTCACTTGAAGAAGCGGTAACGATCCTGAAAAGGGATACCCGTCATTTTGCAAAACGTCAGTTGACCTGGTTCCGCAGAGAGCGGGATGTGAACTGGATCCAGAAAGAGGAATTCGGATACGATGAAGAGAAGATTTTGCAGGCAATGCTTGCGATACTGAAAGAAAAGGAGATTACAGACTAATGGATATCAGTCAGAAAATACAGAAATTATATGAACAGACCGGAATTTCACCGGAAGTTCATGACTTTGGAGAAAAAATTGAAAAATCACTGAAAGAACGTTTTGATAAGATCGATAAGATGGCAGAGTTGAATCAGCTGAAGGTCATTCATGCCATGCAGGAAGCAAGGGTGAATGCAGAATGCTTTAACTATGCATCTGGCTATGGATACAATGATTTCGGAAGAGATACGCTGGAAAAGGTGTATGCAAATGTCTTTCATACCGAAGATGCGCTGGTAAGACCACAGATTACCTGTGGAACCCATGCACTTGCTTTAACACTTTCTGCAAATTTAAGACCTGGTGATGAACTGCTTTCCATCGCAGGAAAGCCTTATGACACACTGGAAGAGGTCATTGGAATCCGCCCATCCACAGGTTCCCTTGCAGAATATGGAGTAATCTATAACCAGGTGGACCTGCTGCCGGACGGAAGCTTTGACTTTGATTCGATTGAAAAAGCGATTGGCGAGAAAACAAAGCTGATCACGATTCAGCGTTCCAAAGGATATCAGACAAGACCGAGTTTTTCTGTGGATCAAATTGGGGAAGCAATTGCATTTGTCAAGAAGATCAAACCGGAAGTCATCTGTATGGTGGATAACTGCTATGGTGAATTCGTAGAAGAAAAGGAGCCAAGTGATGTGGGTGCGGATCTGGTTGTCGGTTCCCTGATCAAGAATCCGGGCGGCGGACTTGCCCCGATCGGTGGCTATGTGGCTGGAAGAAAGGATCTGATCGAGCAGTGTGCTTACCGCCTTACTTCTCCTGGACTTGGAAAAGAAGTGGGTGCTTCACTTGGTGTGATGCAGTCGTTTTATCAGGGACTTTTCCTTGCACCGACTGTTGTTGCAGGTGCATTAAAAGGTGCTATTTTTGCGGCGAATGTATATGAAAAGCTTGGTTATGCAGTTGTACCGGACGGAAAAGAGGAACGCCATGATATCATTCAGGCGGTAACACTTGGAAGTGCGGAAGGTGTAATCGCATTCTGTCAGGGAATCCAGGCGGCAGCACCGGTTGACAGTTATGTAACACCGGAACCGTGGGCAATGCCGGGATATGACAGTGATGTGATTATGGCGGCAGGGGCATTTGTACAGGGATCGTCCATCGAACTGAGTGCAGATGGACCGATCAAAGAACCGTATGCAGTATATTTTCAGGGAGGTCTCACCTGGGCGCATGCAAAACTTGGTATTTTAATGTCTCTTCAGAAGTTATATGAAAAAGGAATTGTAAAGGAATTATAGAATGAAAAAAAGAGTCATCATCATCGGCGGCGGAGCAGCTGGCAGTATGGCTGCACTTACGGCGGCGCAGAACGGCGCAGATGTACTGCTTCTGGAACAGAATGAAATAATTGGCAGAAAAATACTGTCGACGGGTAATGGCAGATGTAACTTTACCAATCGTTTTCAGGATCCATCCTGCTATCGAAGCGACAATAGCGGATTTGCATGGAAATCAATCGGAAAATTTTCTGAGCCTGAGACAACGTCTTTTTTTAAAAATCTTGGAATTTATCCGAAGGATAAAAATGGCTATCTGTATCCCTGGTCCGAGCAAGCCTCGGCAGTGAGGGAAGCGCTGGAGTCTGCGCTGAAACTGGCAAAGATCCGGATTCATACCGGAGTTCGCGTATTTGGGATCATACCAAAGAAAAATGGTTTTCAGATCAGTTTTTCAAAAGATGGGAAAAAAGGAATGATTTCCGGTGAGGCTGTGATCCTTGCGGCCGGATCAAAGGCAGCTGCAAAGCTAGGGAGTGACGGAAGTGGATATGACCTGGCAAAAATGCTGGGACATAAGCTGGTTCCGGTTGTCCCGGCTCTGGTACAGCTCCGGTGCAGGGAAAAGCTGTACCGGCAAGTCGCAGGCGTGCGTACTCATGGAAAAGTAACGGTTTTTATCGATGGGACAGAAACGGCTTCTGATATCGGCGAGCTGCAGCTTACGGATTATGGTATTTCCGGGATCCCGGTTTTTCAGATCAGCCGTTATGCGGCGAGAGGTCTGTATGAAAAGAAAGAAGTTTTTGCAGAACTGGATTTTATGCCGGATTTTGGAGATGTAGAATTTTTGCAGATGTTAAAGGAACGGAAGATAAGGCTGGATGGTCTTGTGATGGAACAGTATTTTAATGGGCTATTCCACAAAAAGCTTGCCAGTGCGCTGCTTAAGAGAATTGGAATTTCAGGAACAATGCCGGTGCATGACCTTGGTGAAGAGAATCTGGAAAGACTTTGCCGGATCTGTAAGCATTTCCGGACTTATATTGATAAGACAAATCCGTTTGAACAGGCGCAGATCTGTGCGGGTGGTGTAGATACAAGCGAGATTGATCCGGACACGATGGAGTCGAAGCTTGTAAAAGGACTTTATTTTGCAGGAGAAATTCTGGATGTAGATGGAATCTGCGGAGGTTACAATCTGCAGTGGGCATGGACCAGTGGTTATCTGGCAGGGAAAGGAGCGGCAAATGCTTAGAATCAGTCAGCTGAAGCTTCCGGTTACGCATACGGAAGAGGATTTGAAGAAAAAGATTGTGCACACACTGATGTGCAGGACAGAAGCGGTACAGAGCTATGAGATTATCAAGCAGTCTCTGGATGCCAGAAAGAAGCCGGAGCTGTTCTATGTCTATACTGTGGATGTAAAAGCGGACAATGAAAAACAGCTTTTGAAGATGCTTACCAGAAAAAAGCGTGCGGGCAATGTGCAGCTCCATGAGGCAATGCCATATATTTTTCCGGCAGGAGGCAACGAAAAATTGAAGTTCCGTCCGGTGGTTGTCGGATGCGGTCCTGCCGGACTTTTCTGTGCGTATTTTCTTGCAGAATATGGGTATCAGCCGGTTCTTCTGGAACAGGGGGCACCGGTAGAAGAGCGACAGAAAGATGTTGAGGAGTTCTGGAAGACGGGGGTGCTGAAACCGGATTCTAATGTGCAGTTTGGAGAAGGCGGAGCAGGGACGTTTTCAGACGGAAAACTAAATACACTGATCAAGGATCCGGTGGGGCGCAATCGTAAGGTGCTGGAGATTTTCGTGGAAAACGGAGCACCAAAAGACATTCTTTATGTGAATAAACCACACATTGGAACGGATATTCTACGGACTGTGATCAGAAATATGCGGGAGAAAATCCTTGTGTGGGGTGGTGAAATCCATTTCCATACACAGATGGCAGAGGTCCTTTTTACAGAAAATACAAGGCGGATCAGAGGGATCATATATGAAGATCTTCTGAAAAAAGAAAAAGAAGAAATACAGACGGAGACGCTGGTTCTGGCACCGGGACACAGTGCGCGGGAGACCTTTGCGATGCTCTTCGAGAAAAAGGTTCCGATGGAGGCAAAATCCTTTGCGGTTGGTGTACGTGCAGAACACCCGCAGGAGTTGATCAATCATTCCCAGTATGGGGATGCAAAGGCATCTCTTCCGGCAGCAGCCTATAAGCTGACTGCAAAACTGCCGGATGGAAGAGGTGTATATTCGTTCTGTATGTGTCCGGGAGGCTATGTGGTTAATGCGTCTTCGGAGGAGGGATATCTTGCGGTCAACGGAATGAGCTATCATGCCCGCGACAGCCACAATGCCAACAGCGCAATCGTTGTGACGGTTACACCGGAGGATTTTGAAAGCGACCATCCGCTTGCCGGAATTGCATTCCAGAGAAAACTGGAAAAGGCAGCTTACAAAGCAGGAAAAGGAAAAATTCCGGTACAGAGATACGGGGATTTTTACCGGAGTGTGACCGGAAAAGAAAAGGGAAAAACCGAAGCAGAAGTCTGGTATCAGGGACATGAGCCATGTATGAAGGGTGCGTATGAAGAAACAGACCTGGCGGGGATTTTTCCGGCAAAGATCAGTAGCGCGCTGGTGGATGGGATGGAAGATTTTAACAAGAAAATTCGAGGATTTTCGCATCCTCTTTCCATTCTTTCCGGAGTGGAGAGCAGAACCTCTTCGCCGGTACGGATCGTAAGAGATAGTAATTCGCTGGAAAGCGTGATTGGAGGACTTTATCCTTGCGGAGAGGGCGCAGGATATGCTGGCGGGATTACGTCGGCGGCAGCAGACGGTATTAAAATCGCAGAAAAAATTCGACAAAAATATGCACCGTTTTTATAGAAAACAGCTGTGTTAAGAAAAAAATAATATTTAAAAAGTCTATACACGTTTTTTAAAATATGCTAAAATGATACCAGTTTGTGATTCAAAAGAGGAGGAGTACAGATGAGAGGAGCCGGAAGTAAGAATGCCTGGGCTTTATTTTTGCTGATTCTGGCAGGGATTGTTCTGGGTGGCTTTATCGGTGTGCTTGCAGAAGGGGTTCCAGCACTTAGCTGGCTTTCTTATGGACAGACTTTCGGGGTAGAGACACCGATTGTTTTGAACCTCGGACTTGTCGTTATTACGTTTGGTCTTACGATTAAGATCACGATCGCAAGCATTATTGGAGTGATTATCTCCATATTCATTTATCGTTTCTTATAGGATGTATAAAGCATCCCATATACAAGGGTGGAGTGTCTGGTGTGAATCAACAAATCCTGCAAAAGGATGAATCAAAAAAATACCATTCGAGAAATGTTATCAGAAGAGCGGCCATATGAAAAATGTGAACGCTTTGGGGCGGGCAGTTTAACAGATATTGAATTGCTCGCTGTTTTGTTAAGGACTGGAACAAAGGGAGAGAGTGCACTGGATCTTGCCAGGAAGCTTTTTTATCCCGGAGAAGGTACACAGCCACAAGCCAAAGCCCATCTTCAAAGCTGGACAAAAGAAGAACTGCTGAAAATCAGTGGAATCGGAAGAGTAAAGGCTATTCAGATCTTATGCCTTTGTGAGCTTTCCAAGAGAATGTCCCAGCTTTCAGCCAGAGAAGATCTGGATTTTTCAAGACCGGATACAATTGCAGCATATTATATGGAAGATATGCGCTATTACAGGCAGGAGCATTTGAAACTGCTGATGCTGAATACGCGTTCCAGACTGATCGGAGAAAGCGAAATTTCGAGAGGGACAGTAAATATGTCCGTAATTTCCCCGAGAGAGCTTTTTATAGAGGCATTGCAAAAGAACGCAGTCTATATTATACTGTTGCACAATCATCCAAGTGGTGATCCGATGCCGAGCAGGGAAGATATTCTTGTGACACAGCGCATCCGGGAGGGCGGAAGCCTTCTTGGAATTGAACTTCTGGATCATATCATTATTGGTGATAACTGCTATGTATCACTCGCAGAGCAGAAGCTGCTTAAGGAAAAGTAGTATGGAAAGGAACTTTAGATTATGGCGCGAAATATTTACGGTCTTGATCTCGGGACTTATGAGATCAAGGTGTATGATAAAAAGCAGGACAGTACGTGGAAAGAGAAGAATGTAATTGCTATTGTGGACGGAAAAGAGATCTTGGCTGTCGGCGATGAAGCATATGCGATGTTCGAGAGAACACCGGGAAATATTGAAGTGGTGTTTCCGATGAAAGAAGGTGTAATCAGCAGATTTACGGATATGCAGTATCTTCTTCAGAATCTGCTGAAGAAAGAGCGCCGTTTTACAAGAGGATCAGAATATCTGATCGCAGTACCTACGGATGTCACAGAAGTTGAAAAACGGGCGTTTTTTGATCTGGTTGTTCATTCAACGGCGAAAGCAAAAGAAGTGAGTATTGTAGAACGCGGTGTTGCGCAGTGTATCGGAATGGGAATTGATGTCCGGAAGACAAAAGGGATGCTGATCGTTGATTTTGGTGCGGCTACAACCGAATTATCTGTAGTAGGTTCAGGTGGCATGGTACTTAATAAAATGCTTAAGATTGGTGGTATGACATTTGATGTGACAGTTCAGAATATGGTCCGCCGGAATTATGATTTTCTGATCGGAAGACAGACAGCCGAGGCTCTCAGAAAACGTTTTGGAGTGCTTGGCGGAAACGGAAAAGCTTCCATGGTGGTTGCCGGACGTAATCTGGTTGTTGGTGTACCAAGATACCAGGAAATCCCAAGCAGTGCGGTACGGGCTGCGATGAAAGAATCTCTGGAAACCTGTACTTCGCAGATTGGTCAGTTGATTGAACGGACCCCACCGGAGGTAGCCCGTTCAATCAGAAAGAATGGAATCTGTCTGACGGGTGGTGTTTCCAGGCTACCGGGGCTTGACCGGTACATAGAAGCTGTGACTGGATATCCGGTGCATGTGGCTGCTAAGCCGGATCTGTGTGCAGTAGAAGGGCTGCGACGGATGATCAATTCAAAAGAACTTAAAAAACTTTCGTACTCAATGTTGGATGAAAATTATAGGTGGATAAGATAGATGAAAAGAAAGAATCAATTTTCAACATCAAATAAATACTGGTTGCTGATCCTTGCTATCATATGTATTGTATTGATGGGACTTTCCGGATTTGCAGAGTCCGGGAAAGGACCGCTTTCCTGGGCAGCAGGTTACACGATCGTGCCGATGCAGAAAGGAATCAACCGTGTTGGGATGTGGATCGGCGATGTTTCAGAGAATTTTGCAACACTTCAGGAAATAAAAAAAGAAAACAAAGAACTGAAATCCCGCCTGGAAGAGATGACGACTGAGAATAACCGGTTGCAGCAGAATTCAGCAACGCTGGAAAGATATAAAGAACTATATAAGATGGATCAGAATACAGCGGATTATCCGAAAGTTGCTGCGAATGTAATCGCCAGCGAGAATAGCAACTGGTTTTCGAAATTTACGATTGATAAGGGAAGCAATGATGGGATCAGGGAAGATATGAATGTCCTATCTGGAACCGGACTGGTTGGGATCGTCACAGAAGTCGGACCGAACTGGGCAACAGTAAGTTCGATTATCGATGATAAAAATGTAAGTGCCATGATCCTGACAACCTTTGACAAATGTATTGTAAGCGGAGATCTGCAGACGGTGCAGGACGGACTTTTAAAATTTGAACAGCTTGCCAATAATGAAAATGAAGTGGCGGTCGGAGAACAGGTTGTAACATCGAATATCAGCAGCAAATATTTGCAGGGACTTCTGGTTGGATATATTTCAGAGGTAAATGTAGATTCCAATAACCTGACAAGATCCGGATATATCATTCCTGCTACGGATTTTAAGGAATTACAGGAAGTTCTTGTTATTACAACAACAAAGCAGGATCTGATCGATGGAAAAGGTGAAAGTGGAAGCGATAACGGAGGCGAATAGACATGAAAAAGATTAAAAGGATCCTGATCTGTGCTGTGTTGATCACTGTCTGTTTTCTTCTGGAGACAACGGTGTTTCAAAAGCTGGCGTTTGCCTCGATTATTCCGAATCTCCTGATTATCGTGACGTCCTCATTTGGATTTATGAGGGGACAAAAAGAAGGGATGATCATCGGCTTTTTCTGTGGACTTTTAAAAGATATACTAGGTGGAAATCTGCTTGGATTTTATGCGCTGATCTATATGCTGATCGGATATGGCAACGGATTTTTCCAGAGAGTATTTTATGACGAAGACATTAAACTCCCGTTGGCACTTATTGCCGGCAGTGAGTTTCTATATGGTATGGTGATTTATGTCCTTTTATTCATGTTAAAAAGTGATTTCCATTTTTTGAATTATCTGAGACATGTGATCATGCCGGAACTGGTTTACACGATTCTGGTTACACTTGTTCTGTATCAGATCATTCTGCATATTAACCGAAGACTTGAAGAAGAAGAAAAAAGGAGTGCTAGCAGATTTGTATGATTTATTGGATCGTCTGAAAAGATGGTTTATCGACTTGGTAAAATCTAGAGTGTTTGTGCTGATGCTTGTGTTTATTGTGCTTTCTACAATTTTGATACAGCGTGTGTTTGCTTTACAGATCGTAAACGGACAGGCATATCTGGATGACTATAAGCTTCAGATCCAGAAAACAAAAGAGGTACAGGGAACCAGAGGTCGTATCCTGGATCGGAACGGAGTGGTTCTGGCAGATAACAAGCTCGCATATTCCGTCACGATTGAAGACAACGGTGACTATGATACGGTCAAAGAGAAAAATAAAATCATCAATGCGACAATTGAGAAAGTGATCAGTATTGTTGAATCGAATGGAGATTCTATTGTCAATGATTTCAAAATTATTCTCAATGATAATGGAGAATATGCTTATTCCATGACAAGCGAGGTGCAGCGTCTGCGGTTCCTTGCGGATGTGTTTGGAAAAGCAACCATTGATAAGCTCAGTAACAAGCAGAAGGCATACAGTGCGGCAGATCTGATGCATTATCTCTGTACAGATGAGACCTACGGTTATGGGCTGGACGAACAGAAACTGTCCAAAGAAGAAATCCTGAAGTTGGTAACAATCCGGTATTCCATGGGACTGAATCGCTATCAGAAGTATGTGGCTACAACGATTGCAAGTGATGTCAGTGAAAGTACAACAGCTGCTATTATGGAGAACCTGGATACTCTTCAGGGAGTTAATATTGAAGAGGATTCAATCCGTTATTACCCGGACAGCAAATATTTTGCGTCTATTCTTGGTTATACGGGCGTGATTTCACAAGATGAATATGATGCGTTGGATGAAAAGGAGTCGGACTCGTATTCTCTTACGGATGTGGTTGGAAAAGCAGGGCTGGAGCAGACACTGGATAAAACACTTCAAGGTGAAAAAGGTGAAATCAAACTTTATGTTAACAGTGTGGGAAAGGTCATTGAGTCTAAGCAGGGGAAAAAGGCAAAAGCAGGAAATGATGTCTATCTTTCTATTGATGCCAATCTGCAAAAGGCAGCTTATGATCTCCTGGAAGAAAAGCTTGCCGGAATCATCCTTTCCAATCTGACTACGTCTTTGACCTATGACCGTACACAGGCAGAAGAGGGAAGTGATGTGAAGATACCGATTGGTGATGTTTACAATGCATTTATTTCCAATGAGATTCTGAATGTGGGACATTTTGAGGCTGCGGATGCCGGGGAGACTGAGAAAAGTGTGTATGCGTCATTTTCCTCCAAAAAGGAGGCAGTGCTTGCAGATGTGATGGCACAGCTGAGTGATTCAGGTGCGCCGGCATATAAAGACTGTGATGAGGATATGCAGGCATATCTCAGTTATATTATCAGTACTGTACTTACCCAGAATGCAGCAATCATTCAGAAAGATTCGATTGATACCAATGATTCTACATATATTGCGTGGGAAAATGATGAGAGCATCAGTCTCTATACTTATCTGAATTATGCGATCTCCAAGAACTGGATCGATACATCAAAACTGACTGATTATATGAACAGTGACAGTGAGTATTCGGATCAAAATGAAGTATATCAGGGGATTCTGGCGTATATCAGTGCAAATCTTCCTAAGGATTCCGGATTTGACAAACTGATCTACAAGTATATGATACGCAATGAAGAAATCACAGGAAGCCAGATTGGTATGATGCTTTATGAGCAGGGAATTCTGAATTATGATGCAGATGTTTATAATAAGCTTGCGGATGGTACAATGACCGCCTATGATTTCATGTATTCCAAGATTGAAGATCTGGAAATTACACCGGGACAGCTTGGACTGGAACCATCTACCGGATCGGTCGTAGTAACTGACACGAAGACCGGACAGCTTCTTGCCTGTGTATCCTACCCGGGATATGATAATAACCGGCTTGCAAATACCATGGATTCAGGCTATTATACAAAGCTTTTAAATGATCAGTCAGCACCGTTATATAATAATGCGACGCAGGAGAAGACGGCACCGGGATCTACTTACAAACCACTGGTTGCTGTTGCCGGACTGACAGAAGATGTCATTGATACCAGTACGTATATCAGCTGCGGCGGACTCTATGAAAAAATTTCACCGAGTCCACGATGCTGGATTTATCCGGGGTCGCATGGAAGTCTGAATGTGACGAGTGCGATCCAGCATTCCTGCAATATGTTCTTCTATGAAGTTGGATACCGTCTGGGACTTACAAACCAGATGCTCAGTAATGCAAAGAGCAGCGAGTCGGGATATTCTTCTGACCAGGGATGTGAGACGCTTCTGAAATATGCGACTATGTTTGGACTGAACCAGACAACAGGAATCGAAATTCCGGAATCGTCACCTCAGGTATCTGATCAGGACTCTGTACGTTCTGCAATCGGTCAGGGTACTAATAACTATACGACAACTCAGCTTGCAAGATATGTTACAGCAATTGCAAACAGAGGAACTGTTTATAATCTTTCCCTTCTGGATCATGTGGAAAATAAGGATGGTAAGGTAACAAAAACTTACGAACCGGATGTGCTGAACCAGATAGAGGGTGTTTCCGGAAATACATGGGATGCTGTTCAGTCGGGAATGCGGGCAGTTGTTACCAGCAACAGTACATATTCTTCGCTGGGAAATATTACAATGTCAGGTAAAACCGGTACGGCACAGCAGAGTACTACACATCCGGATCACGGTCTGTTTGTTGGCTATGCGCCAAGTGACGACCCGGAAGTCGCATTTGCGATCCGTATCAAAAATGGTTATGAATCTTTATATCCGTCAGAGATTGGAAGAGACCTGATGCGCTATTATTATGGAGAGACAAGCCGTGATGAGCTGATCACAGGGCATGCATCGGCAGCAGGTTCATCATCGACACATGGAGACTAGATTGAGGGGGATCACAGGTATGAAACAGAAAGTCATCATTAAAAGTAATAAATACGGTCTGATTGTTCATATGGATCCTGATGCAGAGTATACAGAGATTCTGAAGGAATTGAGAGAAAAATTTACCGAATCTGCCCGCTTTTTCAAAGATGCGACCATGGCGGTTACGTTTGAAGGGCGGATTCTTACAAAACCACAGGAAGAAGAGGTCATTGGTCTGATCACTGATGTCGCTCATATCCATATTGTCTGTATTTTTGATGCTAATGAAAATACAGAAAGATTATACAAAAAAGTAGTAGAAGACTCTCTTAACAGTTTAACCAGAAAAGAAGGTCAGTTCTACAAAGGTACGCTCAGACAAAGGCAGGTACTGGAGACAGAACAGAGTATTATTATACTTGGCGATGTAGAGTTTGGTGCAACCGTAGTATCCAAGGGCAATATTGTTGTGCTGGGTGCGGTAAGGGGAACGGTACATGCCGGGGCAACAGGAGATCGGAATGCGTTTATTACAGCGTTGTCGATGAGACCGCATGTGATGAAGATTGCAGATATTGTATCAACACATACATATCTTCAAGACGAAACCGTAAGACCAAGTATCGCCCGTCTTGACGGCAAGCGCATTTATATCGATCCACTGGAGAATTTAGAGTGGTAGGAGGATCTGAAAAATGGGTGAAATTATTGTAGTGACATCGGGAAAAGGCGGTGTCGGAAAAACAACAACGACAGCAAATATAGGTGCCGGACTTTCAAGGCTCGGGAAAAAGGTACTGGTGATCGATACGGATCTGGGTCTTCGGAATCTGGATGTTGTCATGGGACTTGAAAACCGGATCGTATATAATCTGGTCGACGTGATCGAAGGTGGCTGCCGTTTGAAGCAGGCGATGATCAGTGATAAGCGTCATGAAAATCTGTATCTGCTGCCATCGGCACAGACAAAGGATAAGTCAGCGATCACACCGGAGCAGATGATCAAGCTTACAAATGAGCTTCGAGATGAATTTGATTACGTTTTACTGGATTGTCCGGCAGGAATTGAGCAGGGATTCCAGAATGCGATTGCCGGAGCTGACAGAGCATTTGTTGTGACAACGCCAGAAGTATCCTCCATTCGTGATGCTGACCGCATCATTGGGCTGCTGGAGCAGAATCACATGAAAAAACTGAATCTTATTATTAACCGTATCAGGATGGATATGGTGAAAAGAGGAGAGATGATGTCAGTAGAAGATGTGACAGAGATTCTTCCTATCGATCTGATCGGAGCAATTCCGGATGATGAACAGGTCGTGATCGGAACGAACCAGGGAGAGGCGGTTGTAGATATGGATTCGCTGGCAGGAAAAGCATATACCAATATCTGCCGGCGTATAACTGGTGAAGAAGTGCCATTTCTCGATCTGGATAAACAGGAAAGTTTGTTTTACAAACTTTCCCATATGTTTAAAAGAAATTAGGAGGATGTATCATGCATGTATTTGAAAGAGGTATGCACCATTCATCTGTCCGCATTGCAAAAGAACGTTTGAAAAGCCTTCTTGTTTCGGACCGGGTGCAGTGTCAGCCAGATACTTATGAACTTTTGTGCGGAGAATTATACCACACAATCGGAAAATACATGAAGATAACCGAAGATAATTTTAAAGTGGAAATAACACGTTCACAGATTAGAATCAACTTGACAGGAGAAAAATCGTGAGATTACCAAAAAAGACAAAACCTTATCATTTAAAAGATGTGAAATTCGGTCTGGTCATTTCTGTTATTGCTATATCGATTATCGGAGTTATGGTAATCGGAAGTGCAAAGCAGGCAGTACAGGGAAGACAGATCATAGGACTTGTCGCCGGAGTGATCCTGATGATCATTCTTTCGATGATAGACTATGTATGGCTTCTGAACTTTTACTGGATTTTATACGGGATCAATATCATTGCACTGGTATGTGTAAAGCTGTTTGGAACCAATGTAAATGGTGCACAGCGGTGGATCGATATCGGAGTGACGAATTTTCAGCCATCAGAGCTCAGCAAAATACTGGTTGTCGTATTCTTTGCAAAATTTCTGATGAATCATGAGGATGATCTGAACAGTGCTGCAACCATCCTGAAAGCAGTAGGACTGATTGCACCAACACTGATCCTGATCGTTCTTCAGCCAGACCTTTCAACAACCTTATCCATAGCGCTTGTCTTTTGTGCTATGATGTATCTGGCGGGACTGAGTTATCGATTTATCGGAACCCTGATTGCGATTCTGGTTCCGGTTACGATTATTTTTATCAGTATTGTTGTACAGCCAAATCAGCCATTTCTGCACGATTATCAGCAAAAGCGTATTCTGGCATGGCTGGAACCGCAGAAATATGCAAGTGATGAAGCTTACCAGCAGAATAATGCAATTATGGCGATTGGCTCCGGACAGCTTACCGGTAAAGGATTGAATAATAATACAACCACATCCGTGAAGAACGGAAATTTTATTTCTGAGCCACAGACAGACTTTATTTTTGCAATTGTAGGTGAAGAATTAGGTTTTGTGGGTTGCTGTATCGTGATTGGTCTGTTATTATTGATTGTAGTACAATGCATATTGATAGGACTCAGGGCACAAGATCTGGCGGGGCGGATTATTTGCTGCGGTGTAGCCGCGCAGATAGGATTTCAGTCGTTTATCAATATCGGCGTGGCAACAGGGATCTTACCAAATACAGGAATTCCCCTTCCGTTTGTTAGTTACGGACTGACTTCGCTTATCAGCTTATATATGGGAATTGGCATTGTATTAAATATAGGGCTTCAGCCTAAAAAATATCAGTAAAAGGAGCTGAGAAAATGAATATCGGACTTATTGCGCATGACTCTAAGAAAACACTGATGCAGAATTTCTGTATTGCATATCGTGGGATTTTGAGCAAGCATGAGTTGTATGCGACCGGTACAACCGGCCGGCTGATCGAAGAAGTTACTAATCTTTCTATTCACAAATATCTTGCGGGACCGCTGGGCGGCAAACAACAGCTCGGTGCGCAGATTGCACAGAATGGAATCGATGCTCTGATCTTTCTTCGGGATCCACAGAATCCAAAGCCACATGAACCGGATGTAAATGATGTCATTCGTCTTTGTGACATGCACAACATCCCGATGGCTACCAATCTTGCAACGGCAGAAATCATTATACTTGCATTAGACAGAGGAGACTTGGATTGGCGTGAGATGTATAAGTAGAGCAAAAAGTGTCGCACTGGTATGTGTGGCATCGATAAGTCTGTTTACAGGTGGTTGCATCGGAGGAAAAGGAGCAACACCTGTGACAGCATATGAACTTAAAAATTATAATCAGGATTTATACCAGGGAAAGCTTTATGCAGAGGAGCTGTGTGTAGCACAAAATGATGTGGCGTTAGAGGGATATACAGAAGATACTGAATTGCACAGTGCTGCATTATTTGATCTTACAGGAGAACGTGTATTATATTCTTATAAAGCGCATGAACGACTGTATCCTGCCAGTACAACCAAGATCATGACGGCACTTCTCGCTATTGAGAATGCAAATTTGGATGACCAGGTGACGATCAGTGGAAACGCAGATGCATCCAGTTTTTCGGCGGATGCACAGGTGTGCGGTCTTGCGAAAGGAGAAGTCTGGACACTCAGGGATCTTTTGGGAGCTCTTCTTTTGTATTCTGGAAATGATGCAGCAACTGCAATCGCGGAATATGTAGGTGGATCAGAAGAAGCGTTTGTTAATATGATGAACCGCAGAGCCCAGGAATTGATGGCGAACGGGACTCATTTTATGAATCCGCACGGACTGCATGATGACAATCATTATACAACAGCGTATGACCTTTATCTGATATTTAATGAGTGCATAAAGCATGAAGATTTTGTAAATATCATACAGAGTGAAGCATATACCGCATATTATACAGATGTGGACGGTAACAGCCAGGAGGCGTTGTTTACACCGACCAATCTCTATGCGCAGGGAGAGGTGGATGTGCCGGAGAATGTTACGATCGTAGGCGGGAAGACCGGGACAACGGATGAAGCAGGATATTGTCTGATTCTAATGGAAAAAGATTCCAGTGACAATCCATACATATCGATTGTTATGGGAGCCTCAGAAAAACCGGTTCTGTATGAGGATATGACATCATTGATCGAGGCAATCCCGTCTGGTCAGCAGTAAATGTGGTGTGTGAATCTTATCGTATACACAAAAAGGGGCATCTCTTGTCTGGGAGCCCCTTTCTTTTTTTCAAGCATGTAGAAAATACACCGAGATGGTATCAGGTACATTACCTGGGCGTATTAAGATTCGGACATGGATCCGATTCTACCAAAAAGACTGATCAGGTAGAGTCCACACAGTCCGACGATCGTGTAGACGATACGTGAGAGCCATGACATGTTTCCAAAAAGCCAGGCAATAAGATCCAGACGGAATATACCGATCAGAAGCCAGTTCACAGCACCGATGATCACGACGGTGAGTGCTGTATTATCAAACCATTTCATGTAAATATCCTCCTTATACGATTCTATACGGTTAGTATGTGTTAAAATTTTTTAATTATTCATAAATGAGAGGAAAAATATGTTATATTATAAATATTCGGATTACCTGAAAAATAAATATGGTGAAAAAGTATACAAGCTTCCGGTGAACCTTCCGGTCACATGTCCGAACCGTCTTAACGGAGATGGATGTGCATTCTGTGCCGGTGCAGGAACCGGATTTGAGGCAATGGCGGCTACAGTTTCTGTCACAGAACAGTTGACACAGACCAGACAGATGATCACGAGAAAATACCATGCCAACAAATATATTGCATATTTTCAGAATTATACCAATACCTTTCTTCCTCCGGACAGATTTCGCAGTTATCTGATGGAGGCTACCAGGATTCCGGGTGTCGTGGAGATATCTGTTTCCACAAGACCGGATTGTGTTTCGGCTGAGTATCTTGATATTATGAGAGATATCCGCGCGATGACCGGAATTCAGATGAATGTAGAACTTGGATTACAGACAGCAAATTATCATACACTGCAGATGATCGACAGGGGACATGGTCTTGCAGAATTTATCGATGCAGTACTGCGGATTAAAAGATATACTGGTATTTCAATCTGTACCCATGTGATTCTTAATCTTCCGGGAGATACGGCAGCGGATGCAAAAGAGACTGCAAGAATCCTTACTGCGCTTGGTGTGGATATTGTGAAACTGCATTCGCTTTATATTGCCAGAAATACACGGTTGTGCGATTGGTATGAAAATGGTAAAATAACGGTATGTTCAAAGGAAGAATATTTTGAAAGAGTGATTACGTTTCTTGAACAGATTCCGGAAACCGTGGCAGTAGAACGAATGTTTTCAAGAATTCCTGAGAAAGATGCAGTGTTCTGTAACTGGGGATGCAGCTGGTGGAGGCTGAGGGACGAACTGCTGCAGAAGATGGAAGAGGAAGGCAGGTATCAGGGTAGGTGCTGTGATTATCTGAATGGTGCGGCACTGTGCCTGTTAAAATCCGAATAGATTTGGAGGCTTGATTTTTGGCTGGGAAAAAGAAGAATACGGAGGTCGTCAGCCTCCAGAAATATAAACGAAAAGGACATTTAAATATTGGTACGATTCTGTTTGGAATTATTTTTGTGTATCTTGTTTTTACCGTTCTGATCTATTTTACAAAAGACAGAGTGAGTGTATATGAGGTACGGGAAGGAAGCATTTTAAAAGACAGGAATCTAACCGGAATGGTTCTCAGAAAAGAAACGGTGGTAAATGCTGAAAAAAGCGGATATGTCAATTATTTTGTAGATGATGCACAGAAGGTTGCACTTGGAACCAATATTTACACCATTACGTCTTCCAAGCTCGAGACACAGACGGATCAGGACAGCAATGAAGAAGTTTCCCTGAATGCAGATGAATGGAACAGTATTCTGCTGAAGGCACAGGGATTTAATGAATCCTATTCACCGGAGGAGTTTAAGACGGCATCAAATCTGAAAAGTGAAGTAACAGCGATCTTACAGAACAATACGACACAGAGCAGGGTTGCACAGCTGAATTCTATTCTGCAGTCCGGAAATGTAGATGCATTTCAAAGCCCGGATGACGGAATCGTGGAGCTTTCGGTAGATGGCTATGAAAATCTGACGACAGATAATATCACGGATGAGATGTTTGATAAGGCAAATTACAGTGTCACAGAGCTTTCAGGCAACCAGAAGATTGATGCAGGGCAGCCGGTATATCGCCTGGTCACAGATGAAGAGTGGACGGTAACGGTACGCCTGACCTCTGATCTGGCACAAACCTTCCAGAAAAAAATGAACGGGGAAGATTCCCTTTCTGTTGAGGTCAGATTCCTGAAGGATAATAAGGACCTGTGGGGAACTATGCGACTTACGGAAAAGAAAAATGATATTTATGCCAATATTACTTTTAAGGATTCCATGATCCGGTATGCAGATGAACGGTTCGTGAATATTGAACTGATCCTGGAAGACGAGTCCGGGCTTAAGATTCCGAAAACCTCGGTAACGGAGAAAGACTGTTATGCTGTTCCGATAGATTATATTACGAGCGGCGGGGCTTCTCAGAACGAAGGTGTCTACAGGCAGACGACCAAAAAAGGAAAGACGACAACGGAATTTATTCCGGTGACGATCATTAACGAGGATACGGAATCGGGTATTGCATATCTGGATACAGAGAATCTGAAAAAAGGAGATACTCTTTTGTTGCCGGAATCTTCCGATACGATGGATCTTTTGAAAACCGAAAGCATCAAAGGAGTTTATAATGTCAATAAAGGCTATGCTGTATTCAAGCAGGTTCAGATTCTGAGTGAGAGTGATGAATACTATATTATTGCAGAAGGAAACAGCTACAGTCTATCCAATTATGATCATATTGCCCTGAACGGAGATTCTGTTCGGGATAATCAGATAGTAAGTCAATAAGAAATGGAGTGAAAGAAATGATCACAGAAAACTTAAAAGATGTGGAAGCACGTGTATGCGCTGCATGCGAACGCTCCGGCAGAAAACGGGAGGATGTAACACTGATTGCTGTAAGCAAGACCAAACCGGTAGAAATGCTGGAAGAAGCGTATGCTTACGGTTGCCGTTATTTTGGTGAAAATAAAGTGCAGGAACTGGATGAAAAATATGATATAATGCCGAAGGATATTCACTGGCAGATGATTGGTCATCTGCAGCGCAACAAAGTAAAATATATCATCGATAAGGCAGAGCTGATCCATTCTGTTGATTCTATTCGTCTTGCGGAAACAATTGATAAAGAAGCAGCGAAAAAAGGTATTGTTGTAAATGTGCTTCTCGAAGTAAACATGGCAAAAGAAGATACAAAATTCGGTCTGATGCCAGAGGAAGTTATGGATTTTATTCATGAAATTGTCAGATTTCAACACATAAAAGTACAAGGATTGATGACAATTGCTCCGTTTGTAGAAAACCCGGAAGAAAATCGTATACATTTTGCAAACTTACGAAAATTATCTGTTGACATTGCAAAGGAAAAAGTTGATAATGTTAACATGAGTATTCTTTCAATGGGGATGACCAATGATTTTGAAGTTGCTATAGAAGAGGGAGCCACCATGGTTCGGATAGGGACAGCAATTTTTGGCGAGCGAAATTATGCTCATCAGATTTAGATACCACAGATAGGAGTGTATAAGAAAAATGGGAGTATTAGATAAGTTTTTAGACGTTATGAAATTAAACGGCGACGATGATGAGTATGATGATGATTTCTACGATGAAGATGACGATTTTGAAGATGAGTCATATGAAGAAGAGAAGCCAAAAAAGAATATTTTTGGAAAGAAAGATAAACCGGCTGCTTACGAAGAAGAAGAGGAAGATTATCAGCTTAAAAAATCAGGTCGTTCAAATAAAGTCACCCCGATGCGCCAGCCTTCTACACGCAGAAATGCTCCTGCAATGGAAGTTTGTGTAATCAAACCAAACGCAATGGATGATACACGCGAGATTACAGAGACTCTTCTCGCGGGAAGAACTGTTATTTTGAATCTGGAAGGTATGGATCTTGAGATCGCGCAGAGAATTATTGATTTCACATCAGGATCTGCTTTTGCAATTGATGGTAATCTTCAGAAGATTTCAAGTTATATTTTTCTGGTAACACCGGCAAATGTTGATATTTCCGGCGATATGCAGGATCTTCTGAATACTTCGTTCGATGTGCCGATCCAGAACCGTTACTAGAAGAAAGAAGACAGGGTATGGAAAAAGAAGAGACTTTACTTCGTAAACGTCTGATTGAGCTGTCTAACAATGCTTATCAGAGAGGAATCATTATGTATTCCGATTTCCTGAACCTGAATGAACTGAATATATTACATACTACGCCGAAGGATTCTTTCCCTGTTCCATACAGGACCTTTGGCGGGTATGATCCGTCAGAGCGTCAGATGGCAGCATTTCTACCTGATGCTTTTTATATGTATATGGATGAGGAAAGTATCCGCAGTACATATCCGATCCGCATTCTGAAGATCAGTCCGCTACAGCCGAAATTTGCTGAGGAATTATCACACAGAGATTATCTGGGTGCACTTCTGAACCTTGGGATCACACGGGCAAAGACGGGAGATATTCTGATTCACGATAAGGAAGCTTATGTTTTTGTACATCAGGAACTGACGGAGTTTCTTGTAAAAGAACTGACCAGGGTACGTCATACAACCGTTCGTGCCGTAGAAGTAGAAAATGCAGATTTTAAATGGAAGCCAAAGTACGAAGAGATTAAGGGAACTGTTGCATCAGTACGCCTGGATTCCCTTCTTTCACTGGCTTTTTCTTCGTCCAGAAGTAAACTTACTGCATTGATTGAGGCTGGGCGTGTATATGTAAACGGAAAGCTGATTACCAGTAATGGATATCATGTAAAGGACAACGATATCATTTCCGTAAGACAGATGGGACGTTTTCAGTACGAAGGAGTTCTTTCCGAGACAAAAAAGGGACGTTATTATGTTACAATCCGAAAGTATATCTAATGGCATTAGCAGTAAAGGAGAGCATATGAAGAACAGACCAGGGTTAAAACAATATATTTTTGCAGCACTTGGAGTCGTAATCCTGGTGCTTCTGGATCAGTATACAAAGCTTCTGGCAATTGCACATTTGAAGGATCAGTCTGCATTTGTGTTGTGGAATAATGTTTTTGAATTGCATTATCTTGAAAACAGAGGAGCTGCATTTGGGATTTTTCAGAACCAGCGATGGTTCTTTGTCATCATGACCGTTGTGATCCTTGTTATTGTGAGCTGGTTTTATGGCAGAACTCCGGTAGAAAAAAGATATCTGCCACTCAGAATCTGTATGATCGTTCTGACAGCCGGAGCAATCGGGAATTTTATTGACCGTCTGACCAGAGGATATGTGGTTGACTTTTTTTATTTTTCACTGATTGATTTTCCGATTTTCAATGTGGCGGATATTTATGTGACTGTGACGTTTATCGTTCTGGTTCTGCTGATCTTTTTTTATTATAAGGACGAAGATTTTTCTATTTATTCGCGCAGACAGGAGCAGAAACATGCAGATTAAAGAATTTCAGAGTGAAGAAAATGCAGGGGAGAGAATCGACAAATTTCTCACAGAGAAAGTGCCGGAGCTTTCCCGTTCTTATATTCAAAAACTGATAAAAGAAAAAAATGTAAAGGTAAATTCCACAGTAATCAAATCTAACTATAAGGTTGCAAAAGGAGATCAAATTCAGATTACGATACCGGATTTGACGGAACCGGATATCCTGCCGGAAAATATACCATTGGATATTCTCTATGAGGATGATGATATCCTGGTGGTTAATAAGCCGAAAGGTATGGTAGTGCACCCGGCAGCAGGTCATTATACCGGAACCCTGGTCAATGCGATCATGTATCATTGCAAAGACCGGCTTTCAGGAATCAACGGTGTAATGCGTCCGGGAATCGTACACCGGATCGATATGGATACTACCGGTTCTCTTCTGGTATGTAAAAATGATACCGCACACCAGATCCTTGCAGAGCAGTTAAAAGAGCACAGCATTAAGCGGATTTATCATGCGATTGTACACGGTAATATCAAAGAGGATTCCGGTACTGTGAATGCGCCGATCGGACGCCATCCGATTGACCGGAAGAAAATGAGTATCAATGAAAAAAACGGCAGAAATGCAGTGACACACTACCGGGTCCTGGAGCGGTTTGGCGAGTATACTTATATTGCCTGTGAGCTCGAAACCGGTCGCACACATCAGATCCGTGTGCATATGGCAAGTATCCATCATCCGTTACTTGGAGACTGTGTATATGGTCCGGCAAAATGTCCGTGGACACTACAGGGGCAGACACTTCATGCGAAAATTCTTGGAATTATCCATCCGAGAACCGGAAAATATATGGAATTTGATGCCCCACTTCCGGAATATTTTGAAAATTTATTGAAAAAACTACGCAAAATGTCATGAAAATCTATACATTTATTATGAATTGTTATATAATATGTATAGGATAATCATGGAATAATGACCTGCAAAGGAGCGTGACGTTTATGAGTAAAACACATACAATTATAACAATAGGTCGTCAGTTTGGAAGCGGAGGACGCGAGATTGGAAAACGTCTGGCAGATGAACTGGGAATTGAGTTTTATGATAAAGAATTGTTGTCACGGGCAGCAAAGGACAGTAAGATATGCAAAGAGCTTTTTGAGACACATGATGAAAAACCGACGAACAGTTTTCTCTATTCATTGGTAATGGATACATATTCTATGGGATTTGCATCCGGTTCTGTCAATGAAATGCCACTAAATCACAAGATTTTCCTTGCGCAGTTTGATGCGATCAAAAAGATTGCGGAGGAAGGACCGTGTGTACTGGTAGGAAGATGTGCGGATTATGCACTGGAAGAGCGGGATGATGTACTAAGTGTATTCATTCATGCAGATCTGGAAGACAGGATTAAAAATGTAGCAAAGCTGAATGAATTGACAGATAACAAAGCAAAAGATCTGATACATAAGACAGATAAACGCAGGGCAAGCTATTACAATTATTATACCAACAAAAAATGGGGCGATGCCGAAAGTTATGATATTTGTATAAACAGTTCCAAGTTTGGTGTTGACGGATGTGTGAAAGCTATCAAAGATTTTCTTGAATTAAAGGCAAGCTTGGAAGAGTAAGAACAGAGATTATAATGTTATAAGACGGGGGAAATAAAAATCCCCCGTTTTTTAGACCTGTAGCAAAATACTTATGTTCTGATAATTTCGGAACACAGGTATTATAGTGTCAAATAAAGAGAAGAAAGAGGAGACAAGAAAACATGAAATTTGTAATTCAGAGAGTAACACATGCCGAGGTTGCGGTAGAAGGAGAAGTGATCGGAAAGATTGGAAAAGGATTTATGGTGCTGATCGGAGTGGCACAGGATGATACCAGAGTGATTGCAGACAAAATGGTAAAGAAGTTGACAGGACTTCGCATTTTTGAAGATGAGAACGGAAAGACCAATCTTGCCCTGAAGGATGTGGATGGAGAACTTCTTCTGATTTCCCAGTTTACCTTATATGCAAACTGTAAAAAAGGATTCCGCCCAAGTTTTATTGAGGCAGGTGCACCGGATATGGCAAATGAACTGTATGAATATATTATTGAAGAATGTAAGAAAGTGATCCCGGTTGTGGAAAGAGGAAACTTTGGCGCAGATATGAAGGTATCTCTTTTAAATGACGGTCCATTTACGATCGTGCTGGATTCGGAGCAGATTTGTTAAATTATTATTTGGTTTCTAAAGATGTATCGTGTATAATAGAATACAGATGGAATACACAAGAAAGTGGGGAATGTAATAATGAGTTATGAAGCATTAAACAGCAGGATTATGGAGATGAAGGATGAAATTCTTGCTGGAATCCAACAGAACATGAGAATTGAAAGCGTGCGTGGTGAGGCACAGCCAGACGCGCCATATGGTCCGGGACCGAAGGCTGCTCTGGAAGATGCCCTTGAACTTGGCCGCAAGCTTGGCTTCAAGGTTGGGCAGGCAGACAATCGTATAGGCTGGGTAGAATATGGAGAAGGAAAAGAGATGGTAGGCGTTCTTGGTCATGTAGACGTTGTACCGGCTGGCGATACCGGTTGGACTTATCCTGCCTATGGTGCCGAGATCCATGATGGAATTCTTTGGGGAAGAGGATGTCTGGATGATAAGGGACCGATCATTGGATCAATTTACGCATTGAAGGCGATCCGTGACCTGAATCTTCCAATTGACCGTAGAATCCGTGTTATTTTTGGATCTGATGAGGAATGTGGCTCTTCATGTGCAGCGTATTACGTAGAGAACGGATATGAGATGCCGACGATCGGATTTACTCCGGATGCAGATTTTCCGGTTATTTTCTGTGAAAAAGGAACGACCGGCATCAAAGGCGGTTCTAAGGTTTATGACAAAGGTCATATCGAAGTGGAATATTTTGGTGGTGGAATTGCTGACAATGTCGTGATTCCAACTTGTAAACTGATCGTAAAAGGAGACATTAAGGTAGCAGAGACAGAAGGAATCACTGTGACGCATGAAAACGGAAAAACAATCGTTGAAGCGGTGGGAAGAAGTGCACATGGAAGTACCCCGCATCTTGGTGTAAATGCAGCAATTCTTCTTTTGAATGCAGTGAAAGAGAATGAATTTGGTGGAGAATTCCAGCAACTGATGGAATTTCTTCTGAACGAGATCGGAGCGGAGACAAATGGAGAATCACTGGGGGTACATTATGTGGATGAAGAAACTGGTGAGACAACCGTAAACCTTGGTATTGTTTATTATGATGGAGAAGAGACCTATTTTACATTAGATGTCCGTTATCCAAAAAATGCAGATCCGAAAGTTGTTGATGATACACTGATCAATCATATCAACAGTTACACATTCGATGTGCTCCGGAAAAATAACCACAAAATTCTCTATGTACCAAAAGACTCTGAACTGGTGACAAAGCTCGTTCATGTATATGAAGAAGAGACTGGCGAGCACCTGGAACCACTTGCAATCGGTGGTGGAACTTACGCAAAGAAATTCCCGAACATGGTTGCATTCGGACCGGTATTTCCAGGTGAAGCAGACGTGATCCATCAGCCAGATGAACATGTGGAAGTAGAAAAGCTTCTCCGTGCACTGCAGATTACGGCAGCAGCAATGTACGAACTTGCAAAAAAATAGTAGAAAACAGTACTGACTGAATCATCTGAATATGTCATATATAGATACGAGCATCGAAGGGTGAGCTGTTCAATGGAACAAAAGCCGGATAAGATGACAGGTTGAGAATACCTGTACATCTTATCCGGCTTTTTTGATGCATTTGAAAAAATATTTATGATAGTAAGAGAAAAAGGGATATGGAGAAGAACATATATAAAAAACAGGTGAGTACTTGCAAAAAGCACTTCTATCTGAGATGCTTCTGCAAGTGTACTCACCTGTTTTTTAAAATTAACGGAAGAAGCGCATAACAGCAGCAACTTTCCCTAAAATCGTAACATCTTCAAGGATAAATGGTTCCATTGCATCATTCTCCGGCTGAAGACGGATCACACCTTCTTCTCGGTAAAACGTCTTTACCGTTGCACCGTCATCAATCAGAGCAACAACCATGTCACCGTTCTCTGCAGTTGCCTGCTTTTCCACAATGACATAATCTCCATCCAGTATACCGGCATTTATCATACTTTCACCCTGAACTTTCAGCATAAAGAGTTCTTTATTTGATGAAATATATTCAGTAGGAACAGGATAGTAATCTTCAATATTTTCCTGTGCAAGAACCGGTTCTCCTGCAGCTACATGGCCTACGATCGGAATCTGAACCATCTCACGTCTTGTGAGATTAAATGAATCATCCAGAATCTCGATTGCACGTGGTTTGGTTGGGTCACGTCGTATGTATCCGTTCTTTTCAAGAGTCTCAAGATGAGAGTGTACAGAAGAAGTTGACTTCAGATTCACAGCATCACAGATCTCACGTACAGCCGGTGGAAAACCACGTTGCAGGATCTGGGACTTAATATATTCAAGTATCTCTTCCTGTTTCTTGCTAATATTACCTTTACTCATAAAAGACCTCCTAAATCTGTATCTATATCAATTTGAATTATTATCTGAACTATTAAAATTATCATATCATACAGAAGAAAAAATAGCAAACAAATGTTTAGAAAATACGTTCGATTTGCATATTGACAAACGTATGTTCTTGTTGTATATTGGTAACAGAACAGTTGTTCGAGAACATGCTTTCTGGTATATAGGAGAACTGAAAAGATTACAGAAGAAAAGGGAGGAATTTATCATGAGATCAGAGAAAAGAAAAGATATGTATGCAGATCGATATCATGCAGGAGCAAAAGGACAGAAGCACTGTCATTATGCAAAGCACCGTAAGACGAATTCTATCAGACGGTTTGTGACAGGGATTGCGGCTCTGGTGATGGTTATGTCACTGAGTTTTGGATTTGGAAGCTTTTTCTCCAGTGCGCACGATAGCAAAGTTGAAGAACCTTCCGGAGAGAGATATTATAAAAGTGTCCAGCTTGAAAAAGGGGATTCACTCTGGAGCATTGCACAAAGATACAGACGAACAGAAGATTCTATATATGAATATATGGATGAGCTGGCAGAAGCAAATCATTTAAGTTTAAAAGACAGGAATAATCTCCAGGAAGGAGACTATCTGGTTGTTTCGTATTATGGAGATGATTCTATTTATTAAAGACCATCTGTGCTGTCAGGTAGCAGCGAATAATCTGCCTGACAGCACATTATATACACTCTATTTTTTATAAAAGTCTAAAAGACTAAGACATTCTTAAGGTCTCTAACCAAGATCCCATCGCTCACCCCGTCTTAGTCTTTCCGGACTTTTTAATTTTATACTAAGAAATTATTACTGGAACAGGTTTTAAAAGAATACACGGAATGTATGGATGAATTATAAGACAAAACTTATTTTATATTTTTAAGGTTATACTTGATTTTACTAGTGACTTTAAAGGATTATCATGATAAAATCAAACAGGTGTATTTAATTTTAGAATAAAAGAGGAGATTTTGTTATGGATAATCATAAAAAAAGGAGTACATTTTCTGGCAAATTAGGATATGTACTGTCAGCAGCAGGAGCTTCTGTAGGTCTTGGAAATATCTGGAGGTTTCCTTATCTTGCGGCAAAATATGGCGGAGGAATTTTTCTGCTTATTTATATTCTGTTAGCCCTTACTTTCGGTTATACAATGATAATTGCTGAATCAGCAATTGGCCGTATGACAAGAAAAAGTCCGGTAGGTGCGTTCAAATCTTTTGGAAAGTCAAAATGGATTTCTTTTGGTGGATGGATTAATGCGATTATTCCGGTTCTGATTGTACCATATTATTCTGTAATTGGAGGATGGGTTATCAAGTACCTTTTGGAATATGTAAAAGGGAACAGCAGTAGTCTGGCTCAAGATGGATATTTTTCAGAGTTTATTTCAAATGGATTTTCTACAGAAATCTGTTTTATCATATTCTGTCTGATTACATTGATTATTATTTATGCAGGTGTTCGGAATGGAATTGAGCGTGTTTCAAAGTTTATGATGCCGATTTTGATTGTGCTTTCGCTGATCATTACCATTTACTCAGTAACACGACCAGGTGCAATGGAAGGCGTGAAGTATTTTCTGGTGCCAAATCTAAAGAATTTCTCATGGATGTCTGTGGTAGCTGCTATGGGACAGATGTTTTATTCCCTATCGATCGCTATGGGAATTTTGATTACATTTGGTTCTTATATGAAAAAAGATATTTCGATTGAAGATTCTACAAGAAATGTAGAAGTATTTGATACAGCGATTGCAATTATGGCAGGACTTATGATCATCCCAGCCGTATTTGCGTTTTCAGGTGGAAATCCGGATACGTTACAGGCAGGGCCGGCACTGATGTTTATTACAATACCAAAGGTGTTTGAGAATATGGGATTGGGAACAGCAATTGGAATTTTGTTCTTTCTGCTTGTTCTTTTTGCTGCGCTGACAAGCTCAATCGCATTGACAGAGAGTGCAGTATCTACATTTGAAGATGAAATCGGCTGGAGTCGTAAAAAGTCTACTGTGCTTGTTGGTGTGATCATGATAGTATTAGGAAGTTTATCTTCACTTGGATATGGACCACTTGCATTTGTGAAAATTATTGGTATGCAGTTCCTGGATTTCTTTGATTTCCTGACTAATTCGGTAATGATGCCGATCGCGGCACTGATGACAAGTCTTTTGGTAGCTAGAGTTGTTGGGGTAAAGAAGATAGAAGAAGAGATTATTCATGGAGAAAGTACATTCCGCAGAAAGAAGATTTTTGCTGTTATGATTAAATATCTGTGTCCAATCTTTGTTCTGATTATTTTGATCAGTTCTGTGGCGAATGCATTTGGATGGATTTCCATGTAGAATAATATGTGAAAAAAGGAGTGTAAAGAAATGGAACAGATGAAAGTTGGAATTATCGGTGCTGGGCGAATTGCAGCAAATATGGCGAAAACACTGGACGGTATGGACGATGCGGCTGCATATGCCATTGCTGCAAGAAATCTTGACAGAGCGCAGAAATTTGCCAAAGAATGGGGATTTGAAAAGGCATATGGCTCATACGAAGAACTGGTAAGTGATCCGGAAGTAGAGTTGATTTATATCGCGACACCACATCCGTTTCATATAGAACATGCCAAACTTTGTATCAATCATGGAAAACCGGTACTTTGTGAAAAACCATTTACTGTAAATGCTGTTGGAGCAAAAGAAGTATTTGCTCTCGCAAAGGAAAAAGAAGTCTTTATTACGGAGGCAATTTGGACAAGATACCTTCCATCCCGTAAAATAATCGATGATATTATTGCAAGTGGTGAAATCGGAGAAATAAAGGGGATTTCAGCAAATCTCGGATATGATATGCATACAAAAGAACGTCTGATCGATCCGAAGCTTGCCGGTGGAGCGCTATTAGATGTAGGTATTTACCCACTGAATTTTGCAAGCATGGTTTTAGGCGATGATGTTGAAGAAACGCTTTCTTCCTGCGTAAAATTTGACAGTGGAGTGGATGCACAGAATTCCATTATTTTGAAATACAAAAATGGATCGATGGCTTCTATACAAAGCAGTGCACTTACCGGTACAGAACAATATGGTATGATATATGGGACCAAGGGGTATCTGATTGCGGAAAATATTAATGATATTACGGCGGTAAAAGTATATACACCGGATCGGGAATTTGTAAGGGAAATTACAATGCCAGAACAGATCACTGGGTTTGAATATGAAGTACGCGCTTCTATGAAGGCTATCCGTGAAGGAAAACTTGAATGTACGGAAATGCCGCATGAAGAAAGTATTCGCATCATGGAACAGATGGATGGACTTAGAAAAGACTGGGGGATTGAATATCCATTTGAAAAAGGAAACAGACCGTGCTAGTAATTATAATCAGCTGTCCCTGGCAAAAAGTTGTCTTGGGACAGCAGTATTTTGAATAACAAATCTATACGACAAATACCGATTTTTCCAAAAGATATAGACAAATCTTCCGAAACCATGCTATAATCATACCTATATCGGGGAAATTTATGGAATTTAGGAGGTTCTTAGGATCATGCCATCTGATACAAAAACATACCAGGAAGAAACTTATATTGATAATACTATTCGTCTTCGTGGTGTTTTAAACACCATGCCTGACTTTGCACGTGATTATTTTCGTGCCATTGAACCAACCACATCACCAAAGACACGAATATCGTATGCATATGACATCCGTTTGTTCTTTCAGTTTTTAATTGAAGAAAATCCTGTTTATAAACATCACTCAATTAAGGACTTTCAGGTACAGGATCTGGAAGCTATTCAGCCGGTTGATATTGAGGAATATCTGGAATATCTGAAGGTCTATGATACTACAGATGTTCATACCAAAGAAACCAAACAGGTCACAAACTCTGAACGAGGCTTATTTCGCAAAATGTCTGCATTACGTAGCTTTTATAATTATTTCTTTAAAAGACAGATAATTCAGAAAAATCCGACCTTATTTGTAGATATGCCGAAGTTACATGACAAGGCGATCATACGTTTGGATACCGATGAGGTTGCAAAGCTTTTGGATTATGTGGAATCCTGTGGTTCCAAATTAACCGGTCAGGCACTCTCCTATTATAATAAGACGAAAGAACGTGATATTGCGATCATTACTCTTCTACTTGGAACAGGTATTCGAGTATCGGAGTTAGTTGGACTGGACCTGTCAGATGTGGATTTCAACAATAATGGGGTCATGGTGACACGAAAAGGTGGAAGCCAGATGGTTGTTTATTTTGGTGAAGAGGTGGAAAAAGCACTTCGCAATTATCTGGAGACATACCGTAAAGCGGTAACGCCCATTGCTGGCTATGAAAATGCTCTATTTTTATCAACCCAAAGACGCCGGATCGGTGTGCAGGCGGTTGAAAATATGGTTAAAAAGTATGCCAGTCAGATTACAAATAAAAGAATCACGCCACATAAGCTCAGAAGTACCTATGGTACTGCCCTTTATAAGGAAACGGGGGATATTTATCTGGTAGCGGATGTTCTGGGACACAAAGATGTCAATACAACGAAAAAGCACTACGCTGCAATCGATGAAGACAGACGACGTAGTGCTGCAAATGTGGTAAAATTGCGGGAACCATAAATTGTCAAAGTACGGTTAAATAATATCCTAATATGGATAAATTTTTACAAATGATAAATTGGTGAATAATAAAATGCCATCATCATTTCATCGATGTGACTGATATGATGATGGCATTTTATTATTTTTTTACTCTTAATGTCCTTAAATAGATCTTCTGTTCCGGCGTGATCCGGTAGCTTTCAATTGCTTTCTGAATCGTCTTATTATGTGTCCAGGTGTCCAGCCTTTTCTCTTCCAGATAAGGAATGATCTGGTCATACTGCTTTGCAAGAGCGGTAGCAAAATACCAGGCACGCATCATGTTTACATAATATTCGTCTGATTTAACTTCGGCTACCTTTTTGGGATATTCCGGTTTAAACTGTTCATCCAGATAATACCGCATCAGCATTCCAATTCCAAAACGGACGATATAAGGGTGATCCGATGCTATCCAGCGGCAGACTTCCTGGATAAATAAGTCCAGATGATTTTTTACTGTCCGGAGCGCGATCATATCACAGGTTGCCCAGTTATCTATATACGGGAGAAAACGGTCCAGTGCGGCAATACAGGATGGGTACGCTTTAATCTGTTCAATCAGTAGTCCATGAAGGTTGTTTTCTTCATAATATTTATGTGGAAGCACTTCAAGAAATGCAGAAACATTGTCTGTTTTACCGAACTTTTTTGCGTATGCGCGCAAAGAAGGAGTCCGCACACCGATGACGGTTTCCTTATTGACTGTCGGCATCAGTTTTGCCTGAAAATCCCGATAAGCAAGATCCTGTATTGCAAAGAGATCTGCTTGTACATTTTCTATTACTTCTCTACTGCTCATTTGTCATTTCCTCCTGAAATATTGTAGATTTATAATTCGGTATAACGAAATTTGCTACAGCTTGACAGCGGTTTAAGCATTTATAAGATCGTGCCTGTCTCATAGAGCGCATTCTTCCGCTCCATACGCTTTAATTCCGGCAATACGGTAAGTAACATGGTGATGAAGCATAATCCTCCACCAATGACGTTAGAAACCGGCTCAGCGAGAAATACGCCGTCTGTTCCCATATGCAGGGCATACGGCATCAGATATGTCAGAGGCACGACGATAAATACCTTCCGAAGTAGTGAGAAAAAGATTGCATGCTTCTTCTTATTCAGGGATTTAAAGACCGTCTGGCCAATGTATTGCATATCCATGCAGATAAACGCTGCAAAATACTGCTTCAGGGCAGGAACTGCATCTTTCATCAACGTAGCATCCGAACTGAAAATTCCGATCAGGGTTTTTGGCGCGATGATGATAATACTCCACATCACAGCTGTGTATCCGAGAATCATAAGTGCCATCATGGCACCGGCTTTTCTTACACGGCATGGGCGTCTTGCACCATAATTGTAACTCAGGATTGGCGAAGTCCCTTCGTTGATTGCATAAATCGGAGTTTCTACAAGCTGTCTGACACTGGATACGATGGTCATAACAGAAATGTAGATATCTCCGCCTGTGACGGAAAGTACATTGTTGCAGACAATCGTTACCAGACTGTTTGTTAACTGCATGATAAATCCGGCAGTTCCCAGGCTTACAATGTTTTTTGCATAAGCTGTACAGCTGGCAAGTTCCTCTTTTTTGAGGAGTCTCACTTTCAGTTCTGCTTTCTTTGTAAGAAAGAAAAAGACAAATGCAGCAGAAAGTGTCTGAGAAATGACCGTTGCAATTGCGGCACCGCGCACGCCAAGCCCGAACACAAAAATAAACAACGGGTCAAGCAGCAGGTTCGTTACTGCCCCTATGGTAACTGAAAGCATGCCGATGGTTGAATATCCCTGTGCATTGATAAACGGGTTCATACCGGTTGCAATCATAGAAGGCAGAGTTCCGATCAGGTAAAGCAGCAGGTACGGATATGCATAGATCAGAGCGTCTTTTGAGGCACCAAACAGTACCAGGATCGGGCGGGCAAATAAAAAGCCAATTACCATGAGTACAATGGCACAGATACAGACCATGGAAAAAGAAATATTCATAATTTTTTTCGCTTCCTGTGGCTCATTTTTGCCGCGCTCAATCGAAAATAATGGTGCACCGCCGCTTCCGAATAGATTGCTGAATGCGGTAATGATGACAATTACCGGGAAGCAAAGACCGACTGCACCAAGTGCTGCAGTTCCGATGTGCGGGATACGTGCAATATAAATCCGGTCTACAATGTTATAAAGTAAACTTAAAATCTGGGCAACCAGCATCGGGAGCGATGCTCCAAGGATATTACTGGTTATCGTTCCATTTTCAAAATCGACTCGTTTCATTTGTAAATTCATTCCTTTTTATTTTTCTTGCTTTTTAATTCTAACATGATGTAATATATATGTAAATTATTGTTTTTATATGATAATTCAATAAAAATCATATGGATAATATATTTTCATTTTTAAATAATCAGGAGATGAATTACATTTTTATGGAAATCAGACAGTTGGAATATTTTCGTGCGATCGTAGATGCCGGAACGATCAGCGGTGCAGCAAGAGTTCTTCACATGACCCAGCCACCGCTGAGCTATCAGATGAAGATGTTGGAGGAAGAATTACAGGTATCACTCTTTTTGCGAGGTACAAAGAAAATTACGCTTACAGATGCCGGAAAGACGCTTTATGAGCAGGCCGGTAATCTTCTGATGCTTGCAGATCTGACCAAACAGGAGGTTGTCAAATCCGGTCAGGCAGCTACCCTGCACATAGGGATCACACCATCCACTGTATCGATGATGTCCGAATATCTGCTTTACTTTGCAAAAAAGTATCCTCAAATTCATTTTGATGTACATGAAGGATCTACATTTACACTGAAAGATCAGCTGGAAAATGGAATGATCGATTTGACTACACTCCGCACACCAATTGTGTTAAATGGCTGTGAAACCAAGTCTCTTTCCCGGGAGAAGCTGCTTGTGATGGCAGTTCCTGATCACCCTCTGTTGCAGGGACATACATCCATCAGTCTGCGGGAACTTTCCGAACAACCCTTAATCCTCTCCCACCGCTACCGCAAATATATGCTTGCCGCATTTGAGGGCGCCGGACTGGTCTGTGATATTTATTTTGCCTGTGAGGATGCCCGCACTGCAATGACGATGGCAGAAAAGGGACTGGGAATTGCGATTCTTCCGGAGTCTATGCTGAAGCTCACTAATAAATTAAAAGCATATGATATTACTGGAGCTGATCTTACAACTGAAATTCTTCTTGCATGGAGGAAAGGCAGGATGCCGGCGGAATTACAGGATTTTCTGACATTATTTGAGGAGAAAATATAAAGTAAAAGAGCAGAGATACCTTCGAATAACTCTGCTCTTTACTTTATTTTATCATTTGGTAAGTATTTTTTTAATAGGATAAATAGAATTACCAGCTTGATTTCTGCTCATCTATAACTTCCAAAGTCTCCGGATTTACCAGATAGAAATCAACCAATTCTGTCTCATATCCACCATCCGGATATACCTTTTCCAGAACCAATTCTTCGAAAGTATTATTATTTTCATCTGTCTTAGAACCGTTATCATACAGACAGTAATTGACATTTACTGTTGTGCCATCCTTCTCTTCTGTTGTCTCAGAGAGGATCGCGTAATTTTCGCCCTTTGCATTTGCCGTGTAAGTGAAATTCATATCCGGAAGGGGATTCTGTTGCTGGATATATTGATACACAGCACGCATTTCGTCCTGAAGCGGTGAAGCCTTCTGGGATTCCTGTGCCGGAGAATTTTCGGTAGAATCAGTGGTACTACTATCTTGTGTTTCAGAATCATTCGGGTCGGAATCTGGTACAGAGGATTCTGTTAAAGTATCTGTATTCGGTAAAAACAAACCCGTTTTTTGCATATAAATCAGGTTATCAGTTCGGTATTGTGTAGCGATGCCATAATCAGGCTGTACGGAAAGATAAATATAATGCTGATCTTGACCGGTTACGGTTTCCGTTCCTTCTACGCCAAAGCTCACAATTAAAAAGCTGTAACCAATCAGAGAAAGTAAGAAAAGAGTCAGTGCGGCATAAGAAACGGCAATTATTCGTCTGGCTGCTTTCCTATTAAGAAGGCTTTTTTGCTTTTTATACAGACAGATCATGCCCCAGATCAGCAGGCAGGACAAGGTGACGGAAACGCAGATGACGGATATTTCAGCAAAATAATAGCGGATTGCATATCCTGCGCTTCTATTGATACCATACCATGCACCGTAGAAAAAGGTACTGTATGCCAGAACGATTGTAATCAGACAAGTACGCAGGATATGCTCTTTTCTTGTCGGAGTGAATTTTTTTAATGCAGAAATAAGTCTGTCCATTTCTTCTGCTTCAATCCAGGTGGTAAGTTCTGCTTCAGATGGATATTCACCGTTTGTGTCAGGAATTCCTGTATAACGGGTTAAAAACTGATTTTTTGTATCAGTATCTCCCGCTTCTGCTGCCAGTAAGATCTGCATATAATACAACTGTTTTAACTGGACCGGTGTGCATTTTCCAACAGAAATCTGTGTAATTGTCTGTGTAGCATGATCGTATTTCCCAAGCTGGATTTCAAGGCTTGCAATCAGGAGCAGCATGCGGTTATTCGTAGCAAGATCGCGGACAGATTGTATATGATACACATAAAGCGCATACTCATAATGTTCGTCCAGTGGCATTCTACTCGATATCTTTCTGCTCCATCCGGCTTCTACAAACTGGAGCCCAAAAGCAAGTTCGATAACGGCAAGAATCTGGCAAAGGAAAGCCGTAAATCCCCAGACATTGGTAGTGAGTTTCTGATAGGTCAGAAAAAAGATTGCAGCGGCAGCCAGGATGACGAACAACCATCTCAGCATGAACACGCGGCGGGCTTTCTTTTTTACGGTTGGATTCCATGGATATGTTTTTAATTCTGAATCTAGCACGGGCAAATCTCCCTTCCGTTGTCTAATTATCGATTTCCAAAAATATAATCTTAGTATTTAAGCGCCTCCTTTATGACGAAATAAAAGGGGCGCTTAAATCACTTTTCATATTTACTATTTTACTTCTACCAGTTCGATCTGGAAGTTCAGTTCTTTTCCAGCCATCTCATGGTTGGCATCAAATGTGATGTTGGTTTCTGTCTTTTCTGTTACGGTTACCGGGAATGGCTGTCCGTACTGGTTGGTCAGATATGCATGTGCACCGACTTCCAGATCTTCTGATCCAGGAAGCTGTGCGATTTCCAGCGTAAAAATGGCGCGTGGATCCGGCATGCCGTAAGCTTCTTCCGGCATCAGATGGATGTTGATGGTCTGTCCTACTTCCATTGTTGCAACGGCTTTATCGTAACCATGGATCATCTGTCCGGCTCCGCATACAAATTCCAATGGCTCTCCACGGTCATAGGAAGAATCAAACTGGGTACCATCATCAAAGGTACCTCTGTAATGGGTACGGCAGGTCTTTCCGACATTCGGACCTTCAAAATCCGGCACATGTGCGCCACCGCATCCGCTGCATCCACTGCAGTGTCCGCCACAGGAATGTTCTTCTTCAGCAGAAGTTTCTTCTGTTGCTGTTTCTTCATGCTGTCCACAGCAGGAATGACCTTCTTCGTGGTGATGGTCACAATTTGTACCTGCAGATTCCAGTTCTCCTGCAAGATAGGCATTCACTGCCGCATCTACTTCTCCTGCTGCACCGGATATAACTTTGATACCGGCTTCTTTCAGCGCTTCTTGTGCACCTTCTCCGATACCGCCACAGATCAGAACATTTGCACTCTGCTCAGAAAGGAATCCTGCAAGCGCACTGTGTCCGGCGCCACCAGCATGAACAATCTGCATGGAAGTGATCTTTCCGTCTTCTACCTCATACATTTTAAAAGTTTCTGTCTTTCCGAAGTGCTGGAAAATAGATCCGCCTTCGTATGTTACTGCTATTTTCATTTGTAAAATCCTCCTTGAGATACCTTTACTCAATAGTATAACATATGGATTGCGAAACGCATAGAAAAAGTATACAATAATGAAAGAAATAATGAGACAAAACGAAAGAAAAAAGGGACTGGAAAATGAGTAGTATTTATTTGAGCAACGCAATATTTATGATGATAATACTGACGATCATCTTTTTAAGGATCCGTTATTATATTACATGGAGCCCGAGTAAAAAATATACGATGATCTTTATTGGCATGGTAGAGCTTTATGTGTTAATGGATGCATTGTTTATGAAAGAACTCTTAGGTAAGTCAGGAAACCTTTTGCAGTTTAAGCTGGTTGTGTTTTTCTTTTATCTGGTTTATGTAATCATGCCATATGTGTGGCATTTGTTTATGCAGAGTTATATGGGGATTAACCGTTCAAAGAAGCAAAGATTTGCGGAAATGATTCCGTTCATTCTCCTGGTTCTGATGGTGCTTCTCTCAGTTCCGACGGGAATTGTCTGGAGATTTTCACGGAACCGGACCTATATACGCGGTACATTTTTCGGAGTGTTTGCCGTACTCAATCTGTTTTATTACGTTTATACATTTGCACAGACATTCTTCATTTTATTCATGAACAATACAAAGGGTGTCAGATATCTCATAAAATCGGCACTGTTTTCAGCAGTCCCACTGATCGGAATTCTGGTAAATACCTATATCATTCCACTTTATGGGGCGTATCCGTTCCAACCGTACTGCCTGGTAATCGGAGCACTGCTCTCCTACCTGTTCATGGTGGAGCACCAGCAAGATCAGATGGAGTTTGAACACCGGAAAAGACTGTCCAATGCATTGGAACTGGAAAAAGAATCGACACGGAAAGCGAAAGTAGCCGGTGAGGTAAAGAATGCTTTCCTGGCAAATATGTCCCATGATATCCGTACCCCGATGAATGCGATCATTGGATTTTCTGATATCATTGCAGAACATCCGGATGATGAAGAAATTGTAAAAAATGCAATTTCCAAAATTCAGGCATCTGGTGAGATTCTTCTGAAGATCATCAATGATGTGTTGGATCTGTCTAAAATCGAAAGTGGAAAGGCAGAAATTGTGGAGATGGTAACTGACCTGAAGCAAATGGAAGAAAATCTGAAAATGATGCTCGAATACAGCATCCAAAAGGGAATGATTGATTTCAAAGTTGAGGATCAAATAGAAAATCCACTGGTATGGTGTGATGTGACAAAACTGCAGCAGGTTCTGGTAAATGTACTGAATAATGCAGTTAAATTTACCCCAGCGGGAGGAACGATCACATTTAGCTGCGTCCAGAGAATGATCGCACCTGAATTTGCCGAATACAAATTCACGATAAAGGATACCGGAATCGGTATGACTGAAGAATTTCAGAAACATGCGTTTGAGGCATTTGAAAGAGAGCGAACTTCTACCGAAAGCAAGACTGAAGGAACAGGGCTTGGACTTGCGATTGTGAAGAAACTGGTAGATCTGATGCATGGTGATGTGATAATCCAAAGTAATTCCGGTCAGGGAACCAAAATACAGATTTCACTTCCCCTTCGGATTGCAACGGAAAATCAGCTTCATCAATCAGATAAAGCAAAGGAATACAAAATAGGTCTTGACGGAATGCATGTACTTTTGGTGGAAGATAATGAATTAAATGCAGAAATTGCCATGGAAGTTTTGAAAAATAAAGGGATTCTTGTGAACTGGGTTCCGGATGGATGCGCCTGTGTGGAAGAAATTCAAGATAAGGAGGCAGGCACATATCAGTTTATCCTGATGGATGTACAGATGCCACGGATGAATGGGTACGAAGCGACACAGAAAATCCGTCAGCTTGCAGATGTGAAGAAGGCACAGATTCCAATCATTGCCATGACTGCAAATGCATTTGAGGAAGACCGGAAACATGCGCTGGATGCCGGGATGGATGGGTTTATTATGAAACCGTTCCGGGTGGATGAGATGATGAAGGTGATCGGAGAAGTGATGGAATAAATGAATGTGGAAAGAGCAGGGAAAGAACTTTGGAAAGTTCATCCCCTGCTCTTTGTGTGTTTCATCAATCTACGCGGCTATGTTGCCCGCGTTTTTTGTAATCTTTATCAATCCGCTTTTTCCAACTAGAATCAAGCGCTGCATTGCACCGAACAGCAGATATGGCATCATTTAATACTTCATAATTCAATGCAGTTCCTTCGCAGTCACATTGATAATTGGCAGCTTTATCGGCGTCAATTCCAAAATGACTGGCTGTTTCAATCGCATCAATATTTGCGCCAAGAAAGAGAAATTTCCATCCATATTTTTCTTTTTGTCGTTCGATCATCTGCTTTACTTTATCAATGCGATAAATGTGGCTTGCATTTTCCATACCATCTGTCATGATGATAAAAACGGTATGCTCTGGTACATCTTCCGTGCGCGCATATTTGTGGACATTTCCAATGTGATGGATAGCACCGCCGATCGCATCCAGGAGAGCCGTACAGCCGTACACAGAATAATCGTCTTCTGTCATAGAGGGAATCTTCTGCACCTCTACTCTGTCATAAAGGACTTTACTGTTATTGTTAAAAAGCACGGTAGAAATCAGCGCCTGCCCTGCCTCTCTTTTCTGCTTTTCAATCATAGAATTGAAGCCGCCTATGGTATCCATTTCCAGTCCGCTCATGGATCCGCTGCGATCTAAAATAAATACAACTTCTGTCAGATTTTTTCTCATACTAAATTTCCTCCTAAGTAATGGCTTATTTTGTTTGTAACTATAGGATACTGCCATTTTCAGGGGAAATGGTCGCATGAAAAGCGACACTTTTTATGGATCAGAAAATTTCTACAGAATCATATCAGGTGAACAACGCTATGTGCCAAATTGCCAAACTATTTTCTTCTTAGCCTCCAATCAGACTTTGATCAAAGGCAAAGAGTGCTTCATTGATTTCATAAATACTATAATTTGGCTTTAAGATAAAATATTCAACGATTACGTCAAATTTGCTGGAATGAGACAGGGCAAATCCTGCTTTCATCAGCATATCCTGAATTTCCGGAAGCGGAAGCTCAAGTGCCAGCGCAAATGCAAGAACGGTCGGTTTGGATGGTTTGTAGTACTTGTCATTTTTAATCTTGGAAAATAATTTCCGGTCAATATTGGCTTTCTTATAACACTGAGAATCGGTCATTCCACTTTCATCAATCTTCCGAAGCAGCATTTCAGAAAAGCTTTCATCCATTTGCTGCAAGGCATCTTCCAAAGTTGCAGCCTTACTTAATGGTACATTTGATGGCTCTGGTAAAGATATGCTTTCACAGAGATCCATTTCCCGGAACTGCTTCTGGCGCCTCATTGCTTCGGATGTTTTGTTAATGTGTGTTTCTACATAATGATCATCGATATAAGATGCAATATCAGAAAACAGTTTGCTGCTGATCCGATAAGCTGCTTTATCAAAAATGACGATGTATACCGTCATATCATTTTCCATAAGAAATGCGCTGATCGCGTCGATTGCAACCTTCAGCGCCTGAGCTTTCGGATAGCCGTAAATTCCGGAAGAAATCAGTGGAAATGCTATGGTTTCACAATGTTTTTCTTTTGCAAGTGCTAAGGAATTTTCATAGCAGGAAGTAAGCAGCTCCCGCTCATGAAACTGTCCGCCTCTCCAAATAGGACCTACTGCGTGAATGACATAATTGCAAGGCAGATCATAGGCGTTTGTAATCTTTGCATCTCCGGTCTGACAGCCGCCCAAAGTGCGGCATTCCGCTAAAAGCTTGGGCCCTGCTGCACGGTGAATGCAGCCATCCACTCCACCGCCGCCGAGCAAGGAGGAATTTGCGGCATTGACGATGGCGTCTACGGGCATTTTTGTGATATCATTTCTGACGATTTGTAATGGCATGGGTTGGTGTGCTCCTTTAGGTTAGTGTTTGATGATTTTACTTTTATAGTAATGATAAGCAGGTGCCTTTTTTAATTTTTCAAAACATATACAGTGCTTTTATATGCACCTTGACGTTCCAAAATTCCCATATTGACCAGTTCTCCAAGAATTCTTCTTGCTCGACGTTGCTTTACTCCAAGTAATTCTTCTACTTGCCGAGATTTAATCGATCCTGTTTCTTTCGCAAATTGAATAATTGAATTTTGCTGTGCCGACAAACTATTTACCGGCGTTTTATCGGCATTTATCGGCATTTTATCGGCATTATTAATTTCAATTACTTTACTGCTTCCAGCTTCTATTCCATAATCAAACGAATATGCATCATCCAATGGAACAATAATCCGGAATACATCGTCTTCCACAAACAAAGGATCTTTCCCTGAATAATATTTGCTGTATTTGAATAATTTTCTTACTCCAGATCCAAGCTGGTCAGCATAACCGATATTCCTGAAAAACGATGCTATAAGAGGATTTTTTGGATTTGGTTCCAGATTATCTACTGTGATGAAACCTTCCTTTGTTGCACGATTCGCATTTTCCACATACATTCGATCTTTCTCAATCACAAACTTTGCTGTATAACTGCTTGTAAATTCACGGTGCATCAACGTATTACTGATCATTTCTCTGACAATTGTATTCCGGAGACTTTTGTTTACTGTATCTTCAAGGAAGAACTTGTCTGGCAAGTTTTTTCTTCCAAAATCAAGGAGCTGGCTATAACTTTCAATTAGGTTTGTCTTAATAATTTCCCGATCATCGTAACGATCTACATTAACTTTTCGCACAAGTGCATCGGTCACATAAGTCGGTGCAACATTTAAAATTACATCGTCTTTTCCTAACAGCATAATTGCTGCTAAATTGAAACCCTCTTCTCCGGTAACGATATCTCTACCGTATAATCCTGCACTTTTCAAAAGTTCCTGATCATCCATAGTTGTCCAGGGATGCTGACCACCTGCATGATTCTGTGCCATAATACGAATCTTTGGCAGCAGATCTAATCTCAAATCTTCCATTTTTGCATAAGGATAGATTTTCTTTTCTGTAAAAATATTCTGCTTACGAATATACATCTGTGCAATTGCACTGGTAGATGTTATTTTTACATCCGCATCATCCACACGGTCATAGATGACTTTTTTGAAGCTGTGAACCTCTGCACTAGGCGGAATATGAACATGAATGATCGTATGACTTTCATCATATTTTATAATTTCCGGTACCAAATATATCGTTGGTGAGAACAATGTAGGATTACTAATAACCTTAATAAAGTTTTTTACCATATCAGGAGCTGCTTTTTCTGGTATTCCTACTACAGTCCCATCATCTAATATTCCCATGAAAAGGTCTCCGCCAAATCTGTTCAGAAATGAGCAAACTGTCTCATAGGTATCATTTTCAATTCCATTTCCATAGCGTTTAAATTCAACCGCTACAGTTTCACCAATTGTAAGAATGGATTGTACTTCTTTTATTTCCATTTGGTCATCTCATTCTATAATTAATGCTTAAATTTCATCTACTGATCTAAAACATATTGTTGTACTATTATCAAGTATTTTTGAAAACTAATCAAGTATATTTTTATACATATCAGGACTACATACAATATTTTCTATACGCATCCATAATTTCATTTTGGATTTTGTCCCGGAAACTTTTAGGCCCAATAATTTCACATTGATTGATGTGAGTCATTACCCATGAATGTATAACGGATGATATTGTATTAATTTTTACTGTAATATTTTCTTTATCCTTTTTTAATACGGTTGCATTTTTCCCGAAGGTTTCAGCAATTTCCTGCCATAATCCGAAAGCACATTCTATTTCGTAGGATGCTTTTGATTCTCCTTTTTGAAAGATCTTTTTCTCGGCATACTGACCTGGATTTAAACCGCCAAAGATCATATCAATGCCTCTTTCCAGTATCGTGATATCCTTTAAATGATCAATTCGAAAATGTTCTAATTCTTCAGAATATTCCCTCTTTCCAAGGATATAGTAATTCCCTTCAGCCCAAATAGTAACGTATGGACTAATAATAATATTGCTATTTATGACTTCTTCTAATTCCTGATTAACTCCATATTTCAGCAGTTTTGCACTTACTTTACATCCTTGATTGATTGCAACATTTAAAGCATCGATATTATAAAAAAGCTGTTTGCTTAGAATCTTCTTTTCTGATTTTACGAAAACAGTTTTTTGTAGCATTCTGCTTTGAAAAATACTTTGTGATTCAAGAAGTTTTTTTATAATTATTTTGCTGGTGAATTCTTTTATCATATCAGAAGCAGCAACTGCATCACATAAAAGCCTTATTTCTGAAAGCTCGAATTCGCGGTCGATTAGGAAATATCCTTCCCGGTTATCCTGATATCCTGCGATTTCAATTCCCATACTGCGTAATGCTTCTATATTTCGATAGATTGCTCTTCGTTCCATGTCAACATCGTAAATAGATTTTAATTTTTCGCGAATTTTTTCGGCTGATAGAATATGGGATTCGTCGGTATACTTTTTTAGAATCTCATATAAACATAAAATGGTTGCTTTTGGTGCTATCATAATTGTACACTCCGATTGCCTTTTCTATATTATAACTTTTTTCTCTGTTCAAAACAACTAATAGCTGTGCTATTTTTGGTACAGCTATTGGAATATAAAAGGTATTTCAGATTTGTTATACTGACCACATCTTAAAAATAAATTGGAGGTCGCTTATGAAATTACCAGTTATTCAAAATGCATTTGAAAATGTAAAAAAATTCAGCCAGGAAAAACTTGTAGAAAAATATCCAAATGGAGTGCCAGAAACTATCCAGAAACGTTATTTACAAGAGCTTACGTTTTTAGAAAATTCAGACCATATCGATGATTTTGAGATTTTCCGCTGTCTGTCAGAAGCGGCAAAAAAAAGCAATACACTTATAAATATGCGCGGAACTGTTTCAGGTTCAATTTTATGTTATCTTCTCGGAAATCATTCGTTCAATCCTCTTTCAGCACATTATTATTGTACCGAATGTGGATATTATGAAAAAGTAGATACACATTTATTTGGAATTGATCTTCCCTCCAGAAAATGTCCTTGTTGTAATACAAAAATGTGGGCAGACGGATACAACCTGTCTCTGGAAACCGTCTGGGGAATAGATGGCAAAAAATCTATTTCATTTGAATATAACGTAAATTCTGAATTTCTGGCATTCGCACAAAGAACTTTAGAAAAAATATATCCAAATCAGGAAGTCGTGCGATGGGGAATGTTTCAGTTTAATTCAACACAGTTTGATGAGAGAATGATTGGTGTTGATTTGATTGGTTACGCTATTTTGCCTTCTGAAAATACAATTCAGGATTACACAGATTTGATTTCTTATCTGGAAAACGGGGATATTTGTATTACTGGCGGAATTTTGGAACTGCAGGAACATTCGATTAAACCTGTTCGATTATTAACTGTAGAAATTTTGGATGAATTAACTGAGTTACAGAGGCAAACTGGTATTTACGCTAATGAAATTGGGAATAAAGAATTAAGAGAGATTACGTGGAGCAATATATGCAACACAGCAGCTCCGAGTAGAGATTTGCAAATGCTCTTTCAGAAAGTAAAACCGAAAACGTATCGGGATATGGTGGCTTTAGAATCAGGTGTTCACAGCACTTTTTGCTGGCAAAATGGGCAGCAGGGTTATTTTGATATTGATAAATTTATTGAAATAACCTTAACAAATGACTTTAAACTGTATCCATGTTTTACGCAGGAAGATTTTTATGATTATATGATTGAAAATGGAGTTGACCGAGTTAGAGCCTATGAAGCTTTTGAGTGTATTCGAAAAGGATATGCAGTGTCTGTGAAACATAAGGACGAATGGAAGCATTTGGAGATTCCTGAAGGAATAAAGAATGTTGCGAAAAATTATCGGTATGTATTTCCACGGGCGCATTGTATTGGATATGTGCTGGGGTATGCGAAAATGGCATATTATGCGAAAGTTGATGGAAAGATGTTTGGTAGGGTTGTTTTTGGGAAAAAATAATATGCTGGAAATATCCTCTTGTTTTTAAGTGAAAATCAAGGGGATATTTCCGTAAGTGCGAGGAATGAAAGCTACCAAAACAGTAACTTCCATTCCTTTTTCAATTATCTCACACCAAAATCAGCTTCTCTCTCCGGCTTATCTTTTCCCTGTTTTTCTTGAATAATCTTCTTATTGATTACAAGAATTACTGAAAAAGCAAAAGACTTTAAATATCATTCGTCAAAATTTCACTGCTCTGCTTAGTGAACAAAGTTCACAGATTTACCCTTCTCAACGAGATAATGTACAACTATAAAATGTTTTTCTTTAGTCGACTGATATGTAAGAAGAACACTGACTGCAAAATCAGTGTCCTTCTTTCTTCCTTTACATATATTTCATAATAGTAGGCAATAATACATTCATATCTATTGGTTTTGCAACATGATCATTCATGCCACTTGCAAAAGCCGTCTTCTTATCTTCTTCAAAAGCATTTGCTGTCATTGCAACAATTGGAATCTGCGATTTGTTACCGTCTTTCAGTTCTCGAATTCTCCTGGATGCTTCATATCCGTTCATAATCGGCATCTGAATATCCATCAGAATCAGACTGTAGTAATTTTGCTTTGCTTTGTTAAGCATATCAATACATGCAACGCCGTTCTCCGCTCTTTCTATCATGATTCCCTCTTCTGTCAAAAGTTCCGTTGCAATTTCTGCGTTCAAGTCATTATCTTCTACCAGAAGAACCCTTTTTCCTTCCAGTTTTTTGATATTCAACTGACCGTCTGCATGTTTCGGATTCCTTTCTTCCTCATTTGCTATTTCTAATGGAAGCGTGATTGTAAAAGTAGAACCTGCTCCCGGTTTGCTCTGAACTGTGATCTTGCCATTCATTAAATCCACCAGTTTCTTCACGATTCCCATGCCAAGTCCGCTACCTTCTATTCCGCTGTCTGACGAAGATCGTTCCTGTGAAAATGATTCAAAAATATGTTTTTGGAATTCTTCTGACATTCCGATTCCGTTGTCTGCTATGATAAGCTCTAATACACTCCAACCTTCTTTTTCGCCGGGATATTGGTTCAATGTACAGCTTATGTTACCGCCTTCACCCGTGTATTTCACAGCATTACTCAAAATGTTAATCGTAATTTCAGATGATCTTGCATCATCCATATACAGGTATGGATATCGAATGTTCTTATTGACTTTCAGTGTTTGATGTTTTTCTTCTATCGGTTTCCTAAACATATCAATACATAAATCAAAGTTTTTAGAAACATCTGTTATTGTTTCATCTAGCGTTGCGTGGTTGTTTTCGATTCGTGCTAATTCAAGAATGTTATCAATCAAATGCAGCATTTTCTTTCCGCACAATAATATTTTTTCAAAGTAATCCTCTAATATAGTTGGCTCCTTTAAATGTCTCTCTCCCAATTCTGCATATCCAATGATTGCATTCATAGGGGTACGAATATCATGAGACATATTAAACAGAAATGTTGATTTTGCTTTATTAGCTGAATCGGCCAGTCTTGCAGCTTCCTGCAACAGTTTTTGCTGTTTCTGCTCATTTTCTTTTTGCTTCTTATATACAGAATATCCACAGGTACATAATATTAACAAAATACACGCTGTAATGCATCCCAGTACAATACTTAACTTATTCGTCTTCTCAACCATTCCATACGCTTTCTGCATATCCATTTCTATGCAGAAAGCACCTATTACTTCATTAGATTCATCTTCCGCTGTCACAGGATAACAGGCTGTAAAAATAGGTCCCCATGTTGTATCAACAATATCCTGAGAATATACTGTTTTTCCAGAAAGTGCTTTTTCTATATAAGGAACCATCTCCTTTTCAATCGGATCTCCTGGATGTCTGACGTCACCAGCCGATGGATCCAGTCCGTCTACAACGTAAATCAATCTACCGTCTTCATTTCTGGTTGCTGTGTAAATATATCTCGTAGAATTCAGCGTTCTGATTTCATTCATATATGTCGATATATTCTTGAATAGTTCTGTATTCTCATCAGATTTACTTTTTATTTCATTAAAATCTTTTCGTCCCAGTCTGTGATTTACCAGCTTATGAACCGCATCTGCACTGGAAATATCTCGTTCAATTTCTGTTTTCAGAGCAGTTTGGGTATATGCTTGTTGTAAAATAAAAGTATATGCAACAACAAACAAAATCACCATTGCCAGAAGGAATACCAACCGTCCCTCAAAAATTTTCCAATGATTTACCGGATTTTGATCTTTTCTTTTTTGTTTTATATAGTTATTTTTCATCATCGTATTTCACATGTCTTTTCCCTAATTTTAGTTTAATACAAAAACGCCTCAACTCTTCACGCATTTTGCAAACATGGGTTACATTTCCAGACTCATCCCTTTTTTTTACAGTAAAAAGCATCCTGTGCCAACTGCCATCACACATACGGTATTCTGTGGAAATGCATTCTACCGCCTTCTATCTTGCTGAAAGTCTAGAGACATCCAGAAATGGACGGATCAGCGAGCGGTATTCAGATGCAACATTGTATCACAAAACCCTCTCTATGTTTCCTAGCTGCTTTTCCCATGTATCCAGGAAGTCAATTACAGCCAGTTTTCCAGAACATCATTCAGCTTATTCATATCCAGCGGTTTCGCGATATGTCCATTCATGCCTGTATTTTTGGCCAGCTGTACATCTTCTGCAAAAGCATTGGCAGTCATGGCAACAATAGGCAGTTTTCCCTTTTCACCCGGAAGGCTCCTGATTGCTGCAGTTGCCTCATAACCATTCATGACAGGCATTTGGATATCCATAAAAACAAGATCATACAAGCCTTTCGGAGAAGCTTCCACTTTCTCAACTGCGATTTTTCCATTTTCTGCCGTTTCCACTTTTGCACCTGTCATCTGCAGAATTTCACCAGCAATTTCTCTGTTCAACTCATTATCCTCAACCAGCAGAATCTTTTTTCCTGTATAATCTGCTTCTGACAGTTTCTCCAGATAATTTCTCGCTGTATTTTCTTTTCTGCCTGAAGTAAACTGCCGCAGTGTAGCCGTCAGCCGGGAACGGAACAGCGGTTTTGCAATAAAAGCATCTACACCTGCAGCCTTTGCTTCTTCTTCAATTTCGCTGAATTCATAGGATGTCAGTACAATGATGGTAATCTCTTTCCCGATCCGTTTCCGGATCTGTCTGGCAGTCTCTATACCATCCATCTCCGGCATCTTCCAGTCTAAAATAACAGCAAAGTAATCATCTTTCAACTCATGCCGTGCATAACAGCACTCAACGGCTTCCCTGCCAGAGAGAACCCATTCACCCATAATACCGATTTCCTTCAGTGTGGCAACTGTACTTTCACAGCATGTCTTATCATCATCCACTACCAGAACCGGCAGATTCATCAGATTTTTGTCCTGTTCTTTTTCTTGTTCCTGAAGCTCCAGATAAATTGTTACTGTGATTTTAGTTCCCTTATGTAAGGTACTGTCCACTTTAATAGTGCCATTCATCAGGTTCACAATATTTCTGCTGATTGCCATTCCAAGACCGGTTCCCTGAACTCTGGTTGTCCGTTGGTCATCTGCACGGCTGAAAGGATCAAACATGATTTTCTGGAATTCCGGTGACATACCGATTCCATTATCCTCAATCGTAAATTCATAGCATCCAAGTTCTGAAAATCCATTGGGTTTTTCCTCTATCGAAAAAGTAATATTTCCACCATCCGGTGTATACTTGATCGCATTACTCATCAGATTCACAAATACCTGCTGAATCCTCAAGCTGTCACCACAGACAGCCTCATGTTCAATATGATTGATGTGTATATCAAAATTATGTTTATGTTCATCAAGCACCGGTTTCGTAAGTGTAATAAGATTATCTACCAGCTCTGACAGATTGAAATCTTCCTGTGCCAGTGTCATTTTTCCACTTTCAATACGTGCCATATCCAATACTTCATTGATCAGCCCCAGCAGATGGCGGCTTGATTCTGTGATCTTGCTGAGGCATTCAATGACTCTGTCCTGGCTCTCAATATTTGCTCCTGCGATTGCCGTCAGACCTACAATCGCATTCATTGGTGTCCGGATATCATGGGACATATTGGAAAGGAATTCCGTTTTCGCACGATTTGCATTTTCTGCGGACCGGTAAGCTTCTTTCAGTGCCTGACGGGATTCAATCTCTGCTTTCTTTTCCTGTGTCACATCCATGGATGCCAGCAATACCTTTTCCAGCTTTCCATTCTTCCATTCCAAGGGAATATAAGAAGCGATTTTATAAGTCTTTTCATCCAGGCTGCAATACTCAAACTTATAAATATCATTTTCACTTTTCAGTTTTTTCCGAATATTATCCGGGGTTATCAGGATATCTATAGCTTCCAATGGTTCCAGTGTCTTATATTTTTCAAGAACCTGCATCTGAAAATCATGATAAAATCCCAGAGGTTTATATATCATCTGTCCATTCAGATTGTAGAATTCATATCTGTCATTTTCCAGATCACAGACAACAAAGCGGTCAACCAGACGCACAATACTCTGAATCAGCTGCTCCATGGAAGCATTATCCGCTGCCATCTGCAGATGCCGTGCGCTCTCTACCTTTGCCTCTGTGATATCACGCAGAAAGATCATGGCATATTCTGAATCCTCGATCTCGCCACGTATGACCACATTGCGGACCCATCGTTCTTTTCCATTCAGAGTGATACGGCACTCTAAAGCCAATTCGGTTTCCAGACCCTTCAGCCTTTCTGCAATATAACCACGGTCGTAAAAAGAGGATACCGCCTTCTTATCTGTCTCCACAACATAGGAATCCACAAAATGCCGGATCAATTCATCCCACGTATGACTCTGTTCAAAGACGGTCATCAGGGACGGTTCAACTTTAAAGGTATCAAAAGTATTCGTTTCCAGATTCACATAATACTCGCACAAATCTGCTTTCGTAAAAGCCCGGTGGAAAGCAGCAGATTTTTGTGCCTGCATGATTTCTTTTTTCTCCCCATCAATGTTAATAAAAATCCCGGCAATCCTGCTGGCAGAACCATCCAGACGGCGTATTACTTCTGCCGATGCCCGAAACCACTGGTATTGATTATCCTTCATTCTCATACGATACTCTACCTGGTATTTTATCTGGTTCGTCTTATCCTTAATTGCCGCCTGAAGCTGCACCATTACTCTTTCTTTATCCTGTGGATGCAGAAGATCTGACCAGGATTCCAGTTTATTCGGAAAGTCCAGAGTGTCATGATAGCCAAGCATTTTTCGGAATTCATGACTCCAGTTTACATTCACAATCTCACTGTTTTCGTCACAGTCAAAATACCAGAAGCCGGAACAGATAGCCTCATTGAGCAGTGTCAAATTTACATGATCCCAGTTGACCTGTACGGACATAACCCAGATCTGTCTGCCCGCCTCATCTGTCGCATCCTCTTTACAAAGCCGTACATTTTTCACTGTACCGTCTGCTGCAAGGATCTGTGCTTCTCCTGTTCCGTGAAGCTGCAAAAAACGGTCTCGCTCCAGTCTATCTTCCTCGTCATAAAAGAAATTTCTCAATGAGCCTTTTGTCTGTTCCATGAAAGTATCGAATGTATATCCCGTACTATGCAACAGCAGATTATTCACAGACAAAATAGACAGGTTTTGGTCATAAGATCCTGTCATTATACCTACCCCGCCATTATTTTCCAGTGTTTTCTGTACGACCTGTGACATGACCTGTGTCTGCCCCGTTACAGTCTCACCTAAGGAATATATTTTGTCTTCATAATTTTTCATTTTATAAAAATCCTTTCTCCGTCTTATGCCTTCTTCATCTTGCTTTTATCTGTATACAGAAAACCTGTCCCTGCCAGTTTTGTTACCCATTTTTGCATGCAAAAAGGACACTTGCCAAAATCTGCCAGTGTCCCTACTATATTTCTCTAAAATGACACATCTATATAGTATAAAAGGTATCGGAATCTCTTCTGTTCAAACATCTTTTCCATATATTATGATGATATGGAAACAGTGGCAACCGGCTGACATGGTCAAGCTTTCTGACTTTAGTCCCCTCTGGCTTTGCGCTCCTGCCTTTCAACAGGTTTGCCTTTAAAATAATCTCTTTTTTTAAAAATTAAACTACCATAAAAATTTTTACACGTCAATAATGTTGGATAGAAAATCTGTGTATTTTGCGTATGCCAGCCTGCATTGTCATCTTTTAGCCCTCCTGTCAATTGTATTCCACTAATTCATGAACCCTGCTAATCATTATGAACATACCTTAAAATCGTTTTTATAACTTCCTCAATCACAATCGGTTTTGACAAATGTGCATTCATTCCTGCTTCCATACACTTTTCTGCATCTTCCCTAAACGCATTTGCAGTCATAGCAATGATAGAGATTGTTTTTGCATCCTGCCGTTCCAGGGATCTTATTGTTTTTGTGGCAGTAAGCCCATCCATCACCGGCATCATGACATCCATTAAAATAACATCGTATGTTCCTGATTCGCAGGCTTCAAAGTGCTGAACAGCTTCTAACCCATTTTTCACTGTTTCTACTTCAGCCCCATTTTCCATCAGCATAAATTCTGCTATTTCCGCATTCAGCTCATTATCTTCAGCCAATAATATCCGGACACCTGATAGATCTGCATTGAAATCTTCTTTTTCTTCCGGTCGTGCATTCGTATCAATTTCAAATGGAAGTATTACACTAAAACAGCTCCCTTCACCCAGCTTACTTTCAACTGTTATGGTTCCGCCCATCTTTTCTACAAGTTGTTTCACAATAGGCATTCCCAGACCTGTCCCATTATAATCAGAACGTGGGGAATTATCTGCCTGTACAAATGGAGTAAACAATTCATTTTTTATAAATTCTTCTGACATTCCAATTCCATTATCTTTTATTTTAAATTCACATGTCATGTGATCTTCTGATCTTTCAATCGTTCTCATACTCATGTAAATAGAACCATTCACCTTATTGTACTTCATACTGTTTGTAAACAGATTCATCAATACTTTTTTCAGATGAACTGCATTGCTCCAAACATATATACCACTGTAATCATCATGTTCTCCTATAACATGAAGTCCTTTTTCTTCTGCCTGAAAAGATAGTGACTCCGTGATTTCCTGACATACCTGATCCAGATTGATGGATTCATCACTAAAAACCACGGTATCCGATTCTAACTTTGCCATATCCAAAACATCATTTACCAATGATAATAGCAGTTTCGAAGACTCATTTATTTTATTCAGGCAATCTTTTGCCCGCTCACCATCATTTCCGCTTTTTTCAAGAATTGTAAGCATGCCCATAATGCCATTGATCGGTGTCCTGATGTCATGAGACATGTTATTTAAAAAGGAAGTCTTAGCCTTATTGGCACTCTGTGCTTCTACAAGTGCATTTTGTAATTCCTGCCGTTTTTCTTCAAGCTCCTGATTCAGCTTCAATGCCTGCTCAGCAGACTTCTTGGATTTTTCTTCCGCACGTTTTGATTTTTTCAAAGAATCAAGAATTATACACAGAACAACGAAAAAAGAAATTCCAGCGATAAGTGAAACTGTCAGTAAATTGTCCTGAATAAACTCCTTCGCTGTAACTTTTCGTGAGGAAGCATTATACGAAACTACTGCACCTGAAAATTGAGTTGTAGGCATAGATGTCAGTGTTTTATTCAGAATGGACAAAAGAACCGGTTCTCCCTGCTGAATAGCAAATGGAACATCAGCTTCTTTTGTCAGGAAAACACTATGAAGTTTATTATTTTTCAAATAGTCTGAAACAGTACCTGAATTGCTTACAATACAATCCGTCTCCCCTTTCTGCATTGCTTTTACTGCTGCATCTGATGTTTCATATTCCACAACCTTCCATTGCGGATAATTGTATGAAAGATATGCTTTCAATGCAAAATCATCTTTTTCAACGGCAACTGTATTCTCTTTATTTTCATCAAAAGAATCCTTTGCCGTAATTGCTGCCATATTGAGAGTCAACAGCGTATCCGACAAAGCAAATCCATTTGTTTCTGCAAAGTATGGATTCTGGTTTGCATGAAAAATCAGGTCTATTTTTCCATCCTGCAATGCCTGAAGCAGTTCACTTCTTGTCTCATATCCATTTAATTCAAATTCCAGAGTCTGACCTTGCAGACAATTTTCTGCAAGGTCCACATAATCTGTAATAACACCTGTCAGTTTACCTGTTGATGGATCTACACTGCTGATACCTCCATCCTGATTCAGATACCCTATCCGGATTGCACCATGCTGCCCGATCCATTCCCTTTCTTCTTTTGAAAGAAAGGAGCTGCTCTGTGCAGAAAGATAACGCCTGTAGAGATCATCTGTGTAAAATGGGTTGTCATCCTTGATTCTGCGCATAGCACTATCCAGTGCTTCTTTGATATCCGGACGATCTGGATTTATAGCGAAATAGATTTCTGTCTCTCCAATACTTGTAATCGGCGAAATCTCCGATTCTTCCCAACGGGGTTCTTCTACCGAAACGAAGCAGTCAATTTCATGTTTCGACAGTTTGTCCATAACTTCTGCGGTATTAGAAACATTGACATGCTGCGTATGCAGACCATACTTTAACTCCCATTCGTTAAGCACATCCTCCGTTATATTATCTTTAAACACACCAATATTTTTTCCCTCAAAAGAATCCAAATTTCCTGCTGTAAGATCCATATTGGATGCATCCGTATAGATGTAATATTTCTCTTCCCCCATAGGCATATCGGAAAAAAGCATTTTTTCAGCACGTTCGTCTGTATAGGAAATACCACCAAGAATGTCAATCTCTCCATTTTCCAACTGTGTAAAGCAGTTTTTCCAATCACTTGTTATGTATTTATATGTCCAACCTGCATAACCTGCAATATCTTGAAGATACTCATAACCATATCCGCTTCTTTCTCCCTTTTCATTGACTACATTATAAGTTTCCTCAAAAGATCCTACCCGGATAACATTGTCAGAGTTTTCTTTGGCAAATATAGGAACGGATAAAACAATAAAACATATAATTGTGCAAAATATAATGTAACAAAATTTGAAATTCATTATATTCTGTACTAATTTGCACTTCTTCATCTTTCTCCCACCCTCCAGGCTACAGTCGCTTGCTTGCTTCCAGATTTTAATTTTACATTCATTAATGTTCAATACCCCCGCAACATTTTTATAAATATCTTTGCGACAGCTTCTGCTGTACTTTTACTATAATTATACTCTACAGCCAACTTGTGTCAATTTACTAACAGAGTAATTACATTATCCTTTTTCTTATTTCGATATATCCAAAAATAATATCACCAATCAAGAGAGATATCCGACAATTCCTATATATCCATCTTTCTTTAAAGAAGACCATAAGGTATGCAGTTTCAGATCATACATCTGCCTTTTATTTTCCACCTTTGCCATTAACTGCAATGAGATTTCTGTATTCTGTATTGATGTTTGGTCCAGTAACGCTCTGATATGTTGAATATCTTCACTGCTTACTTCGAACAGTTTGAATATATCAAACTTCGGATCATCTCTCTGACACAGTATCTGCCGGTTTCCGTTAATTATAATCAGCCGACCTGAAATTGCATTATACTCAATGGAAATTTTGCCACTGTCCATTTTAAAAAACTCTATCTTTTCCTGCATGAGCTTAATGACATGCTGCGAATAATTTTTACGGGGTAAAGACTTTTCTTTTAGTATTTCGTCAGAGAGCCTCTGTGCTTCATAATACTGTTTATTATCATTCGTTTCATTCGTATACATCTTGGAAAACTGAAGGCTTAGTTCTTTCAGGCACTTAAGAAGAACCGGATTGAACTGCCCGCATTGCCCGTCCAGAATCATCTTGATTGCGGTATCATGCTCAAATGCTTTCTTATAACATCGTTCACTGGTAAGAGCATCATAAACATCCACAATAGACACCACCTGTGCAGAAATTGGTATTTCTTCACCTTTCAGACCATCCGGGTAACCCTTTCCATCCCATCTTTCATGATGCCATCTGCAGATTTCCCATGCGGTATGTACCAGTGGATGATCTTGTAAAAAATGCATATCCCAGATCATGGATGCTCCAATCTCACTATGAGTTTTCATAATTTTAAATTCTTCATCGGTCAGTCTTCCGGGTTTATTCAGTATTTCTTCCGGAATGCGTATTTTACCAATATCATGAAGCGAAGAAGCGGTTGTGATTATAGCAATATCGGTCTCCGTCAGATGATAAGCATCCGTTGTTTTTAACAGTTGTCTCAGCATCATTTTCGTCGCAGTACGGATATGTAAAATATGTTCGCTGCTCTCACTGTTGCGGGACCCTAATACATTGCTCAGAATCCTGAGCATAATATCATTGTTTTCTTCTTTTTCATAAACCTGATCAACAACCACATTGATCAGACGCTTTTGGTTCGCATAAAGTTCTAGGGTATTCTGGACTCTTTTCTTTACAATAACAGAATCAAAAGGTCGTGTAATATAATCCGTAATCCCCATTTCATATGCTTTACGCATAACATCAACAGATTCTTCAGCAGAGATCATAATAACTGGAATTTCATCAATACACTGGCTTCTTTTCATTATTTCCAAGACTTCAAAACCATTCATCTGTGGCATATTGATATCTAAAAGCATCAGATCAATTCCAATATTTTCTCCTATCATCTGGATTACCTGATTTCCATTTTCAGCTTCCAGATAATCATAGGTTTCTCCAAGAAATTCTTTCAATATATCCCTGTTAAACTTTGCATCATCGGCAATCAGTATTTTTTGTCTTTTGTTCATATTTTCTATTTCCTTTATTCTTGTGGTCTTTAGAAATCCTATAAATTAAAAAAGGCACTCCCTATCGATAGTTTTTTAATCACTTTCCTTAAGAATGCTAATTATATTTCTTGCATAACTGTTTATCTTTATACATATTAGAATCTGCATCATCCAATAACATCTGCATTGTACACGACATATTATCGGAGGATAATGCCCATCCGCATGCATAGTCGATTGGTATTTGATTTTCATAACTATTTAATCTATCTTTTTCTCTGTACAAACCTTTTAATATTTCCTTAATTTCCGTCTCATTTGTATGATAAATGACTGCTATAAACTCATCTCCGCCATATCTTCCAACAAAATCCTTTTCTGGAATAACACTTCGCAAAAACTTTGAGAAATTCATTATTAACTTATCTCCTGCGGAATGTCCCATTGTATCATTTACAGTTTTTAGATTATTTAAATCAAACATTATGCATGCTGTAGAACCTGTAATTATATCTTTTTTATTAAGAAGCTCATTACAGGCATTTTTATTTGGCAGCCCAGTAGGGGCATCTACGAATGCTTTCTGTTCCAGCAATCTGTTTTGCATTGCCATCTGCATTGCCTTTAGAGTCTGCATAATAACCAATATCACCAGAATCAACATATCAAGTGCCGACAAAAGCTCTATAGTACGAATCTTTATAGCGATCTTTTCTGAATAGCTTTCTGCGGCAGAGACAGTTTCATCTGCCATCGTAAAATATATTTCACTCATATTAACAATGTCTGTATTTTCGTATCCTTTGTTTCTTACTGCTTCAATTTCTGTTTTCAATTTATCCCAGTAATCACTCTGGATTTTCAATTTCCCCTGATATTCTTCGTCATTGAGTTTTACCAGATTATAATGTCCATCCTGATATCTCAATCCAAGAAGAATGTCATCCAAATATTTAATTAATTCATCATTTTGGTTTCCTGTAATTTCTAATTTTACTTCGCGCTGTGTAGCTCCACGTACCAGACCTGCATAATTTATTACGCGTGCTGTCCCCTGCAGCCTGCTAATCTGAATCATCATAAAAATAATAAGAACCACTAATATCAATATAAGGAAACTCTGTATAATACCTATTATATTTTTATTTTTCTTGCTTGTCTTCATTTTACCATTTATCCCGAATCTTAAATAATATTCATTTCAATAACTATGCTATTCATTTACTTTCTCCCTATATTAGGGACAAATATCTTTGATAGTATTTTTCATCTTTTCAATATCCAGAGGTTTTGCCAAATTTGTAATATCAATTCCTCTCACGATATCAGCCTTCATATGATCTGCATACGTTACTGCGTTTAATTCAGCTCTTAACCTTGTCAAATCCCTTTGACTGCTATCTGCACGAATGCCTATATTCACCAGGACAACCAAACCGAAAAAGAGCATTGTCATTGCAGACAATGCATCTTTAACGTGGCAACTGGCTACCATTTTACAGGCCCTATAGCTTTGCGTCGCAGACTTTCATCTGTTTTGCCGTTTTTCTTATTATAGCTTTTAAACATATGAAAAAAACTGAGTTTATTATACTCTAATGCTCGACTATGTACAAGAAAAAAATTACCGTTTTTACGCTTAAAAGCAAAAAAGAACAGCCGATACATATCCTCGAACTGTTCTTCTACTTCTGAAGTCCACGCAGCATTGACATCACTGTTTCCTGCTCATGATTTTTAACCAGAGTTATTCTTTGCTGCTTTTTAATTCCTGCGATTATTCTTTAAATTCCACAGCATGCTTTCTCTTCCAGATCGGAAAAAGATTCCTCTGACAGACATAATTCTTCCGCTCTTTGATCCCGATCGTATGGAAAAATGTCTTCCACATCCCAGTGTATTCATCTTCGTACTCTTCTGTTTTCCGAAGCGCCTCAAACTCTCCGTCCGTCAGATAACGAAGATAATTTTCTCCGTCTTTTGGATGGACACAGACGGTCTTCCGGTTATCGTCAACGATCATCCAATATTCCGACGGCATACGGTCTGCGAAATGTCTTCCAACCAGCATGATCACATCACTTTTGGGTTCCAGATGGCTGACATACACACGCCCGTCGAGACTTTGAAACCGGGCGAATTCACGGAAATGATGGCTTTCATTTCCAACATTACGATATAATTCCATAATCCGCATCACATGTGGGTTCGTATAATGTTCAAGTACATCTGCTCCCATGGCAAATCCAACCCGCAGAAAATTATAGATTGCCTGCAGTGCGTCTTCTTCTGCTGAAAGGGATGCGTAATACACATACAGATATGCTCTGGAAGAAATATCTCTGCGGATAGACCGGGTGACTTTTTCTGCCTTTGAACAGTCTCCGTCTACATGGATATATTCATCCAGCAGTGTCGCCTGGAAAATCGGTTCTTTTTTCAATCTTATCTGATCATGACCGATTAGCAAAGCATCTGCCCATGCATCATAGATACAGGTCATGATGTCTTCCAACCGATCCTTACAAGTATATATCTTCATAAATTTCCTGCTTTCTCATATTGCTATAAGTATTTTCTGCCCTAATGATGTAACTATCCAATTCCAAAATCAGCAAGTGTCATCTGTGAGAAGCCTTCATTTGCATGAGCCATTTCCCAGGATTCCTTCCGGTCTACGCTGACCAGTTGTCTTGTGATATAAGTCTCTTCAAGTGGTGTGTGATACATCTGTTTTCCGCCACAGGTGATGAAATAGTGCGCTCTTTTCAGCACAACTCCCATTTTCTTCAGACTTGTGAAATCCATTCTGCCATATCTTCGTGCATTTACAATACGGCTGGCTGATTTCGGTCCGACTCCGGGTACGCGGAGGAGTTCTGCATAGCTTGCCGTTTCTACTTCAACGGGAAATAATTCCAGATGGCGTAATGCCCAATCACACTTCGGATCCAGAAGTTCGTTAAAATTCGGTTTCTCTATGGTTAAAAGTTCATCTGCCTGAAATCCGTAAAACCGGATCAGCCAGTCTGCCTGATAAAGCCTGTGTTCACGCAAAAGCGGCGGTGGAGTTCCAATCTCAGGCAGAACAGGATCTTCATTCAGCGGGATATATGCCGAATAAAAAACACGTTTCAGATCAAATCCCTGATAAAGCTGCTGCGTGGTCTGTAATAAGGTATAATCGCTTTCACCTGTCGCTCCGATGATCATCTGGGTGCTTTGTCCTGCCGGTGCAAAGCTGCGTTTTAATCTGTACATATCATGTGGTGCAAGTTGATATGCCTGATTCCAGGTGAAGGAAGAATCCAATAGAGCAGGATTTGACTGTGCAGTAATTGAGGATACATCTGCTGCTTTTTGCAGCGCTGCCCTGCTATCCAGTTTCCTTTGGAACTGTTGTTTGGAAGTATCAGAAAAAATTCCGTTATGCAGGAACTGATTTCCACGACTTCTTTCCATATATGATGATTTTCCGATTGCCATGCGATGTGCGGCAATGGTATTCTGCACCTTTCCCATCGGACTTAGGATTGTCTGCATAGTCTTGTTCGGTGCCAGCTTACGAAGTCCCTCAGAAGTTGGCAGTTCCAGATTCACGCTGACACGGTCTGCCAGATAACCGGCAGCTGCAAGTAATTCATCCGAAGCCCCCGGAATCGTCTTCACATGAATGTATCCATTAAAATGATATTTGGTGCGGAGAAGTAACAATGTCTCGCATATCTTTTCCATCGTATAGGTTGGATTTTTCAAAATACCGGAACTTAGGAAAAGTCCTTCTATATAATTCCGTTTATAAAATTCGACTGTAAGATTACAGATCTCTTCCGGAGTAAATGTAGCTCTTTTTACATCATTGCTCGCACGGTTAATGCAGTATTTGCAATCGTAGACACAATGATTGGTCATTAAGATCTTAAGTAAAGAAATACATCTTCCGTCTGCCGCAAAGCTGTGACAAATTCCACATGAAACGGCATTACCGAGTTCTCCTTTCTGTCCCCGGCGACTTGAGCCGCTTGATGTACATGCGACATCATACTTTGCAGCATCAGCAAGAATATGTAATTTTTCCTGTATTGTATAATGTTCATTTGTCATTTCTGTATTCATATTTCCATTATACAAACATATGTTCGATTGCGCAAGTGTTTTTTACAGTTAAAACAGAGGCAATCAAGAATTGACCTGAATATACAGACAGGGTATGTACAGCTTCATTTGCCATACATACCCTGTTTTAGTAAACATATTTTCTTTTATTTAAGAAATACTTTTGCTCCATGCTTCATGCAACTCATCAACGAATGACATCACGTTTTTTGATCTGCACTGCCATGTCTGGATAATTGGTGATAATTGCAGTTACTCCTGCATCGATCAGCCATTTCATATCCGCTTTTTCATTGACTGTCCAGACACGGACATTCAGATTGCTGCCCAGATATTCTTTCAGGAAATCTGCCATTTTTACATGATATACTGCCGGATGCAGTCCGTCTACTTTTGTATTCTTCGCATACTCTGCAACATTCAGGATCACATCACTGTACAGATAAGCGGTTTCTGCTTCCGGCACAATTTTCTTCATCTGCTGGATGCTGTAATGGTTAAAGGAAGAATAAATCACCCGCTCTTCCATTCCTGCTTTTTTTACAAGATCCGCAACCTTCTGCTCGATTTCAGGATACCAGTAAATTCCTGTTTTCAGCTCAATATTGACCTGGATACCGGATGCTTTTACCGCATCCAGTACTTCTTCCAGGGTTGGGATCTTTGCTGCGGAATACTCCGGGAATTTGTTTTTCAGTACTGTAAGCTCTTTTAACTCTTTTAAGGTATAATCCTTGACCCATCCTTTTTTTTCTGTAACTCTGTCGATGGTTTCATCATGGATCACAACCGGGATTCCATCCTTTGTAAGCTGTACGTCAAGCTCGATTCCGTCAGCACCCTGTGTGATTGCCAGTGCAAATGCTTCCAACGTATTTTCCGGTGCATATCCGCTTGCACCTCTGTGTGCAAATATTTTTGTTTTGCTCATTGTTTACTGCCTCGATTCTTTTTAATTATTTACAGTATTGTAGTCAGTGATCGCTTTGTTGATCGAATCTGACATTTTCTGTACTGCTGTGTCGACATCTTCTTTTCCATTCAGCATACTTTCGATTTCAGACTCAACAGTTGCTCTTGCTTCCGGGAATACACTTAAAAGCGCACCGCAATATTCCGGTGAAGAATCATGGAGCTGATCGATTGCTGTCTGGAACTGAGGATACTGCGCGATATTATCTTTGAATGTCTGTTCATCGTGTGCTTTTGTGGTAACCGGGAAATATCCTGTCTGTGCATTCCAGTATGCCTGTGATTCCGGAGAAATCAGGAATTTTACGAATTCCCATGGTGCACAGAGTTTCTTTGGATCTTCAGTCCGCAAACTGTCCCACTAAAATTTCGTTATAAAATTATAGATATAAATATTATGCTCTCTTCCGTTCTTCCAGTGTTCTGGATATTTCTTCTGTCTTTTCATCTGTTAATATGTAATGTTTTCGGAACACAAGTAATCCGATCAGCAATACAAGAATCGGAATGATCGTCATACACATCCGAAGTCCCAGCCTGGAAGCCGGTGCGATTGCCGTCAGTACTTCTGCCGTTTCATCCTTCTTGATCTGGAAAATCTGAATAACGATCGAAGCCGCAAGTGCAGCCACGCCAGATGCAAGCTTTACCACAAAGGTCTGCATCGAAAAAATTACCGATTCGTCACGCCGGTTATTTTTCAATTCCCCGTAATCTACCGTATTTGCAAGAAAAATCGTCACAATGACATTCAGCATACCCATCGCTGACATAATAAGGAATGCCGGAACCAGAAGCAGATAGACACTGGTACTTTCGGAGAATGCAATCACAAGAAGGAGCAGATATCCTGCAAATGCCATAGAAAAGCTGACATAAAAAAGATTTATCGTATTCATAAATTTCCGGAACAGCGGAAACAAAATCATCATCGCAAGAATCTGGAATGCACCGCCAAAGGTATTAAAAAGCGTATAATTGCTCTGCCATGCTTCCGGACTGAAATCATATTTGAAAAAGTAAATGACCAGATTCGATGTAATATATAATGCGGTATTGATCATAACAATTGCCACAACCATGGTCATTGCCTGGCCATTGCGAAACAGTGCCCGGAACATTTCTTTTACCGTTGCTGTTTCCATATTTACCGAAGATTTTTCTTTAATAGAAAGGCAGGTAATCGTGATAAAAATGAAAAACAAAACCGCAATGATCAGTGCAAAATAGCGATATCCAAGCCGTTCAATTTCCGATGCACCTTCCCCGCCTGCCAGTTTGCCAAGCGTGGATACAGAAAGCACAGTAATGATCGTGACGATGGCAGAACCAACGCCGGCACAGGAACGTGCCATTGCAGAAAGATTTTCGCGCTCTTTTCCACTTTCGGTAAAAGCAGGAATCATAGACCAGTATGGAATGTCCATCATCGTATAAGTTACGCCCCAGAGTATGTAGGTTACAGCCGCATAAGCAACCAGTCCTCTGCCTGAAAGAGAGGGCGGTGCAGCAAACATCAGATACAAAACAATGGCATTTGTCAGTGTACCGATAAAGAGCCACGGTCGGAACTTGCCCCATCTGGTTTTCGTCTTTGCTACGATGATTCCCATGATCGGATCATTAAATGCATCAAAAATTCGGGCGATAAACAGGATCACCCCCATTGCCACAGCACTGACACCCATGATGTCCTGGTAATAATAAAGGACATAGGACGCTGACAGCATATAGACCATATCTTTCCCTACAGCCCCGATTCCGTAGGCAAACTTTTCTTTTCCTTTTAGTTTCTGTACTTCTCCCATAATAAATTCCCCCTTGTCAGATTGTAATGCCATCGATCAGAATGGATACGACTTCATCTAATGCCTCATGGTAAGAAATTCCATTCTGGACCAGCACGTCTCTCTGAAAAAACTGTTCTAATGTGGCTTCCATCATGGTTTTTAAAATTGGAATCTTGATATTTCGAATTTTCCCTTCTGAGATGCCCTGTTCCAGTAATGAAATCGTACTCTCCCACCCGGTTTCCAGACGGGATTTTACTTTTTCATAAACTTCGGGATACCTCTCCTTTAGCTGATAAAGCTGTCTGAGATCAAGCTCCCGATACCCTTCCGGTAACACACCAAGAATTGCTCTGATTTTACCAACCGTATCCAGACTCAGATCTTGAAGAACTTTTTGTTCACTTTCTTTGATCGAGGAAAAACAATAATCAACCATCTCCAGAACCAACGAATTTTTGTCAGGAAAAACAGTATAGATTGTTTTTTTGCTGATTCCCAGAAGAGATGCAAGATCATCCATTGTAAATTTTAATCCCTTTTTTTGAAATGCCTGGATGGTTGCTTCGAGAATATCTCCTTTTAAATTTTGATTCGGCACAAGATCATCTCCTTTTGGAAACTATTTCTCTTGTAATAGTTTCCTTGATTGTAGCATCTTTGCGCACAAAAAAACAAGCAACTAAATTCACAAAAATAGTTTCTTGTTTTTGGTAACTTTTTAATATTGAATGACATCTCTTTTTCTGCGGATACATTTTGATTTAAAACTCTCTTGGTTGCAATTTTTTTTAGTATAAAAACAGCTGCGGAATTGCTTCCACAGCTGTTGCGTGCTTGAAACCGTACCTCTACACTGTGAACTGACACAGGTTTTTTACAGGGGGATTTAAAAATTTAAATTGTATACTTTTCCAAAAATGTTTCTATGAACAAGAACACATAACCTGATAACAAATAACCAATAAACGATGACATTGAACCATAACCAACCGTCTATAAGCTTTGTTGAAGATATACCCTGTACGGAAATTCCTACTTAGATATCCACATCAAACAATACTGTCTGATTGTAACGATCCAGTGCAATCTGCATTTCCATAATTGTATTGGAAATACGGTCGTATTCCTGACGGATTACTTCCAGATCATAGTTGATATATTTATATTCCGGTACCGATCCGGATGAACTGAAGGAATTACTATACACACGCATTTTCGGAAGCCGCTTGCGCATATCGTCAAGAACAGCTTTTCTTTTGTTAAGCTGCGCCATTCGGATCAGAATGCTGTCAATGCTCATCTCCTGATTGCCAACCTGCACTTTTGCGGTGGCATTTGTCAGGTTCAATGTATGTTTGATAGTAACAATCTTCCTGTCGATCTCGTCAATTGTATTTGCAATGGTCATATAATCATATTCCGGAATGACCGGCTCCTCATTGACCGCTGCCACATAGGTACTGGATGCTGCCTCCTTGTTTACCCAGAATGCTTTATCTTCCTCAAGGCTTCTCAACATCTTGTTTGCATAAGCTGATGTAATTTTCTTCATGATTTTTGCCTCCCATACTGTTCTCTTGCTTACAATATAAATGATGTAACCGGATTGCTCCATTGCTATGCAATTCCCGCAATTCTCGAACACCATATAAATAATATCTGTTCCTCAACTTCTGATTTAATTATAATTATATGATAGCAGTTTGTCATTCAACCAACAGTTTAAAACTCCACAGAAAGAACAAAGAATGTGCGAAGCACATTCTAGCGCCTGTGGCGGTCGCTTGCGACATCTTCATTATACGCCGCAGTACGCATCCTGCCGGAGGCTTTTATTACATAGGAAATGAAATTTCCTATGTAATAAGAAATATCCCCGTCAATGACGAGGATATCTTCAATCGAAGTATGTAATAATCTACTTAAAATAATGAAATTGTCTATACTGGGTAACGATTTGCCGGAAAGCCATTTATAAATGGCCTGCGGATTTTCAAATCCAAAAGCTCCCTGGATTTCCCGAATTGTATATCCTTGTTCCAAGAGTAGCTTTCTTATGTGTTCTCCAGTCTTTTTCGGCTGGATTGACAAATACATGGGTTCCATACTTTGTGCCTCCATGATTCAGAATCAAGTTCCCTGATAACTTATATATTATAACACAGAAAGCATCGGATCACCAGTATCAGTCTCCAAAACATCAGAAAATATATTTACAGATCCTCCGGATCCACCTGTTTGCCATCGCTCCAGATTCTTTCCAGATCGTAGAACAGACCCTTTCTGTCCTTGCTTCGGAAATGGATTTTATTCAATCAGAAGTTTATAAAAACAGCTTTTTCCTGGAAACAAAAATGAGTAGAAATCCTTAAAACCGTTAGAAACAAAGATTGTCCAGCAATATCCCCATAAGATATGAAAAGCAAGGATAACATTTTTATGTATATTTGTTGTTTTTGTTGTTTTTTATATACTTCACGTAGTTTTTTACATGGGTAATCTTGATTTTTTTGTTATAATAATATCATGAATTTAACTAGAAGAATATTCACCAATTTCAATGTAATTCGGTAAAACGCTAAATTTTTTGTAGGCAGAAGTGTGCGCATTGGTTAGGATGTGTATATGTACTAATACAACTTGCTGTGATATATGCAAATTGTGTAAAGAATCGTGGCGTTTAATATTTATGGAATGGAGAGAGGATAAAAATGAGAATTTACAAAGCAAAAGATTACGTAGACATGAGCCGCAAGGCTGCCAATATTGTTTCTGCACAGGTTATTATGAAACCAAATTGTGTTCTGGGGCTTGCAACCGGATCTACTCCGATCGGTCTTTATAAGCAGTTGGTGGAATGGTATAACAAAGGTGATCTTGATTTCTCAGAAGTTATGACGGTAAACCTTGATGAATATAAAGGACTTAGCCGTGACAACGATCAGAGCTACTACTATTTCATGCATCAGAACCTATTTGATCATGTGAATATTCCAGCTGAGAATACACACCTTCCAAACGGAATGGAACCGGATTCTCAAAAAGAATGCCAGGAATATACCAATCTGATTCAGTCTTTAGGCGGCGTAGATCTTCAGCTTCTCGGAATCGGTCATAACGGTCATATCGGATTCAACGAACCGGGGGAAGCTTTTGACAAGCAGGTTCATTGTGTAAATCTGACTCAGTCTACCATCGAAGCAAACAAACGTTTCTTTGCTTCAGCTGACGATGTTCCGAAACAGACTTATACAATGGGAATCAAGACGATCATGCAGGCAAAGAAAATCCTGATCGTTGCAAGTGGCGAAGATAAAGCAGAAATCGTAAGAGATGCTTTCTTTGGTCCGATCACACCGAAGGTTCCTGCTTCTGTTTTACAGCTGCACAATGATGTGACTTTGGTAGCTGACGAAGCTGCACTTAGCAAACTTCCTTTATAATCATGTCTGCAAGGAACGGAGGCTTTGAAAATGATCATTAAAAATGCGTTAATTTATACAGAAGATCATACTTTTGTGAACGGGAATGCAGTTGTAGAAAATGGCAGATTTGTAAGTTTTTCGGATTTTTCGGAACAGGATGCCCAGATCGTGGATGCCCAGGGACTTTATATGATTCCGGGACTTGTGGACATTCATTTTCACGGATGCATGGGAGCAGACATGTGCGACGGTACAAAAGAAGCACTGGATATCATTACGAGATATGAAGCGTCCATCGGTGTGACTTCTGTCTGTCCGGCTACCATGACAATTGCTAAAGACGAGCTTTTAAATGTCATGAAAAATGCAGGTGATTACGCCTACAATGGCGGTGCACACCTGGTCGGTATCAATATGGAAGGACCATTTATCAGTGCTTCCAAAAAAGGTGCCCAGGCAGAAGAAAATATCCTGCATTGTGATTATGAATATTTCTGCCGGCTTCAAAAAGCGGCAAAGGGACTGATCAAACTGGTGGATCTTGCACCGGAAGAACCGGGAGCCATGGAATTTATCGAGAAAGCAAAGGATGAGGTGGTTATATCCCTTGCGCATACCGCATCGGATTATGATACTGCAAAAGAAGCCATTCAGCGTGGTGCTTCCCACGCAACCCATTTGTACAATGCAATGCCACCATTGAATCATAGAAATCCGGGCGTGATCGGTGCAGTCAGGGATTCTGAAACATGCCATGCAGAGCTGATCTGCGACGGTGTACATATTCATCCGTCTGTGATCCGCGCAACCTTTGCCATGTTTGGTGCGAAGCGTATGATCCTGATCAGTGACAGTATGCGAGCAACTGGTCTGAATGATGGAGATTACACCCTTGGCGGACAGCCGGTAAAGGTAAAAGGCAATCTTGCTACCCTGCATGATGGAACAATTGCTGGTTCTGCTACGAATCTTATGGACTGTGTGCGTTTTGTGGTTAAGAAAGTCGGCCTTCCGTTTGAAACAGCAGTCATGTGCGCATCTGAAAATCCGGCAAAAGAAATCGGAATTTTCCATGAGGTCGGAAGTATCTCCGCTGGTAAGAAAGCAGATTTTGTGCTTTTAGATAAAGATTTGAATATAGTAAGCGTCTATGTAGATGGAAAGGAGATCACATGTTAGGTTTATTTAAAGGAAAAAATAAGGGGAATCTACTCCACTCCCCGTGTAACGGAAAAGTCGTACCGATCACAGAAGTTCCGGATTCGACTTTTGCGGATAAAATATTAGGAGACGGATTTGCAGTCATTCCTTCCGAGGGAAGGGTCTATGCACCGGCAGATGGGGAAGTGAGTATGGTATTTGATACTCTTCACGCCGTTACTATGACAAGCACCCAGGGAACAGAGATTCTGATCCATATCGGTCTTGATACTGTTACACTGAAAGGAGAACCTTTTATCCCTCATGTTGTTGCAGGTGACAAGATAAAACAGGGAGATCTCCTGATGGAAGTTGATCTGGATAAGATCCAGGCAGCCGGATTAAATACCATTACTCCGGTACTCATCTGTAATACAGATACTTATGGAAAAATAGCCCTTCAGAAGAAAGGCGAAGTCACACTGGAGGATGCTGTGCTTAAATTATCCTAGGATCTGTGCTTTTTCAATCGAAGCTAACTGGAATGGTCCAGTTTAGTGTATACTTTTATTTTATTTCTAAGGAGGAAAAACATGAAATTCTTACAAAAACTTGGTAAAGCGTTAATGCTCCCGGTAGCTATTCTTCCGATCTGTGGTATCCTCATGGGTATTGGATACAGGTTATGTCCGGCTGCGATGCAGGGTGGAGACATCCAGGGTGCAGCAAATCTGATCGGTCTGTTTTTAGTAAAAGCAGGTGGAGCTTTGATCGACAACATGGCAATTCTTTTTGCAATCGGTGTCGGTGTCGGTATGTCTGAAAAAAATGATGGTACAGGTGGTATCGCTGCTCTTGCTTCATGGCTTATGATGACAACACTTCTTTCAACAGGATTTGTTACAACGATCATGCCTTCTATCGCAGACAGTGCAACAAAGACACTTGCCTTCGACAAAATCGCAAACCCGTTTATCGGTATTCTTGCAGGTATCATCGGATCAATGTGCTACAACAGATTCAAAAACACAAAGCTTCCGGACTGGTTGGCTTTCTTCAGTGGAAAACGCTGTGTAGCAATTATTGCAGGAGTTGTTTCTATTCTTGCATCTGTTGTTTTATTATTCGTATGGCCATTACTTTTCGGTGCACTTGTTGCTCTTGGAAAAGGTATTGTTGGTCTGGATGTTGTAGGAGCCGGTATCTATGCATTCCTCAACCGACTGCTGATCCCTACCGGATTACATCACGCACTGAACAACGTATTCTGGTTTGATACCATCGGTCTTGGTGACTTACAGCACTTCTGGGCCGGTGAAACATCTGCAGACGTATCATGGAGTCTTGGAATGTACATGTCAGGATTCTTCCCATGTATGATGTTTGGTATCCCTGGTGCAGCTCTTGCTATGGTAAAATGTGCAAAACCGGCGAAAAAGAAAGTTGCAATCGGACTTGTAGCTTCTGCAGCTATTTGTGCATTCATCTGTGGTGTAACTGAACCGTTCGAATTCGGATTCATGTTCCTTGCACCGGTACTTTATGTAATTTATGCAGCACTTTACGGTATCTTCACAATGATCACGGTTGCTCTTGGATTCCGTGCAGGATTCTCATTCTCAGCAGGTGCGATGGACTTATTCTTCTCTGCTTCTCTTCCGGCAGCAGCTAAGACATGGCTTATTATTCCGCTTGGAATCGCAGCATTCTTAGTTTTCTATTTCGTATTCCTCTTCGCGATCAAGAAATTTGATCTGAAGACACCAGGTAGAGAAGATGATGATGATCTGGAAGCAGAAAAAAATGTAGAACTGGCAAGTGATGACTTCACAGCTATCGCAGCAAAGATTCTTGAAGGTTGCGGCGGAAAGGAAAACATTGCAAGCATCGACAACTGTGTAACAAGACTGAGACTGGAAGTAAAAGATATGACTGCAGTTAACGACAAAGTGATCAAATCTGCAGGTGTTGCAGGTGTTATTAGACCTGGAAAAACTTCTGTACAGGTTATTGTTGGAACTAAAGTTCAGTTTGTTGCGGATGCATTCTCAAGACTTTGTGAATAAGCTTATATATCTTGAATAATTGTATCAGAAAAGCAGGGCGCATGCCCTGCTTTTTACATTAAAAAAAGAATGTGCCGAAGCACATTCTCATTTTGAATTCTTTTATAATTCTTCCGGATCAACCTGTTTTCCGTCTCTCCAGATTCTTTCCAGATCATAGAAAACACGGTTTTCTCTGTCAAATACATGAACGATAATGTCGCCAAAGTCAAGAAGCACCCAGCTTCCGAGTCCATAGCCTTCACGCTGGTTGACTTCATATCCTGCTTTTGCAAGTTCTTCTTCGACATTATCGACAAGAGCTCTTACCTGGCTCTCATTGGTTCCGTTTGCAATAATAAAATAATCTGCAAGCACAGAGATTCCTGCAATGTCAATTACACGGATATCTTCGCCTTTTTTGTCAGCGAGTGCTTCGCAGGCAAGTTTTGCCATCTCTTTTGACTGCTCGATTGTCTGCATCAGTTTTTGTCCTCCTTTTCGGAATCACTGTTTTTCAGGTTTTTATAATATAAAAATGTCTCTTCTGTCGCAGGATCTAACGTTGCACCTTTTTCGGCAAGATATGCAAGTGTATCTTCCAGAATACGGTAAAGACATGCATCGATATCTACAAATGCAAGCGCACGTACTTCCGGAAGATTTGGTGCAACATCTCTTCCAGGCTCAATATAATCTGCGATATAAATGATCTTATCAAGCAGAGACATATTCGGACGACCGGTTGTATGAGACTCGATCGATCGTAGAATCTCTTCATTTTCTATTCCATATTTTTTCTGGGCAAAAAATGCGCCCAGCTTTGCGTGCAGAAGTCCCGGATTTTTGTACTCTGCATCGGAAATTTCGATATGATTTTTCTCGCAGAGCTTAATCTTTTCATCTGCCGGCACACATTTTGCACAGTCATGTAAAAGTCCTGCCGTCAAAGCCTGCTCCAGATTGGCACCATAACGCATGGCAAGGCAGCCTGCCGTATGCATCACACCGATCGTATGATCATAACGGTCTTTATCCAGGTACCGTTTTACTTTTTTCTGCATCTTAAGTATTGTTTCCGTCATGTTCACTCACCTGATATAATCTGTTCAAATCTATATAATCTGCAACCTTTTTCGGAATCGGAAGATCTTCTGTCTCTCCTCCTCGGATCATCTGCCGGATCTCACTGGAAGAAACCGGCATCACAGGGGTACGGAGAAGCCGGATATCACATGCATACTTTTCTTTCAAATATGTGATCTGACGGCGCATTTCTTTCGGCGCTCCTGCATCATCCCGATATGCTGCCAGGATGACCGCTGTTTTCAGAAGTCTTTCCGGACATTTCCAGGTTTCCAGATTGAAAAGAGAATCCGCACCGATGATAAAATAAAATTCATCCTGCGGATAAGTCTCTTTAAAATACTCCATTGTCTGATAGGAGTACGAAGTTTCCTTTCGATCCATTTCATAGGTACAAAGCCGGAAATACGGGATCTCTTCAATTGCAAGGCGTGTCATTTCGGCACGGTCCTGTAAATCTTTTCGTATTTCCGGATTTGATTTATGGGGCGGATTGCCGTTTGGCATATACCACACTTCATCCAGATGGAACTGCTGGTATGCATATTCACCAAGCATCAGATGCCCGTTGTGGATGGGATCAAATGTTCCGCCCATAATACCGATTCTCATAATCTATACTCCACTCATTAAGGAAGAACGATTTTCTTCTTGTCGTCTTTTCCCTCTTTATAAAGAACGATTTTTCTTCCGATAACCTGTACCACCTGGGAACGTGTACGCTCTGCAAGGATCTCTGGCATTCCACGCAGATCATCTCCACAGTTCTGAAGAACGTGAAGCTTGATCAGTTCTCTTGCTTCAAGCGCTTCTGCAACAGCTGCGGTAAGTTCCGGTGTTACGCTGGATTTACCGATCTGAAGGATCGGATCCATTGTCATCGCAAGGCTCTTTAAATAAGCTCTCTGTTTGGAAGTCATAAAACTTCTCCTTTCTGAAATTATGTTCTTTTCTAACGGTAATATTCAAACTGAAGACCGTACATACGGATAGTATCGCCTTCCTGAACACCTGCATTTTCAAGCTGTTCAAGGATACCGGTTTCTTTCAGGAATTTCTGGAAGAAAGCAAATCCCTTCTCGGAATCCAGATTGGTGTAACCAAGCATCTTTTCGATCTTCGGTCCCTCTACTACAAATACATCGTCTTCTTTTTCCACGGTATATGGAAGATCCATGTGGATGATCTCTTCTTCCGGGAAATATTCCTGTTCAAATACGATCGGCTTGTCATCCAACTTCTGAAGTTCATTATTTACATAGTAAAGAAGATCAGAAAGCCCTTCTCCGGTCACACCGGAAATCGGGAATACCTTGATTCCTTTTGGCTCGAACTCATCTCTCAGTCTCTGGATCGGATCTTCATCTTCGGAATAGATCAGGTCAACCTTATTCGCTGCAATGACCTGTGGACGCATGGAAATTTCTTTGTTATAGGCTTCCAGCTCAGCGTTGATCTTGTAAATGTCTTCAACCGGATCACGTCCTTCGATACCTGCCGCATCCACAACATGGATCATCATCTTGGTACGTTCAACATGACGCAAAAATTCATGTCCAAGTCCGACACCTTCTGATGCTCCTTCAATCAGTCCCGGAATATCTGCAATAACAAATCCCTTTGCACCTTCCAGATCTACAACTCCAAGGTTCGGGCTGAGTGTTGTGAAATGATAATTTGCAATCTTTGGCTGCGCATTGGTTACACGGGAAAGGAATGTGGATTTACCAACATTCGGGAAACCTACAAGCCCAACATCTGCGATCACCTTAAGTTCCAGATTCACCCAGAGTTCCTGTGCAGGCTTTCCCGGCTGTGCATACTTCGGAACCTGCATGGTAGAGGTTGCAAAATGCATATTTCCAAGACCGCCCTTACCACCTTTTAAGATAATCTGGCGCTGGTTCTCGCCCGACATATCGGCAATGACTTTATTGGTCTCTGCTTCACGGATAACTGTCCCTTCAGGAACTTTCAGGATCAGATCCTTTGCATCCTTACCATGGCAGCGCTTTTTGCCGCCTTCCTCTCCGTCCTGTGCTTTATATTTTGTTTTGTGACGGAAATCTACCAGTGTGTTAAGACCTTTGTCCACTTCAAAGATTACATCACCGCCGCGACCGCCGTCGCCTCCGTCCGGACCGCCATTCGGAACATATAATTCCCTGCGAAAGCTGACGTGACCGTCGCCGCCCTTTCCGGATCGGATATATATTTTTGCTCTGTCTGCAAACATAATATGTCCTCCTTATTTATGACTAAAAACAAGGCTTCAAACCCAAAAAGTTTGAAGCCTCTGTTAAATCTGCTTATTCAGCTACTGGATAGATAGAAACCTGTTTCTTATCTCTTCCTTTTCTTTCAAAACGAACAACACCGTCAACCAGTGCAAATAATGTATCGTCACCACCGCGACCTACATTGATTCCTGGATGAATCTTTGTTCCGCGCTGTCTGTAAAGGATGTTACCAGCTTTTACAAACTGTCCGTCTGCTCTTTTTGCTCCAAGTCTCTTAGATTCAGAGTCACGACCGTTCTTTGTAGAACCAACTCCTTTTTTATGAGCGAAAAACTGAAGGTTTAATTTCATCATGGTTGTTACACCTCCTCGTATGTCAAATCCATATATTCTCTGTAGTTCTCATCTTCTGCAATCTCTTCCAGACCAAGAACCATCGCGTCAAGCAAAAGCTTTGCCTCGCGAGTCGGATTACCTTTAAGTCGATAGTCAATGAGTCCTTTGGATTCATCGGATACAAGGCTTGTACGGTCATCCGCAAATTTCTCAATGGCATTCAAAGTATTGATCGTAAGTACGGAAACAGCTGCGCAGACAATATCCTGTCCTTCTTCACTGAATCCTGCATGACCATGTGCTTTGAAACCTACACATTGATGTTTTTCATTTTTATAAATGGTTACTCGTATCATATAACCACCAGCTTCTTACGCGTTGATCTTTTCGATCTTAACTGCTGTATACTGCTGTCTGTGTCCGTTTTTCTTGTGGTAACCTGTTTTTCTCTTATACTTGTAAACGATAACTTTTTTAGCTTTTCCGTCACCAATTACAGATGCTTCAACTGTTGCACCTTCTACTACTGGTGTTCCAACTTTAAGCTCGTCACCACTTACTGCGAGAACCTGGTCAAAAGTATAAGACTGTCCGGCTTCCACACCAAGCTTTTCTACTTTAATGATATCGCCTTCGGCTACTTTGTACTGTTTACCACCTGTTGCTATAATTGCGTACATATGGCACCTCCTATTATCATTACTCGCCAACTACGGTGTCTGATCAAATCAGGACTTATAACCTCGTTGTGCGGCATACCTCTGTATTATACAGTGGCATACTGCACAAAGTCAACCCCTAATTTGCGATTTTTTTAATTTTTTCGTAACAATATCCGATAATGTCTTTTCTTGTGATAATTCCTATGAAATTCTGCTGGTCATCAATGACCGGAACAAAGTTCTGATCCATCGCTTTTTCCATCAGATCTTCCATATTGGAATCGGCACTTACCGGCCGGTAATCTGCTCTTCTTGCAATCTTCGTGATTGCAATGTCTTCTGCTCCTTTCAGATTCAGGATGTTCAGCTTCTTAAGTCCCCAGAGCAGGTCTCCTTCGGTGATTGTACCAACGTATTTACCTTCCCGGTTGATCATCGGAATGGATGAGTATTTGTGGTACTCCATGATTTCCATTGCCTGTCTGAGCGTGTGGTAGTCATATACAAATGCCACTTCTGCTTTTGGCTTCAGGAAAAATAATATGTTCATTTTCGTATCCTCTCTTGTATGAATGTTCTGTACAGGGGAGTTTTCCCCAACACCTGTACTATACCATATTTGAGGATCGAATTGAAGATTTACAGCTGAGTGTTAACAAAAATATCATAAATTGCTTTGATTGCTGCTTCAAAGTCGTGCTCTCTCACACCGATGATAATATTTAACTCGCTGGATCCCTGGTCGATCATTTTTACATTGACATGTGCATGTGCCAGTGCGGAGAAAATTCTTCCGGCTGTACCGCGCGTCTGGCGCATTCCACGTCCAACAACAGCGATCAGTGCAAGATCGGATTCCAGTTCGATGTCATCCGGATTCACGGCACGGTGGATGCCCGCAAGCACTTTCTGCTCATGTTCTTCAAATTCATCCTGATGGACGAAGATAGTCATAGTATCAATTCCTGACGGCATATGTTCAAAAGAAATCCCTTCATCTTCAAATACACCAAGAACCTTGCGACCAAATCCGACTTCTGAGTTCATCATTGCTTTTTCAATTGTAATAGAAGCAAATCCACGCTTTCCTGCAATACCGGTAATTGTATACTTCGGCTTTCTGCAGGTTCCTTCTACGATCAGAGTACCCTTTTCTTCCGGTGCGTTTGTATTACGGATGTTGATCGGGATTCCTTCTTTACGAACCGGGAAGATTGCATCTTCATGTAATACGCTGGCACCCATATAAGAAAGTTCACGCAACTCTTTGTAAGTAATTGCTTCGATTCCTTTTGGATTCTTGATGATACGGGGATCTGCAATGAGGAATCCGGATACGTCTGTCCAGTTCTCATACATATCAGCATGTGTGGCTCTTGCAACGATCGATCCTGTTACATCAGATCCGCCGCGGGAAAATGTCTGGATCGTTCCGTCCGGACGTGCTCCGTAGAATCCAGGAATCACGGCACGCTCTACTTTTGAAAGTCTGTCTGCAAGTACCTGGTTAGTTTCTTCTGAAAGGAAGTTCCCATTTTCATCAAACTTGATCACTTCTGCCGCATCGATAAACTCATATCCAAGATAAGCTGCGATTACACGTCCGTTTAAATATTCTCCACGGGAAGCAGCATAATCTCTTCCGATCTTCTTTGCAAAATTATCACGGATGGTGGCAAATTCTTCGTCAAGAGAAAGAGTGATCCCAAGCCCTTCAATGATTTCCTGATATCTCTTCTGAATGTCAGCGAGTAATTCTGTAAATTTCTTCTCTTTTACAGCTGCGCCGTAACAACGATACAGCATATCTGTTACCTTGGTGTCGTCGGAAAAACGCTTTCCCGGAGCAGACGGTACAACGTAACGTCTTGATTCCTCTGAAAGAACGATCTTTCCTGCCTTTTTAATCTGTACTGCATCGGCAAGAGAGCTTCCGCCGAATTTCACTACCTTAATCATCTGTTGGTATTCCTCCATCTCTCAATTCATGTATTCTGATCTGCACATGGCAAACCTGCATTTTCTGTAGAAACACCGTGCAGATGTTTCTACACTTATGTAGTTATTACTTTATTACGCTGACGTGAAAAATGCAAGATTTTCTTTTGGAATCTATTGAAAATCTTGCATTTTGTCTAATAGAATTTCTTTTTTTGAAAACTTTCTATGCATGAATTACATCTGCAAATGTAGCATCCGCTGCTTTTCTCAAATCCTCCGGTGCAAGTGTCAGTTGTGCACCGATTCTTCCGGCACTTACATAAACTTTTTCAAACTGCTGTGCACTTGCATCAATGACCGTCGGAAAATGCTTTTTCATTCCGATCGAAGTGCATCCACCACGCACATAGCCGGTAAGCGGTGTTAACTCCTTTAAATGAAGCATTTCAATAGATTTTTCACCAACCGCTTTTGCAGCCTTCTTAAAATCAATCTCCGCTTCGATCGGGAGCACGAACACATAATGTTCACCACTTTTTCCAGTTGTGACAATGGTCTTGTAAACCTGTTCGTGAGGCAGATTCAGCTTGTCGGCGGTTTCAATTCCGTCTGTGAATTCATCGCATTCATAGGTCTGATATTCATAAGAAATTTTCTTTCTGTCTAAAATTCGCATTGCATTTGTTTTGACTTCTTTTTTACCCATGTAAACTTTCCTCCAGTGTTTTTCGGATTTTCTTTCGTGTAATTTCCACCAGCTGCAGTTTCGTCATTCCAATCACATTTCCCGGATTTGGGTCCTTCTTTAATTCCAGCTGCAGATACGCAAGAAGTTCTTTCTTCTCTTCTGCTGATTTCATGTTGATAAAATCAATAATAATGATACCGGAAATATTGCGGAGCCGGATCTGGCGGACTGCTTCCCTTGCTGCCTCCCGGTTGATCTCCGGAAAATGAGAATTCTTTTTCAGACATTTTCCGGAATTGACATCGATTACAGTCAGCGCCTCGGTTGGCTGGATCACCAGATAAGCCCCGGATTTCATCCATACCCGTTCTTGTCTGGCTTCTCGGATCGCCCCTTCCAGGTTATAGCATTTTACAAGTGGATAAGACGGATCCGTATACGCACGGAGAAGCGGAAGTTCATCTGGCATTTCCGTTTCCAGATAAGTCTGAACTTCTTTATACAAAGCTCCATCTTCTACCGTTTCCTCTACAATAATTTCCGTCAAATCTTTTTTGTAAATATCCCGGAGTGCCTGTACGCACGGATCCGGTGCACTTTGCAGACAGCTGAAGCAGGTCCGCATCTTGCCATATTCTACGATTCTGTGATAGTTCTCTGCCAGTTTGTCAATTTCGGCACGGATCTGTGTTTCTTCTGCTTCCACACAATTTGTCCGGAAAATCAATCCGAAATCACAGTCTATATAGTCCTGTCCCAGCTTTTGCAGTTCTTCTTTCCGGGCACCGTGAATTTTACCGGATACACCAATGGTACGATTGCCGGAAGTCAGTACTACATACTGCCCGGTGAAATTTAAGTTCCCGGTCACGACAGGCTGCTTGGTTTTCACTGCTTCTTTCTCCACCTGAACCAGAAGCTCATCACCGATCACAAGTGGCTTCTTTCCAATCTTATTGGTGAAAACCGAGGTATATTTTCCATCCAGCGCAAAATAGCATTGCTCACCATTGGCAATTTCAACAAATGCGCCACCGATATTCGGAAGGATTTTCCGTACTCTTCCGACATAAATTTCACCCAGGCGGCAGCTCTTTTTTTCTCCGCTACTGCCAAAGTGAAATTCCGTTACTTTCTCATCCTCTAAAAGTGCAAGCACCCGGCGGTTCATGCATTCCGTAAGGAGTACTTTTCGTTCCATCTATACAATCTCCGTTCCAAGCGCATCCAGTGGAACCAGAATCATCTTGCCCTCCGTGTCTTCGGATTCCGCAAAAGTTTCCAGTCTGTGGTGGGTAAAGGTCACTTCCTCCGCATCCATACCAAGATAGCGGACAAACGCTTCTGTGACCAGCTCCGGCTTTAAGTTCTGGACACTTCCTGCTGCCACACGCATATAAATCTTTCCGTCCCGGCATTCCAGCTTGTAGATCATCGGACGAATGTCCACTTCTTTTTCACTCTTTTTCGTCTTTTTGACCACACAGATTTCATTCTGCGCATAAAAAGCTTCCAGCTTTTCAGCAAGATCTTCCGGCAGGCTGCCATTTTTTACCGAAGATAAATAGTCGGCACCTGCTACGATTGACATTCCTTTGCTTTTCTTATCATCCGGGATCTGCACAAAGCTGACGATCTCCATGCCGTCTACCATCTGTTCATTCAGCCGTCTGACCGCTTCTTTGCTGGCGATTGACTCGGTCAATTCGATATCAAAATATTCCCCGTCACTGGTAAGCCCTACGCCAAGTGGATTAGCGAAAGACATGATCATATGCGGGCTGTAACCACTGGTAAATGCGATCGGAATCTCGGCACGGCGAATCGCTTTCTGGAAATACCGCATGATATCCAGGTGTCCGATGAACTTCATCACTCCATTTTTCCGAAATTTAATTCTTGCCTTCAAAGCAGACACCTCCTCCGTAACTTGCTGCCCCACAGCCGGAACATTTTGCACGGCAGTTCGGGGTTACATTCCCTTCCATTGCATTCTTCCATTCTCTTATAAGGAAAGATTTTGTCACGCCACAATTGATGAAATCCCATGGGAAGATTTCATCTAATTCACGCTTTCTGAGATTATAGAAATCCATGTCTACACCTGTATTTTCAAAGGCCTGCAGCCATTTATCATAATCAAAATACTCATCCCACGCATCGTAAATACAGCCAAGACGGTAAGCCTCTTCCAGAACCTTTCCGACCTTCCGGTCACCGCGGGCAAAGACGCCTTCCAGAACGGTTACTTCGGCGGTATGCCAGTTGTAGCGCAGACTCTTGCGGTTCAGCTGGTTGCGGAATGCTTCCTGTACAATTCCTGCACGGCGGATATATTCTTCCATCGGCTGCATGGTCGCCCACTGAAGCGGTGAAAATGGTTTCGGTACAAAGAAGGAACTACTTGCCGTGATCTGACATTTTCCATTTCTCTGATCCTTCGGAATTTCATAATACCGGCGTGCTACTTTATCTGCAAGAACAGCAATTCCTTCCATATCTTCCTGGGTTTCGGTCGGAAGTCCAAGCATGAAATAGAGCTTGACCTTCGTCCATCCACCTTCAAAAGCCTGTCCTGCACCATTTAAAATGTCGTCTTCCGTCAGACCTTTGTTGATTACATTACGCATCCTCTGTGTTCCGGCTTCCGGGGCGAAGGTCAGACTGCTCTTACGCACATCCTGCACCTTGCTCATAACATCCAAAGAAAATGCATCGATACGAAGGGACGGCAGGGAAATGTTGACGCCCTGTGTGTGGAACTCATCGATCAGGAAGGTGACGATCTCTTCCAGTTCGTTGTAATCACTGGAACTTAAAGAACTTAAGGTGATCTCTTCATGTCCCGTATTTTTCAGCATTGCACGTGCCGTCTCTTTGAGCATGTTGATATCACGCGGACGTGTCGGACGGTAAACCATTCCCGCCTGACAGAAACGACATCCACGGATACAGCCACGCTGGATTTCCAGAACGGCTCTGTCCTGTGTAACCTTGATAAACGGAACAACCGGCTTTAACGGATAAGTTGTCTGGCTCATATCTGCTGCAACTACTCGTTTGATTTTTTCCTTTGCATGCGGATTGTTTGGCAGGAAAGATTCGATTGTGCCGTCTTCTTTGTAAGTGACATCATAAAAAGAAGGAACGTAAATTCCCTCAATCTCTGCTGCCATTTCCAGAAATTCTTTTCGGCTTTTTCCGGCTCTCTTCCACTTTTTGTATGCTTCCAGAAGTTCATCATAAACCACTTCGCCCTCTCCGATATAGAACATATCGAAAAATTCAGCCAGTGGCTCTGTATTGTAAACACATGGTCCACCACCAATGACAAATGGATCTTCTAAAGTTCTGTATTCACTGTGAAGTGGAATACCGGATAAATCCAGCACCTGCAGTACATTGGTGTAACACATCTCAAACTGTAATGTGATGCCAAGAAAATCAAACTCCTTCACCGGATCCTGAGATTCCAGGGTAAAAAGTGGAATATGTTTTTCGCGCATGATCTTATCCAGATCGATCCACGGAGAGTATACTCTCTCACACCAGGTATCCTCCCGGCGATTGAACATATCGTACAGAATCTGGATCCCCAGATGGGACATACCAACCTCATATACCTCCGGGAAACACATTGCAAAGCGGATTTCCACCGCTTTTTTGTCCTTCATGACCGAATTGACTTCATGGCCAATGTAGCGGGCAGGTTTCTCTATATTCAGTAAAATATCATCATCTAATGCTAATTTCCTCATTTTTCCTCCGTTTTTAGTTCTTTTGCTCTTAATTCTATAACGATTCACGCCGTAAATACAAGCAATATTTACAATTTTTTAACTTTACAACTATACCATTTATTTCAGAAAATTGCAAAATAAATGAGGTGAAAACAGCCTGTTTTTGCTATTAAGTAACAGAAAGTGTAGTTTCTGTACTGTAAAAGACTGTATGAGATTATATGTAACAGTTTGATCTTTTATAAGATTTTTGTTGCCTGTTACGCAATGATATGACATATACATTGAATAATTATTCATTAAAATGTATTTTATACATAATTACGAATCTAGTCAATAAACAACAAAACAATGTCCTGGAAAACACATTGCAAACCGTATATGTTTTGCAGTATTCCCTTTCATTGTGGGAAAATCTGAAATAATTTAAAAAATTAAAAATTAAAATAATGCTTGTTTTATGGCATTTTGCAACAAAAACTATAGTTCTGTTACCATGTAAGACCATATGATACAACACACGATTATATAATTATATTTACGGACACTATCTTATTTTTAGAAAGGCATCACTTATTTTTGACATATCAAGTTCTTCACTTTTATCGCTCATATGAATTTTGTCATATAGTGAATCGACATATTTTGTCATAATGCTGCTTGTATCAATTATATCTCTTTGATCGTCAATATAAACGTCTTCAGTCATATCTACAGTTGAATGTCCTAATAATTTAGAGATTACTTTTAAATTATTAATATTCTTTTTCAATAATGTGGCATATGTGTGCCGTAAGTCATACCAGCAATAATCATCAGGATTTATATCACATAATTCAAGGACATTTAGCTTCCAGCGAGATGCCTTTCGGAGGAGTCGGTGAAAGCGGAATGGGCTGTTATCATGGAAAAGAAGACTTCCATTGCTTCAGCCATATAAGAAGCATCGTAGACAAAAAAACCTGGATGGATCTCCCGATCCGCTACCAGAAATACAGTTTGATAAAAGAAAAAATGCTGAGACTCTTCCTGCGCTAAATGCGGCGCAGGGAGAAAACCTGGCATTTTTTATCAATAACTAAATTTTATCTTTAATCGTTTATCAGAATATAATCTAATACCGTACCCAGCAAAAGAAAAGCAAGCCCAAGGATCATCACCGCCGTTTTCAGTCCGATTACCGAAAAGTGTTTTCTCCATCCGGCATCCTTAAACTCCGGTTCTTTCTTTTTTCCTTTTCCCATAACCATTCCTGCTACTACAAACAACAAAAGTGCCACAATCAAAAACAAACCGTTCTTTGCCATTTCCAGACCATTTGAAAATCCTCCACCAAATAAAGTTCCACATAGAAACAGTAAAATGAAAGTAACCACTCCTGTGCCGGCTCCGATGCATAGCATCTTTCCAATATCTCTTCCAAAACATCTGCTTTTCTTTTTAATTTCTTCCTGTTTTATCATCTATATTTCCCTTTCATTTCTGGCATAGATTTCCTACTTATTCATTTTTATAATCCGGCATCATCACTTTCGGTGCCAGAGGATGATGAAGCCAGCAGGCTGCAGTATGCCCATTTTCAAATTCGAAACGCTCCGGCATCCTCTCTTTACAAATCTGCATACAATATTTACATCTGGTAGAAAACGGACAGCCCGTTGGTGGATTTAATAAATCCGGAGGATTTCCCGGAATCGATGCCAGAGCCTCTTTATTTTTCAAATTAAAATGCGGTACCGATTCAATCAAAGCCCAGGTATACGGGTGTCGCGGATGATAGAAAACATCCCGGCTGCTTCCTTTTTCCACAATTACACCAGCATACATTACCGCTATTTCCTGTGCAATATTTGCCACAATCCCCAGGTCATGTGTAATCATAATTACCGTTGTTTTGTGCTCCTTTTGCAATTCTTTGATCAAATCCAGGATCTGACTTTGAATGGTCACATCCAGTGCGGTCGTTGGTTCGTCACAGATCAGAATCTTCGGATCACATGCAAATGCGATTGCGATCATCACCCTCTGACGCATACCTCCCGAAAATTGGTGCGGATACTGTTTCGCACGTTTTTCCGGTTCCGGAATCCCTACCTTTCGGAGTATTTCGACAGCTTCTTTTTCTGCCATCTTACGATTCATGCGCTTATGAACCATCAAATTTTCCATGATCTGCCTTCCAACACGCATCGTTGGATTTAATGCTACTAAAGCATCCTGGAAAATGATCGCACACTCTCCCCCCTTATACGCCTGCCACTGTTTTTGATTGTAGGTTAGAATGTTTTCTCCGCGATATAAAATTTTACTGTTTTCCTTAATCTCACCTTGCGGCTTTTTGATAAGTCCCATGATTGCTTTAGCCGTAACCGTTTTTCCGCACCCGGACTCACCAACGATCGCAAGTGCTTCCCCTTCTTTGATAGCAAAAGAAACACCTCTTACCGCTTTTACTTCTCCTGCATAGGTATGATAGGACACACGAAGATCTTCAACTACAAGCATTGGATTTTTCTCATTCATATATTTCTCCTCTTAGAACCCTGCATTTAATTACGAAGTCTTGGATCAAGCGCATCCCGAAGCCCGTCCCCCAAAAGATTAAACGCCATCACAATAATACACAAAACCACACATGGAAAAAACAACTGCGTCGGATAAAAATCCATAGCCTGCTGTCCTTGGGATATCAGCACTCCAAGGCTGATTTCTGGAGGGATCAGACCAATTCCAAGGAAACTTAAGCCTGCTTCCATAAAGATAAAGGAAGGAATAGAAGTAGAAGCATCCAACAGCAATATTCCCAGCATATTGGGGATATAATGTTTCAAAATAATCCGAAGGGGACCGGCTCCAAGTGCTTCGGCAGCACTTACATACTCTGCTTCCTTTAATTGCTTGATCATTCCTCTTGCCTGTCTCGCAGTATTACACCAGGCTGTGATACTGAGGGCCACTAGCAGAGAAAATAAATTTTTTCCAAGCACCATCATAATTAGAATCGTCAAAAGCAGACTCGGAAGAGAATCGATTACTTCTATGATCCGCATCAGAGCATCATCTACCCAGCCTCCAAAATGCGCCATCATCGCGCCATAAAAAGTACCCATAAAAAGCTTTAGGGTAGTTGCAACTAACGCTATGATCATCGAAACTCTGGCACCGGCCCAGACTCTTGAAAAAAGATCCCTTCCCAGTCGATCCGTTCCAAACCAGTACGTTGCACTGCAGCTTTTGTTCTTTTGGGCAATGTCCATATTGATATAATCATACCCTCGAAGATTTGGACCGATAATTGCCATAATCGTAAGAAGAATAAGCACCAGAAGAGCCCCCATGGCAACCTGATTTTTCTGAAGACTTCTCCATGTATCCTGCCAGTAAGAAATCGTGGGACGTTCGTTAAACTCCATACCTTCTTCATATCCGATGATTTCAAATTTAGACACGTTTCTTCCCCCTTTTCCTAGCGTTTCTTATGATCAGGCAGCTGAATCCGTGGATCTACTGCGACATATAAAATATCAGTCAGAAACAGAACAATAATATACAGCACCGCAAGCAGAACTGTTTCTCCAAGAACGATTGGCAAATCCTGATTATTCACTGCCGTAACATAATACTGCCCGATTCCCGGAATCGAAAAGATATTTTCAATAAAAAAAGATCCGGTAATACACATCGCAATCGTCAGCGGAAGCTGTGTCATAACAGGAATAAATGAATTCCGCAGAATATGTCTTCGAATGATTGCACCCTTACTCAGTCCTTTTGATTCCGCAGTCAAAATATATTCCTGATTAACAACATCCAGCATCGATGTTTTGATTAATCTGGCATAGACCGCAATATAACCAAAGCAGCCTGTTAACGTCGGAAGAACTGTATACTTCCATCCGCCTATCCATAAATCCTTTCCTTCCGGCCACCCGATGATCGGAAACCACCCTAGTGTTCCGGCAAATATCTTTTGCAAAAGAAGTCCGAATACCAGATGCGGAACCGAGATCAAAAAGACCGTCAGACCGACAACCAGATAGTCCGCCACCGTGCCCAGCTTCATTGCCGCCAAAATACCGAGCAAAAGCCCAACTGTAACGCCAAGAAGCATTTGCTGTAATCCAAGTCTTGCTGATACGGGAAGCCTCGTACGGATGAGTTTTCCGACCGTTTGACCTGCATATACGATGGATTCTCCAAAATCGCCTTTCATCATATTCGTCATCTGCTTTACATAACGCTCCATCACCGGACGATCCAGACCGTATTTTGCATAGAGAGCCTCTCTTGCCTGCTTAGGCATTCTGTCTGCGCGTTCGCTCAGCGGATTCCCCGGAATCGCTTCTAACATAAAAAATGTTGCCGTCGCAATCAGAAACAGTGTAAAAAGCATTTCCACAAAACGACGCAAGGTATATTTCAGCATAAATATTTCTCCATATTCAGAAACAAGGCTCCCGTACCTACGAAAGCCTTGTTCTTATTTTTAATCTCTGATTTACTTATTTCTTCCTTCAATATAAGTAATGTAGAATTCCATGCTTGCTCCATAAGAAGACCAGCGGAAATCTTTTACCCAAGGTTTCAGGAAATATTCCTTCGTCGTATAGTATACAGGAATAAATGCACTGTCATCAATCAAAATCTGTTCAGCTTCTTTATAAGCTTCCAAACGTCCTTCATCATCAGTTGCTTTTTTGGATTTATCAATTGCAGCATCAAATTCCGGATTGTTGTAGCAACCTGCAAACATATCAAGGGAATGTGCATAGAATGTTTCAAGCAGGAAATACGGATCATCATTATCGCATGCACAGTAATTCTGATATACATCGTAATTTCCGGCTTCCTGTTCTGCTGCAAATAAAGTGTAATCGTTCATTGCATTCAGCTCAACGGTAATTCCAAGTTTCTGCTGCCATGTCTGCTGAAGATACTCTCTCATGGTAGCATCTTCTGCTGTTGAATCAAAAGAAAGGAATGTGATTGTAACCTTTGAGAGGTCTGTATCCATGTTCAGTTCTTTTAAACCTTCTTTGAACAATTCCTGTAATTTTTCACTGTCACCATCATATTCTTCATATGGTTTCAGGAGCGGTTCTTCTACTGATTTACGGAAAGATTCTCCTCCAACACTAAGTGCCGGCGGAATCAGACCGTAAGCCGGTTTGTACTGTCCGAATGCTGTTTCGATCATCTCTTCACGGTCAATGCTGTAGGTTAACGCTTCTCTGATCTTCTGATTTTTCATCAGTTTTGATTTTCCACCATCTTTGAATTCGTATCCCAAATAAGTAGTTCCCGGATAATCTGCAGCGATCATCTTAATTTCACCTGCAGCTGCTTTTTCTTTATATTTTTTTGAATAATCACCTGTTGTCTGAAGAATATCGATTTCGTCATTTTCAAACATGGTTGCTGCAGTAGAACCTTCTGCTACAAAGAACCAGTTGATGGAATCCAATTTGGTATTGTCTTTATTCCAGTAATATTCATTCTTTGTCCAAACCATCTTGTTATCTTCTACAAGCTCTGTCATACAGAAAGGACCATTATATACATTCAGTGTCCAATCTTTTCCCCAGTCATCTCCTGCTGCTTCTGCAAGATCTTCTCTGGTCGGATAAAGTGGTGTAGATACAAGTTTTGAAATAAATGTCGGATCCTCTGCCAGTAATTTAACTTTGAAAGTATAATCATCTTCTGCATAAGCCTGCACATCATCAGCTGTTCCTTCACCAGTATTGTATTCCTTTGCACCGACTACATTGTAAAGGCCGTATGCATTTCCATAAGCATACTCTGGATTTAACAGACGTTTCCATCCATATTCATAATCATGTGCTGTAACCGGTTCGCCGTCAGACCATTTTGCATCTTTTCTCAGATGGAAAGTATATTCTGTTCCGTCATCTGAAACATCTACTTTTTCAGCACCTTCTAATTCGAAATGCTCTCCGGATTCATCAGCAACATTGCGATAAAGTCCCGAATAACACGCAGCCATCATCCAGCGCCATCCCATATCCTGCACATCGAAATTATTCCCGAAATAATTTGCACTAAGATTCAATACCTGGGTATCCTCACTGGTTGCTTTTGTTTCCTCCTTCTTTGCAGAATCCGATGTTCCCCCGCATCCTGCCAACATTGACACAGACATTATAACCGCAAGTGCCGATGTCAAAAGTCTCTTGAATTTCATTTTCATGTTCCTCCTCAGATTATTTTGTATCATCAGATTTGCTAACGATTTCATGCATATCAAGGAAATCACATTGTCGGCCGGTCATCAAATCGTTTTCTGACATAAAAAAACGACATCTGTTTTACAGCATCTGTCATTTCTAACTACAATTTGATCTTAACATCTAACTGGCCAAGCGTCAATAATATTGTTATTTAATTAACATTTTTAATTTCTATATTTAAAATGTTTTATCCGTAGTATCTATAAGTGGTATTTTCCAACAATAGTTGCTCATTTCTTTAATTTGCTTGATAACTATCTCTAAATAGCATACAATAATATTAGTAATTATTATCGGATATTTATTTTAGGAGGGGAAGTTGTAGATGCAAAGCTTTTAAGCGACAATCCACCGCTTACTTATGCAGATTACCAGAATCATGTAAAGCCAAAGAAAAATGATGTACCTCAGGATAAGAAAATCGTCGGATGGAGATGCAAGATCTGTAACTATGTATATGAGGGCAGTGACCTGCCGGCAGATTTCATCTGTCCTGTATGCGGACATGATGCCAGCGATTTCGAACCGATTTTTGAATAATTACCCTGAATGATTACTAGATATGACAAGCTATTTTAAAAGGAGATCAAAATTATGAAATATGTATGTGACGTTTGCGGATGGGAATATGATGAAGAACAGGGATACCCGGAATGCGGTATCGCACCTGGCACAAAATGGGAAGATGTCCCGGAGGATTTTGAATGTCCGTTGTGCTCTGTGGGAAAAGATCAGTTCTCTGCTGAGTAAATAAAGGGAATATTTCACCGGCGTATTTATGATTCATAACACGCCGGTGATTTTGTGCTGTACTAGAGTAAATTACCTGTCTTTTCCATAAAATGCAAGCATTTCCTGTACCTCTTTTTCATTATCAAACGGGTTTCTGACAATCTTGTATTCTACGCCATTCCATGGAATTGTAATTTTCCTGTTATTCCCTGACATCTGCTCAATTGCCTGCCGTGGCAGCTGCACAATTTCATTTCCATCTTTGTCATAAAAAACCATACCATTATCCCAGTAAATGATCACATGCATCATTTTCATTCCATATCTGCGCACAATTAGGCACACAGCCGCAATTACAAGAAACCAGACGCTGTAAATAAATCCCCCGCCCATCGCGCATATCGGCACGCACAAAATAAAGAAAATCGCAATCGGAAGCATCATATATTTTATCAGGTATTGGATACACAGGAAATACAGGTGGCAGATGCTTCGGAGCAAAAAAAAACGAAAATCCGTCCATCCAAAAATGATACTGACACAAAAACAGCGCAAGAAAAAACACGTTCTGTTGAAAAAAAAGAAAAATCCACGAAAGAATCCAAAAAAAGGCTCCAGTTGTCAAAGAAAAATCCTCAGAATTCTCGCTTTACGGAATCGCAGCAGCTATTTTTCTTGCCACCGGGATAGTATTTTTATTCCTTAAAAAGAAATAAAAATAATTTTTTCTTCCATATTATTTGAAATCAATATATAACAGGAGGAAAATATTATGGGTATGAAAGGAATCAATGAGAATGAGGCTGCTTTAATATTGTGCGTACTGGGTGTGCCGGATCCCAAACACAAAGGAAAGAAATTATATCCTTCCATAAACGAGTCACTGTCATACATGATGACAGGTGTACTTAATATCAAAGGAAAGGAAAATTATGAAGTAGAACCTCATGTCAAAAAAGTATCTGAAGCAAAGCATGAAGTGGTTGAAACTGTACAGCTTCAGCCTTTCGGATAGAATGATTTCCGCAGAATGCGACCACAACGATACTTTATCATATCGTATAATACTGTAAGCGATAATTTTGAAACGAGTATTTTATTAAGACAATTACTTTTAATAGTAGCTTGTTTAAGTGAGAAAATCAACCATTTTAGCCATATCAAAGTCCTGACAATGATATTTTTCTGAATCAATTCCGCATAATACAAGAACACATTTAAAAACATGACTAATCTTAGAATCATACTTATCTGGTTATAAAATTCCCCCTCCAAGATGTATTATACCTGAGAGGGAGAAATAAAATCTCTTGATATCCGCACCGATACGCCCTTTTGTTATTTACTTTTTCTTCTTAATACCAGTGCTCCTGACATTGCTGTAATCCCCATCAGAACCAGATACAATGTCATAGAACTGCTATCTCCCGTCTCCGGAACTTTATCCTTTGCATCGGAAGCCGGCGCCTTTGGTTTTGGAATAGTCTTCTTAGTCTGTTGTCAGTTCAGCCTGTATTTTAAAACCATTACTTTCTTGAAGCTATGAAACCATGTCCTAAACACTTTGTTAGCTTAAGTATAGCACAAATGTGGATGTGTTCCGTATTCGTATCGTTTTATTTATTCAATCCCCATTACTTCTCCTAGTGCAAGCACCGCATTTCTTACGCATTCCGGACATTCACAGAGTACCTTTCCTGTGCCGACGCCCTTCAACTCCCTACAGATCGTTGCTCCGCATTTTTGCTGAAACTTTGCAAGGATTTCTTTGGAATAACGAGGCGTTCCAGCTCCGTCTGTCAGGACTCCGGCGGTCATCACAGCTCCAATGAGTGCCCCGCAGGTTGCTTCCAGACATCCCATTCCAGCTGCATAGCCTGCGGTTAATTTCATCAGTGTCTCATCGTCCAATGAAAGCTTATCTTCAAATACTTTTACCACTGCCTGGGAACAGTTGCATGCTCCGGCAGCTTTTAAATCTGCAGCTTTTGCTGCGCGTTCTTCGATTGTCATATTCAATACCTCTCTTATTTTATTCAATCTGGTAAAATTTTTTCAAAGGCTTCGCCTCAGTCTTAGCTGCTCTCTGAAAAAATTCCGGCATATTCTCCATATACCTGTAAATATACACAGGGAACAGACTGATGCCTGTTCCCTGCCTGTTAATTCCTATTATAACATAAATCTGTTAGAATCCCATCCACTTTTTCAGAATACCGGGACATATTCTTTTAAATTTGATACATTCTAAATCCTAGATCATCTCCAAAAATGCAGCAATTCGTGTATCCAGCTGTCCGATATCTGCCCGAGAATAATCAGTCTCTACATGGATATACGGAAGTCCTTTGGATTTAACAAATTTCTCAATGCTCTTTGCCTCAATATTGTAAGTATGACATGCCTGAAGTGTCATTTCTACTACACCCTCGATATTATACTCTTCAAGGAGTCTTCCCATCAGTTCGATACGGTTGTTATCTGGTGTCATAACGGAACATCCGATTGCAAGATATCTCTCTGCAATTGCTTTGTAGATGTCCTCTGCATCTTCATCGATGAGACGGTCAACAGATTTTGCACCTCCACAGTTTTCATAGACTACAACATTTCCACCGTGTTCTTCGATGGCTTTTACAACCTTCATCGGTGCACCGCTGCTTGGACATCCGGTTAAAAGGATACGTTTCTTTCTCTCTGGTTTTTCACCTTCTTCGTATTCTTTCATCAGCTTTTCACGAAGGGCATCAATTTCTGCCGGCATCTTTTCTTTGTCGAATTTGAACTGGCTTCCATAGAGAACGCCGAACAGCTGGGAACCGTTCATCGGAGCCGGATCATTTTTCATAACTTCGTAGAATTTCTTCAGTGCAATGCGTCCCTGGTTGGATACATGAACAGCATGGCGCACTTTTTCTTCTGTGATCTCTACATTAAATGTCTTTTCCAGATATTCTTTGAAACGGATAATCTCTTTTGTCCACAGTTCCAGGGAATCTTCTCTCTGTGAGTTTGGAAGTTCCATGATATAGACATTTTTGAATTCTTTCATCAGTTCGTACATCTTTTTCTTTCCATCACAGGTTGTCTCTCCGACTACCACGTCTGAGAAATAGAAGAATGGACATTTGTCAGATACGGCAAAACCGTAACTTGCCTTTACCATCGGGCACAGATTCTTCGGCAGATCCTTTTCTGCGATCGGGATCGTTTCATCGGATGTAGAGCAAAGTCCTACGGTAACTGCTCCCATAGCCATTGCGATTTCCTGTGGGAAGTAGGTACAGTACGCACCTACAACCGGAATTCCTTTGTCCTTTACTTCTTTCATTACCAGGAAAGATCTCTGTCTCTGCTCTGCAAATTCTTCAAAAATCTCCGGCAGCTCTTTTACTAATTCCATTTTTATTTTCCTCCTTTATTGTATGCATTTTAAGCATTGAATACATATTTATCCAGACGGTCAAATGCTTCTTTCACTCTGGATGTCGGCAGTGCAAGGTTCATACGAATATACCATTCACCATGGAATGGCTTTCCGTTCTGCCAGAACACACCTGCTTCATATCCCATCTTCAGAACGTCTTCCAGGCTCTTATCATGTGCCTTGCACCATTCTTCACAGTTAACAAACAGCATATAGGTTCCCTGCGGTCTGGTTACGGAAACACCTTCAAAATGTTTGTCGATATAATCACATGCATAAGCGACATTTTCCCCGATCACTTCCCGAAGCTCGCCAACCCATTCCCGTCCTTCCGGTGTATACGCACCCATTAGTGCATGCATGGACAGCACATTCATCGAATTGTAATGGCAGAGGGAAGACTCTTTTAACACTCTGTCTTTCAGGCGTTTGTTGTATATAATATGATAGCTTCCGATCAGTCCGGCAAGGTTGAAGGTCTTTGACGGTGCGTATAAAGCAACCGTTCTGTTTTTTGCATCTTCAGATACAGACTGGGTTGGGATATGCTCGTTTCCATATAAAATAATGTCGGACCAGATTTCATCGGAAATGACGGTCACATCGTATTTTTTATAAATTTCCATTGCTTTCTCGATTTCCCAGCGCTCCCATACACGGCCGGTCGGATTGTGCGGTGAACAGAAAACAGCTGCATGGATCTTGTTTTTCACGATCTTCTCTTCCATATCCTCAAAGTCCATCCGCCAGATGCCTTCTTCATCCTTTTTCAGCGGGCTGTGAATGATATGGTAGCCATTGTTGTTCAGTGTGCCGGTAAATCCAATATAAGTCGGTGCATGGACAAGGACATTGTCACCCTGTGAGCAGACCGCGTGAAGTGCACTTGCCACGCCGCCTAAAACTCCATTCTCATAACCGATATGTTCTTTTTTCAGTCCGGTCACATGATTCCGTTCTTCATGCCACTTGATGATGCTGTTGTAATACTCATCTCTGGTAATAAAATATCCATAGGTCGGATGTTTAGCTCTTTCGATGATCGCTTCAGTAATCTTCGGGAGCGCCGGGAAATTCATATCCGCAATCCACATCGGAATATAATCCATTCCTTCTCTTACTTCTACTTTGTTCCCCGGTCCAAGCATATTTGGAAGGATATCCACTGCAAGGGCATCTTTTCCTTTACGGTCAATAATACTTGTAAAATCGTACTTCATTTTTCTTTCTCCTCTGTTACATACATTTTTTTCTTTTAGTCATCATGATATTGTAGTCAAAAGGTATTTTAACCCCTTTGATACCAGATTGCTACGTGCTTTGCACTCTTGCAAGCAAGCTTGCATCGTCTTTCTGACCTTTTGACCCTGGTATCTCATCATACAGGTGACATGCCACATAATGTCCCGGAACAATCTCTATCATCTGAGGTTCTTCCTTACGGCAGATCTCCATACAGTTTTCACAGCGTCCTGCAAATCTGCATCCAACTGGTGGATTCACCGGACTTGGGACATCGCCTTTTAACATAATACGCTCTTTTTGTGCTGATGCCTCAGGATCCGCAATCGGAACCGCTGATAAAAGAGCTCTCGTATAAGGATGTTTTGGATCAACATATAACTTAGAGGATTCTGTAAGTTCTACCATTTTCCCCAAGTACATTACCCCTATACGATCTGATATATGTTTTACAATAGACAGGTCATGTGCAATAAACAACATGGTCAGATTTTTTTCTTTCTGTAATTTCATAAGCAGATTTATAATCTGTGCCTGTATCGAAACATCTAATGCTGAAATAGGTTCATCACAAAACAAGAATTCTGGATTAACGGAAAGTGCTCTGGCAATTCCAATCCTCTGACGCTGCCCACCTGAAAACTCGTGGACATTTCTCGATGCATGCTCTGCATTCAATCCAACCATCTCAAGTAGTTCCGCTACCATCTTCTTTTCTTCTGTTTTGTTTTTCGCCATCCCATGAATCTGGATTCCTTCTGCTATTATATCATAAACCTTCTGGTGAGGGTCAAGAGAAGCATACGGATCTTGAAAAATCATTTGCACACGTTTTGTAAATGCAAACCGTTCTTTCTTTGACATGGTATGAATGTTTTTTCCGTGAAACAGAACCTCTCCATCTGTTACCGGATACATTCCAAGACAGGTTTTTCCACAGGTTGTTTTTCCGCATCCGGATTCACCAACAATTCCCAGAGTCTCACCTTCGTAAATATCAAATGACACATTATCAACAGCCTTTAACTGTTGTTTTTGAGCAGCCGGAAAATATTTTTTCAAATTTTTAACTTCTAAGATTTTCTTTTGGCTAGGCATGTGCAACACCTCCCTTTGCGGCACGTTCATCCATCATCCAGCAAGATGCCCTGTGACTGGAAGATACCGTTTTTTCCTCCGGCATATACTGTGCACAAATATTCATGGCATGCGGACATCTTTCACAAAATGCACATCCCTTCGGCGGATTTGTCATATCCGGAATGTTTCCTTCTATGGTACAAAGCATTTCTTTTCCATCTCTGTCCAGTCGTGGAACGGAATTTAAAAGGGCTTTTGTATATGGATGAACCGGATGATAGAAAATCTCTCTGACCATACCCTCTTCTACAATTTTCCCGGCGTACATAACTACAATTTTATCAGCCACATCCGCCACAATTCCCAAATCATGCGTAATCAGCAGAATTGCCATATTCAGTTTTTTCTGCAGGGCTTTCATTTCAGCCAGAATCTGCGCCTGGATCGTTACATCCAAAGATGTGGTTGGTTCATCAGCAATCAACAATTTCGGATGAGAAATCAATGCAATTGCGATCATAATCCTCTGCCGCATTCCACCAGATAACTCATGCGGATACTTTTCAAGACATTTTTCAGCATCTGCAATGCCTGTTAACTTCAGCATATCGATTACTTTTTTCTTTTTTTCTTCTTTAGAAGTCGTTACGGCATGATTGTCAAGACTTTCCATGATCTGCTTTCCGATTTTCATGGTCGGATTTAAAGAAACAAGTGCATCCTGAAAAATCATAGAACATTCTTTGCCACGGAATTTTTTCCACTCCTTAGAAGAATATCTTGCGATATCTGTACCTTCAAATATGATCTGGCTTCCTTCCATTACTTTCCCCGGCTTTTTTACAAGCCCCATAATAGTTTTCGCTGTAATCGATTTTCCACAGCCCGATTCACCTACCAGTGCAACCGTCTGTCCTTCTTCAATAGAAAACGATATATCCCGCACCGCCTGCACAGTGCCTCCATATGCAGCAAAATTCACAGCCACATGTTTCATTTCTAATAAATTATTCATTTTTTATCCCTTTCCCTAAGGTGGTTACTGCCTATTTTGCTATTCTACAATTTTAGGTTCTAATGCGTTTCTCAGAATATCTCCCAGTAAATTAAAGCTCAAAACTGTAATTAGGATCATTACACCCGGATATACCGCCAATAAGGGGTAATCCAAAATATGCGCCTGTGCCCCCTGAAGCATACTTCCCCAGGATGCACGTGGAATCTGCACACCTAATCCCAGGAAGCTCAAAGAAGATTCCATCAGAATTGCATTTGCCACACTCAAGCTTGCAGCAACAATAACCGGTCCTAAAATATTAGGGATAATATGTTTAACGATCACGCGGAAGTTTGATGCCCCCAGATTCTGTGTAGCCACCACAAAATCTCGTTCCTTTAATGACATTGTCTCCGCTCTCGTAATTCTTGCAACGGATGCCCAGGAAAACAGACTCAATACAACGATCAGAGTCGGTAAACCAGGCTTTAAAAAGGTATTTAAAATAACCATTAACAGCATACTCGGAAGAGCAAGGAAAATATCTGTGAAACTCATCAAAAACATATCCACTTTTCCTCCGACATAACCGGAGAATACACCTAATGATGTTCCGATTACAACCGTCATGATCATAGACATGAATCCCACCAGCAAAGAAACTCTTCCACCATATAAGGTTCTGGTAAAATAATCTCTTCCGTACTCATCTGTGCCAAACCAGTGACTGGATGAAATACCCTGCAGTTTTTGAGAGGCATCTAACTTATAAGGATCGTAAGGACTAAGAGGTGCCAAAAGAACAGCAATGATGAGAATGGCAAGAAGTACGACACTTACCATAGCAACTTTGTTTTTCCTTAGTTCTTTCCAAATATCTTTCCATACGCTCTGTCTCTCCACAGAAACTTCTACTGTTTTCTTTTTTTCCAGTTTTGCAAATGAATCATTGGTTATTACTATATTATTTCCCACCGGATGCACCTCCCCGTTTAATTCTTGGATCAACAAAGGCATACAATAAATCTGCAATAAAATTACCGACTACCAAAAGAAAACCTGAAAGCATAACATACGCCATGATTACCGGATAATCCCTTGAACCAATCGCAGACATCGCAAAGGTTCCAATTCCCGGCCATCCAAAGACACTTTCTACAATAAAGGATCCACATACCAAAGATGCCAGATTCATTCCCATCAATGTAATGATAGGCAACAGCGTGTTTTTCAACACATGTCGGAATAAAATTTTCGTCTGAGAATCTCCCTTTGCTTCGGCGGTAAGCACATACTCTTCGCTTAACTGTCCGATGGTATTTGCACGGATATAACGGATATAAACCGCAACATGACCGATACTAAGCGTAATACATGGAAGAATCATATGCTGGAACGTATCAAATGCAGATACATTTCCAACGGTATGCATACCGGAAGAAGGTAATACCTTTAATACTGCAGCAAATACAATAATAAGCAGCATACCAAACCAAAAAGAAGGAATGGACATTCCCATATACGCTAACGAACTTATCAAGTTATCAAGCCATGAGTTCTTCTTATATCCCGACCATAAGCCAAGCGGGATTGCAAGTAAAAGTGACAAGATCATAGAACTTCCCATAAGTATGATCGTTGCCGGAAGACGCTGCATAAACTGGGGCCACACAGCCGACTTATTAGATAAGGATACACCTAAATCTCCGTGTACCGCACGTTTAGCCCAGGCAAAATACTGCTCTGTCATGCTCTTATCCAACCCCAATTGTGCAATCACATTAGCTTTCTGTTCTTCCGTCATTTCCGGATTCACATACATATCCGATATGTCACCTGGTGCAAAATAGACAATTGCAAATGAAAAAAAGGAAATCAATATCATTACGATTACTACCTGAGCCGTCTTTTTTAAACAATATTTCCACATAAGTATTCCTCTCTGTAAAACCGAATATATGAAAGAATGTGGCTTGTCTTTACTTTAAAGGCATGCCACATTCCGTATGCTTTTCAGCTAATGTAAATTTTTAATCCACATGAATAGATAAGTAATCAATGAATTCAGGAACAACTGACGAACCATCTAAACCAGTAACATTTTTCTGCGAAACCATAACAAAGTTTGTATATGTAAGTGGGTATTCCCAACATTCTTCCAAAGCTTTGTCCTGAATTGTATTCCAAAGTTCCTGTTTTTCTTTCGCATCTGCAGTTCCTATGGCTTTCTGAGCAAGCCCTGAAACTTCATCACTGTATCCACAATCACAGAGACGATTTGTAAAGTAGCTGATTGCCTGTCCACAGTTTGAACCACGCTGTGAATCCCATCCGTTTGTACCAAGATCCCATGTTGTAGCCAGTTCTTTATCTTTGCTTGCAAAGAAACGTGGGAAGAATGTAGAAGTATCGCAGCTTTCAATATTTACTGTTACGCCGATTTCAGCTAACTGCTGCTGTACGACAGTTGCTACAGCTTCCATATTTGCACGGTCTGAATTGTAAATATATGTAAGTTCTTTTCCTTCCAATCCAGATGATTTTGCAAGTTTTTTTGCTTCTTCCAGATTGAAGTTATATCCTTTACAGTCTTTATTATAAATAGACTGGTCCGGTGTGATGAGGCTGTTCGCTGGCTCTGCAAGTTCATCTGATCCCCATGCAAAATCAACAATCGCATCTTTGTCAAGTGCAAGGAAGATTGCTTTTCTTGCATCCTGAGATAATGTAGACATTACCGGTCCGTGTGGGTTTAACTGAAGGTAATTAAGACGAGCTTCTGATATACTGTACATATTGTATTTATCAGACTCCTCTTTGTATTTCTTCAGGTCTTCTGCGCTTGTAACACGCATATAATCAATTCCGCCATTTTCAAATTCGATCTGTTTTGTGCTTCCGCTGCCGATTGTTTTCATAACGACTTTCTTAACAGAAGGAGTTCCTCTGTAGTAGTCATCTCTTGCTGTATAAACAAAACTATCTTCGTTAATTTCGCTTACTACATATGCTCCAGATGTAGCCATACCCGGTGTTTTGAAGTATGTACTGTCATTAATCTTTGACGGATCATTATCAAATGCATGTGCCGGCATTGGATAGAACTGAGATAACGTTCTGACATAGTTATCATATACTGATGGAAGTACAAATTCCATTGTCTTATCATCAATCTCGTTAATCTGCACTTCTCCACCATTTACCTTGGTGAATGATGTAGGTCCGCCATAAACCAATGCACCATAATCAATGGTAAATTTGATATCTTTTACTGTAACCGGTTCTCCATCACTCCATGTTGCTTTGTCATTAATATGAAGTGTGTAGGTAAGACCATCTTCTGAAATATCAAGCTTATCAGCCAGATAATATTCCAGACCGTCTTTTGTCTCAGCAAATAACGGTTCATAGATTGGACGGATTGCACTTACCAAGTCATCACTGCTCTGTGCACTTGGCTGAAGTGAATTTGGCATATAATTCAATGCAACTGTAAAAGTCCCATCACTTTTTGCCTCTTTCTTCGTGTCTTCTGTCTTTGCGCTGCTGTCTTTCTTGTCAGAACTTCCACCACATCCGGCAAGCATACCGACTGCTAAAATTCCTGCACACAATAATGCGAGTGCTCTTCTTTTCATTTTCCTTTTTCCTCCATTGTATTTTCCTTAAGTTGTTCTGTCTGTGTATCCCCTCGTTAACAACTCTTCAAAAATACTACCAAAATATTTTTTTCTTTGCAAATAGCTTTTTTCTATCACTTTTTGTACTTATTGCTATTATTTATCAATAATTCCAGAAAACGTTGATTTCCCGTTATTTTTGTAACTTTTAACAATTTATTGTTTTTATCTATAACAAAAAATATAACTTTTTTACAATTTCTTTTACCTTTTTTGCAATGTGTATTGTATAATGATTAAAAAAGATTTGTTAAATTATTATTCATCATGAAAGGTTTATAAATGAAAAAATTATATGAGCAAAGCCCTGAAATGCATCTGTCCGGCAAACGTCATCTGCGCCATGTAAAATGCACGCACCACAAAGGATATCTGATGGAAGATCTTTCTATGATCAAAAGCGGATTTTACGAGATCAGCTTTTGTAAAAGCGGAGATTTTCTGTTCCGCATCGGCCAGAAACGGCATTTTATTACAAATGGCGATATTCTGGTTATTCCACCGGATATTCCACACTACTTTACCTCCAGTGATCTTGTTGCAAACTATTATGATTTTATCACTGTATGGCTGGAAAAATCATATATTTCCAATCTGAAAAGCCAGCTTCCGGCTCTTGAGGAATCTGTTTTCAATATTGACACACCTCATCTTCTTCATACTACCAATAAGCTGTGCAATTTTGAGGAAGAATTTGAAACCTTTTACCGGGAATATGCTTCTTATGGGGAGCTTTCCGAAACCTATGCCTGTGGTGCATCCACCTGTCTTCTGGTAAAAATCATCAATTATGCCCTGAAATATTCCAACGAATTTATTGAGATTGAATCCGATCAGACCAATCAGATCGTCCGCTATCTGGATCAGCATTTTCTGAAAGAAATCGGCGTGGAGGATCTGGCGCGTACTTTCCACATGAGCAAGAGCAGTCTGAACAAATTTTTTCAGAAACAACTGAATACGACCTGTCATCAGTATATTTTAAAGAAACGGCTGGCACTTGCGGTCTCGCTGATCCGGCAGGATGTTCCGCTTAAAACGGTTGCTGTCCAGTCCGGTTTTGGAGACTATTCTTCATTTTTTCGTGCTTTTAAGAAAATGTATCATATTTCCCCGACCGAATGTCAGGCAGGCAATGAAAAACTGAAAAAGATCAAACATTAGCCGGGAGAATGACTTGTCTGAATAGTGTAGACATGCAAAAAACTTCGGATATTCTGGATTTTCGCCAGTGATCCGAAGTTTTTCTTGTTTAATATTTCTTTTTTTGATTGTCTTTATTTCACCAGATGTACTTCTGCCTTCTTCTCATTCAGCTTCTGTGCAGTCTCATGCTCATTGACATAGATACTGATATGTTTTTCTTTGCCGGAAGTATCGTAATCTTCAGCAGTAAATACATGTCCGTCAATGATCACCTTTGTTCCATACGGAATCTCATCCGGGTCAACCGCAATGGTCTGCCCTTCAACAATCGGAGTTCCGGTTGCTTTAACTTTGCTTGCCTTCGCACGGCAAGTTTCGCAGGAACAATAATAATCAATGGTATACTCTCCAATACTGTCTCCATACTGTTCGGCTGTAGCGTTCTGTTCGTTCACATCCTTGCCTTCCAGATTATAATTTTCTTCCAGGATTCTGGTTGCCCAGACAGCTTCCGGAATATATACCGTTCCGGAAATGATTCCCTGGTCTTCATCTGCAGCTTCGATGGTCTTTCCGTCTCCTGCATACATCACAACATGATGGACATAACCGTCTTTTGCATAGAAAATCAAATCCCCCGGCTGTGCGTCTTCAACCGGAATCTTGGTTCCATACTGGCTCTGATCTTCGGCTACTCTTGGCAGATTATAGCCAAAATTCTTATAGATCTGCTGTACAAATCCGGAGCAGTCCGCCCCTTCTGTCAGGCTTGTACCGCCCCATACATAAGGATTGCCAATGAACTGTGCGGCAAAATCCAGCATTGCCTGGCGGATCGCATTCCCCGGTGTTCCCGGCTTTACAGAAGCATAGCTATAATAAAGTGCCCGGTTATCTTCCGGTGCGATCAGTTCTGTAGCTGTCTGGTAAGCACCTTCGCCTGCTGCTTCTACCTGCGCTTTTACTTCATCCCCAGTCTGAACAGCCTCTTTAGAGACAAACCCTCGGACATCCCCGGACTCCACATAGATCCAGTCTTTCTCTGCATCCGCAAGGATATAACACAGATTACCCTGGGACATGGTTCCGATCACACGTGACTGTCCATTTGCCTCTTCCTGGATTGCTACAGTTCCATCCGACTTTGATGCATCTGCCAGTGCATATTTTTTCGTAGCCAGTGTCTGATTTACGGTTGCACGTACATGGGTAAATGCCTGATTTTCATTTGCCGGAACCGTTTCTTTTGCAAGGGATGCTGTTCCTTCGATTCCAGTGTATGCAATCTTGGCTTTTTTTGCAGCTTTTTTTGCCTGCTTCTGGTATCCACTCAGCAGTACCTGTGCGGCATCTCCGGTATAAAGCTCGGATTCTTTTACAAATCCTCTGACCTTTCCGGATTCTACATACAGCCATCCATTCTTTTCTTCTTTCAGAATGTAGAGAAGTCCATCCTGTGAAATTTCTCCGACAGAACGCACCTTTTCGGTCAACTGCCGGGATGCTGGGGATGCATTTAAAGTATCATCCTGCAATGCTGTAGCAGTATCCGAGTTTAAGGATGACTTCTTTCCCGAAGTGTCTGCTGTGTTTTTTAATGTCTCGGCAGAAAATGTATTAAGCTGTACTTTCTTTGCTGTTTTCGTCTTTTTCGCAGAAGATTTCGTCTTTGATTTCTTCGCCTTTACAGAAGTTTCCTTATGAAACAGTTTTTTAGCATCAGCTGTTGCTTCCTGAATATCACTTTCTGTCCGATCAGTATCAACGGCTCCACTGATATCCTCCGGAATTGCCTCACGTATGCTGATCTTTGTCTTTGCAAATGCATATTTTCTCGCAACTGTCCAGAAACGGAAATCTTCTTCGTATTCCGGAAGACTGACGATCTGCTGTCTCTTGACCAGTTCTTCATTGGTCATCTTGTGTTCGCTATCCTGCGCATTTTTTTCCTGCTCCTGCGCTTTGTTTTCTTCTGAGTCTTCTGTCTGGTCTTCCGAAGGCTGCTGTTCATTGTTCACATTGCCATCCGAAGGCTGCTGTGGTGTATCCGGATTGACCGGATCTGTCGGTTGCTCCGGCGTAACCGGCACATCCGGGTTAGCCGGGATTACTTCTACTTCATCCCCTGTTATCGGATCAACCTTCCATCCTGTTTTCGCCGCATCACGCAGACCGGTATCTTCCAGATATCCAGTCTCTTCATTGTATCTGATTTCTTCATTATGAATCATCTCCAGGACAAGATCTGATACTTCTGTAAGTGTATCACGCCCATCAATGGATTTTGCATGTAATTTTTCTCCATTTTCTGATCCATTAGAAGTAACCTCTGTAAGACCGCCCTCTGCCGCCCAAGCTGTTGCCGGAGCGCTGAAAGCAAGTCCGAAAACAAGTAATCCTGCTAGAATTTTTGCTCCTGTCATTTTTGCTACCTGTATATTTCTATATTTCAAAATCTGTTGCTCCTTCTTACAAATTCTGTAAAATGCAGTCCTTTTAGTCGAAACACGACATTTTTATTCTACTACTCTTTGACAAAACCGTCCATATTTCATTAAAAATATTTCTGATAAAATTTTTCAAACTCAGAGAGTAATTTCTTTCGGAAAATATTTTGGTAAAATGAAAAAAAGAAAATGTCCTGACATATCTTACGTCAGAACATTTTCCTTTTTTTATGGCTTTAGATAAACTCCGAAAGAACAAATTATCCTTCGCTTAATTTTTATTTAACCAGATATACTTCTGCATTCGTCACGCCGAGAGCAAGTGCTTCTTCATGGCTGTTTACATAGACATCAATGTGGTTTTTCTTGATCGCACCACCACAGTCTTCAGCAGTAAATACATGTCCGCCGATGATGACTTTTGTTCCGTAAGGGATTACACTCGGATCCACCGCAATGGTCTGTCCCTCAATGACCGGAGTTCCGGTTGCTGTGATCCCGTCTGCTTTGTTACAGCAGATTTCACATGCACAGTAATATGTAATCGTAAAATTGCCAAGATCTGCGCCGTACATCTCTTCTGTCGCATTGACTGTTCCGATTCCGCCACCTGCAACAGTATAATGATCGTCCAGGATCCGGGTTGCCCATACTGCATCTTTGTTATAAACAGTTCCGTAAATGATTCCAACATCTTCATTTGCAGCTTCGATGGTCTTTCCATCTCCAGCATACATCACAACATGATATACATAACCGTTCTTTGCATAGAAGATCAGGTCTCCCGGCTGTGCGTCTTCTACTGGAATTTTGGTTCCATACTGGCTCTGATCCTCGGCAACACGCGGAAGATCATATCCGTAAGCCTTGTAAATCTGCTGTACAAATCCGGAACAGTCTGCTCCGTTTGTCAGACTGGTTCCGCCCCACACATAAGGATTACCGACAAACTGGGATGCATATTCAATCATTGACTGGCGGATTTCACCACTCGGCGTTCCTTCTTTTGTAGAAGTCAGCGTATAATAAAGAGCTTTATTATCTTCCGGATCCATGTTTTCCTCTGCCACTGAATAGGCATCAGCTCCTCTTTCTGTCACCTGTGCTTTGGTTTCAGCGTCTGATTTCAAATACTTCTTTTCCGCAAAGCCTCTGACATCTCCGGATTCTACATAAACCCAGTCTGAATCTTCATCTGCGAGAATGTAGCAGAGCTCTCCTGCTGTCATTGTCCCAACAACTCTGGAATCCGCATTCTTCTCTTCTTGAATATTCAGGATTCCTTTTTTATCGGTATCTAGCTGATCGCTTACCAGTGCCGGTTCTTTATCTGCAACCGTCTGCTTCACCGTCGCACGGAGATAGGTATATGCCTGATTATCTTTTGCATCGATCAGTGCCTGTGCCGTCTTTGCGGTTCCCTCGATTCCGGTATAGTCTTTGTTTTCTTTGGAAGCTTTTAACCTGGCCTGTGTCTGATAGACATCCAGAAGTTCCTGTGCCGCATCTTCCGTATAAATTTCAGACGCCTTTACAAATCCCCTGACATTACCGGATTCCACATACAACCAGCCATTGTTTTCTTCTTTCAAAATATAAAGAAGCCCGTCCTGCGAAATCGTTCCGACCGAGCGGACCTTTTCTTCCATCTGCTGTGCTGCCAGGTCAGCAGTCACTTTTGCCGCCTGTTCTTCTTTCTGCTTCTGCAGATCCTTCTCAGCCTGTCTTGCTGTTTCAGCTCTTTTTCCAGCTTTCAGATTAGTCTGATTCGGCGCCTCTGCCTTTAATTTCGCTGATGAAAAAATGTTGAGTCCGGTCAGTTTGATCTGTGTAGATTTTTTTACACCTTTTGCCGTTTTTGTACGTTTCACTTTTTTCGTGTTGTATTTTTGATTCTCTTTATCAAATCCGGCTCTCAGCTCTTTTGCATCTTTTTTTGCCGCTTCAAGCTCTGCTTCTTTGGCTTCCTCGGAAGCATCTGCCCTGCCATCTGCAGCTTCCGGAATTTTCTCCCGTACATTGATCGCTGTTCTGGCAAATGCATATTTTCTTGCCACAGTCCAGAAACGAAAATCCTCTACCATCTCTGGCTGCTTCACAATCTGCTGACGGCTGATCAGTTCAGAATTACTGACTGCAGTTTTTGATTCGTTCTGACCGGCTGCTTCTTCTGCTTTGCTGATCTCCTGTGTATGGTCGATCTCACTTCCCGGAATTGGGTCGGTCTTTGTATCTTTCCGGTCTTCGGAAGAATCTGCCTTATCAGTATCCGGTGTCTGAATCGGATCTTTGGAATCGGATTTTCCGGAATCCGGGCTATCCGGATTTTCCGGAGTGCCTGGTTTTTCCGGTGTCTCTGGAGTTTCCGGAGTGTCCGGCTTTTCTGGAGTGCCTGGTTTTTCCGGTGCCTCTGGAGTTTCCGGAGTATCCGGTTTTTCTGGAATTTCTGGATTCTCCGGCTTTTCTGGAGTTTCTGGTTTTTCCGGTGTCTCTGGATTTTCCGGAGTGTCCGGTTTTTCCGGAACCTCTGGGTTTTCTTGATTTCCAGGGGTGTCCGGTATGGCTGGTGTCTCCGGAACATCCGGTGTCTCTGTCAGGCGTTCGCCTGTCTCCGGATCCACTTTCTGACCAGTCGAGGTATCTTCCAGATAGCCGGTTTCATTATTCAGCCTGACTGCTCCGCTTTCCATCATTCCCCATACATAATCAGATACATTCACAAATGCTTCTGATCCATCTGTCTTTTTTGCCTGCACTGTATTCTCTGCTACAACGGCCGTTTCCCCATCATCGGCAAATGCCGCCATTGGCGAACCAAGAGCCATTCCAAATGCCAGAAGGCTTGCCAGTGTCTTTGTCCCGATCCTTTTTGATACAAATTTGTTCCTAAACTTCAATAATTGATCCTCCTCTCGTAAATAGGCTATAAGTTGTATGTTAATTTTTGAAGTTTTCAAAAAATTCTTCTTCGCATTAACAATTGCATTAATAAAATGTATAAAACATTAAATTTAGGAGTTCCATTCATCTTTTGTTTGATTATTTTTAATTATAGCACAAATTTAACCATATGTGGTGTTTTTTTGGTAAAAATACACAATTCTACACCTTTTTCTACAAGTCCGTCTCCGCCATAGAACTGCTTTCCTATCTTCTCTTACCATTTTCCACCCATAATATCCGGTTGGTACTCAATCTGTGACACGATCTGTGAGGGCGTATATTTCCAGATTTTCTCTCCTGTATAATCTGCTGCCACAAACATCCCAAAGATAAGGAAACTGATAAACATCCGCGCAAAGAAACTGCTTCCGCCATTTTCTTCTGAAGAATGTTCTCCATATAATCCCCTGTATACATGCTGATACCTTGGATGCACCGCCGGGATACTGCCTTTTCTCCATTTTTGACGTGACATCCTAAGCAACTCCTCGCGGCGTTCTTGTGATTCGTTCATTCCAATCTCTCCCTTCTGCTAAAGCATCCAATTAAAATGAATGTGCCTCGGTGCATTCTACACCGAACGCAGTTACTTGCAACATTCTTCTTTGCGCGAGTGCGCATCTTTGGCAGGTAGTCCTTTTCATTTACCAGAAAGTTCTTTCCCAATTTCAGACAAACAAAAAGGACATATACCTCTACCTCAGTATATGTCCCTCTTTTTTTCAAATATGCTATTTTTACCGTTTTGCCATCTCTTCCATGATGTCATCCCAGGTGATCCCGCGTTCTGCCATCAACACCATCATATGATACAGGAAGTCGCACATCTCATATTTGAGTTCTTCCGGGTTCGGATTCTTCGCTGCAATGATGATCTCGGCAGCCTCTTCTCCAACCTTCTTCAGAATTTTATCAATACCTTTTTCAAACAGATAGTTCGTGTAAGATCCTTCCTTTGGATGCTCTTTGCGATCCATGATCGTATGATACACGCTCTCGAATACCTGCTGCGTATTGATTTCTTCATACTGATCCCCTACGATTGGCTGGAAGAAGCAGGTCGGATTGCCGGTATGACATGCCGCTCCTACCTGATCGACTTTTGCAAGCAGGGTATCTTTGTCACAGTCGATGGTCAGGGATTTGACATACTGAAAATGTCCGGATGTCTCGCCTTTTGTCCAGAGACTCTGTCTGCTCCGGCTGAAATAGGTCATCCGTCCGGTTTTCACTGTTTTTTCAAATGCCTCCTGATTCATGTATGCCACCATCAGCACTTCGGACGTCTTATAATGCTGTGTGACAACCGGAAGTAATCCATCGGAATTTAATTTAAATTCGGAAAAATCCATCAGACTCTCAAAGGATGTCATACGAATTCCTTTCTGGCTGCACTCTTCTTTGAAATCAGCACAATTGATTTCTCTCTGACTCACATACATTCCAGAAAGTCCTTTCACACCCGGACATTCCAGGATCTTAAAAAGTTCTTCCTTTTCCAGTGTATCGGTCACAACCACACACGGAATATCCGTAATATTAACAACGGAATTCAGATCCAGACGGTGCATAAATACAATCTGGCTACTGTAAGTCTGGATCAGATGCTGCTGCTTAAATAATGCATCAAAGTCATTCAGTGACACCGCGATCTTCTCTTTTCCAAACCGCTTTGCCACCGATTCGATCAGTTTCTGTGAATCCGGCTTTGAAAAATTCAGCATGGCACGCTTTGCACCGGTGTAGAGGATTTTCTTCACATCCTCCTGCCGCTTTACATTTCCTCCGGCAACCATCGGGATCCGGATCACGCGGTTGATCTTTTTCATCAGTTCAATGGACTCATCATGATCCTGATCCGTGCTTGACAGGTCAAATACCAGAAGTTTATCCGCCCCGTTATCGTTGTACTCTTTTGCCAGCGCAATCACATCTTCAGATACAACTGTCGGGTCATCAAACCATTTTACCGCCTTCCCTCCAAGAATAAAAATGCAGGGAATCAATCTTTTATAACTCATACGAGAAACTCCTTTTATCTTTTTACAGACTGCCTTTTGTAGACCACACTTCTTTCATCCGTGGTTCTTCGGATACAGCCATATCAAGCGCTTTTCCAAATGCTTTAAATAACGCCTCTGCCATATGATGGTTGTTGCCGCCATCCAGGACTTTCAGGTGCAGGTTCATTGCACCGCTGTAGGAAACAGCATAGAAAAATTCTTTTACCATCTCCGTGTCCAGTTCTCCTAATTTATCACAGGTAAATGTGGCGTCAAAATTCAGATATGGTCTTCCGGAAAGGTCGATTGCCGAAAGCACCAGTACCTCATCCATCGGAAGCATAAAATGTCCATACCGCTTGATTCCTTTTTTATCTCCTAGTGCTTTTGCAATGGTCTGTCCCAGCACGATTCCGGTATCCTCGATCGTGTGGTGGCTGTCTACCTCCAGGTCTCCGGTAACTTTGACAGTCAGATCAAAAAGTCCATGTCTTGCAAAGCCGGAAAGCATATGGTCAAAGAAACCGATGCCAGTGGAAATGTCAGTCTTTCCTGTTCCGTCCAGATTCAGTGTCATCTCAATCTGTGTTTCTTTTGTCACACGACTGCAGGATGCAACTCTGCTCTCCATCTTTTAGTCCTCCTCTTCAAAACGTACATGGATCGAATTGGCATGTGCAGTCAGCTGTTCCGCTTTTGCAAAGCTTTCGATATCCTTATGTACCTTCTGCAGTGCTTCTCTTGAATAAGAGATGATACTGGATTTCTTAATGAAATCGTCTACAGAAAGCGGGGAAAAGAATTTAGCAGTTCCGTTGGTCGGAAGGATATGGTTTGGTCCGGCGAAATAATCGCCCAGTGGCTCGCTTGCATATTCTCCGATAAAGATAGCTCCTGCATTGCGGATCTTGGTCATCACTTCAAATGGATTTTTTGTCTGGATTTCCAAATGCTCGGATGCGATCTCATTTGCCACGTCGATCACATCTTCCATCGTATCGGCAAGCAGAATATATCCGTAATTATCCAGAGATTTGGAAATGATCTCTGCTCTTGAAAGTTCTTTTAAGAAACCATCTACCTGATCGGATACCTCATGTGCCAGCTTTTCACTTGTCGTAACAAGAATTGCGGAAGCGAGCTCATCATGCTCTGCCTGGGAAAGCAGGTCTGCCGCAACATATCTCGGATTAGCTGTCTCATCTGCCACAACCAGGATTTCACTTGGTCCTGCAATGGAATCAATGCTGACATGACCGTAAACTGCTTTCTTTGCAAGTGCTACATAGATATTTCCAGGTCCTACGATCTTGTCAACCTTCGGGATACTCTCTGTTCCGTATGCAAGGGCTGCAATTGCCTGTGCACCGCCGACCTTGTAGATCTTATCCACACCGGCTTCTTTGGCTGCAACCAGTGTATTCGGACTTACTTTTCCATTTTTTCCAGGAGGCGTTACCATGATGATCTCATCCACACCGGCAACCTTTGCCGGCATCACATTCATCAGTACCGAAGACGGATAAACTGCCTTTCCTCCCGGTACATACACGCCGACTCTGTGAAGCGGAGTGATCTTCTGCCCAAGAATGGTTCCGTCCGGTTTACTGTCAAACCAGCTGTTCTGACGCTGTTTTGCATGATAACTTTCGATATTGTCTTTTGCTTTGCGGATGACTGTAAGAAGTGTATCATCAACCTGCGCATATGCTTCTTCAATTTCTGCATCTGTGACTTCAATCGTATCTGCAGTAAGCTCTGCCCCATCAAATTTGGCAGTGTATGCAAAAACTGCCGCATCTTTTTCTTCTTTTACTTTATCTAAAATTTCTTTTACGCTTGCCTCATACTGTCCATAATTGTTCGGACTTCTTTTCAGCAGATCTTCCAGCAGATTTTTCTTTGTATCGCTGTTCAGCTTTTGTATTCTCATGTGCATTAAGCCTCCCTTTTTAATATACTTCTGAGTTTATAAAGAAGTTCCTTGATCCTGTCATTTTCCAGACGCATGCTGACCGGGTTTACGATCATACGCGCTGATAACGGGCAAACCTCATCGAGAACTACAAGTCCGTTCTCCTTCAGGGTGGATCCGGTTTCCACGATATCCACGATCACCTCTGAAAGGCCAACGATCGGTGCAAGTTCAATCGAACCGTTCAATTTGATAATCTCTACCGTCTGGTGTCTGGTATTATAAAAATAATACTTTGCAATATTCGGATATTTTGTTGCCACACGGATCAGTTCGTGATTTTCCAGATATTTTTTCGCATCTGCCGGTCCGCATACGCACATCCTGCATTTACCAAAACCAAGATCCAGTACCTCATGTACCTTCTTTCCCGCTTCCAGAATCGTGTCTTTTCCGACCACGCCGATGTCCGCCGCACCATATTCTACATAGGTCGGTACATCCGGTCCCTTCGATAAGAAAAATTTGAGTTTTAATTCTTCATTCACAAAAATCAGCTTTCTGGAATTTTTATCTTTCATTTCCTCACAGGTGATCCCCAGTTCTTCCAGAAGCTCCAGTGTCTGTTTTGCGAGCCGCCCCTTACAGAGCGCAAATGTCAAATATCTTGTGTCTTTCATCGTCTCACCCCTACCCTACAATTTTCTCTTCGCCGGTCATCAGGTTCACCATCTGCACATCTCCTTTGCTGCGAAGATACAGCATGCTTCCTGCAAGACTGCGTTTTCCATAATCCACATAGAATTCCAGCGACTTATCCGATGCTTTCTGAAGGATCTGGGTATTCTTGTCCTTCCCTCTGAATTCCATGGCAAGCTGGATTGCATCCTTCAACCGTTCTTTATCATATAAGATCAGGGAACTCTTCTCGCCACTTGAGATCTGGATCTTCTGGCGGGAAAGTGCGCTCATCAGTTCATCTACTACGATCGCAAAACCGATCGCCGGCTCTTCTTTTCCAAACTTTTCAACCAGGTGGTCATAACGTCCGCCTTTTACAATGGCATCCCCGGTCCCAAAAGTGTATCCCCGGAAGATAATACCGGTATAATATCCATAAATTCCGCTCATGCTCAGATCAAACGTAATGTACTGTTCCATTTTGTAGACAGATAAGATCGCGTAGATTTTTTCGAGACGCCGGATTGCTTTCATCGCTTTTTTGCTTGGCGCTACCTTTTTCGCCTCCTCCAGGATCTCCACACCACCGACCATCTCTGAAAGTGCAGAAAATGCTTTTCTTGACACCGGTTTTGCATCAGCCTCTTCTAAAAGTTCGTCTACACCGAAAAAGTTCCGGTTGTTAATCAGCTCACGCAGACGTTCTTCTGTCTCATCATCAATCTCGGATTCCTCGATCAAACTCTGGAAAAAGTCTACATTTCCTATACTGATCTGAAATTCTTCCAGTCCGGCATTCTTCAGACAGTCAATGACAAGTGCCAGCATCTCCGCATCAGCATCCGCCGCATCCAGTCCGATCATCTCCGCGCCCATCTGGGTACTTTCCTTTAATCGTCCCTGATAACTGGAATGATTGATAAATGTATTCCCCACATAGCAAAGCCTTGCCGGGAGCTCATCATCCTTAAATAAAGTTGCCGTCGCACGTGCGATCTGCGGAGTGATATCCGGTCTTAACACCAGTGTGTTGCCGTCTCTGTCAAAAAATTTATATAATTCCCTTGAAGGAATGGTTCCGATCTCTTTTCTGAATACATCAAAATATTCATACATAGGAGTCTGGATATCATGATATCCGTACAAATGCAGAGTCTTATGAAGTCGGTTCTGAAGTGCCAGCTTTTTGGCGCATTCTTCGTGATAAATGTCTCGGACCCCTTCGGGTGTATGTAATAACTGCTCCATAGATTGTAACTCCTCTTTTTTGTTTATTTGTCACTTTAGTATGTTACCATATTAAAACGTGACCTTGTTGTATTATACGAACTTTGACGCGGCTTGTCAAGCCTGCATACTCAGAAGTTCTATCCTGCTAATCTCTTTTCCATGCTTCTTATCTTTCTTCCCGGTGATCCAGATCCTTCTGGAGCATCTCCAGATACGGAACGAATACGCCCTGCCTTAGCTGCATAAAATATTCCTCATCCAGTTCTTCAAAGCGTACGCTTTTCCGTCCGCCCTGCTTCATCCGCTCCCAAAACACTTCTATTTCTTCAAAACGCATGTAATAAAGCAGGTTTTTTGTACTGTAATAGATAAGAAAAAAGGAAATTCCATCCTGTTTTTCAAAATCCCGCATAAAGTTCATCTGGTGTTCATGGATATTGTGTAGTGGAAAGGTATCCATACTGCACTCTTTTGCGTCAAAACATACGGGAATTCCCTGTACTGCTCCAATATAATCGACCGTACTGCGCTGGTCAAAATAGGCCAGCGTGATCTGGCGGTGATCTTTGTCCATTCGTACCGGAGTGACCGGTGTCGGGATTTTCTGAATGAGCGCCAGTCCCTGCTGCTGATAGCGTTCATTCGTCCGGTTAATAAAATCCTCCAGGGTTGAACCTCTTAGCCCTCTTGAATTCCAGGTTCCCATTCTAATCCTTCTCCTTTTATGATGGTTGTAAATCCTTCCGGAAGAGGCGCGGTAAGCTCCTTTTCCGATACCTTCGCAAGCGCATCCTCTCTTTTCGGGAACTGCATTTTCCATGCATGTAAAAGTTGATATTTTAACGCATATTTTTTCCTGAAAATAGAATTGACCTTTGGATTACCATACTTGCTATCCCCGATGATCGGATGACCGGTCGAAGACAGATGTGCACGGATCTGATGGGTCCGTCCCGTGATCAGATGCACCTTCAGAATCGTCTGCTGACCATTATCCGCAAGCGGAATATACTCTGTGGCTATCGGCTTTGCCTCGCCTTTTGCTTCTTTCAGAATTTTCACCTGATTGGTCATCTCATTTTTCAGAAGATATCCTTCGATCTTCTGACGGTCTTTTATCACCCCATCCACGATCGTGAGATAATATTTTTTCACGGTCCTGTCTCTTAAAATCTCGCTAAGCTGCTGCAATCCCGCAAGGCTTTTCCCTGCGGTTACAAGACCACTGGTATTCCGGTCCAGGCGGTTACAGACAGATGGGCGGAAAGTAGCAAGCTCAGCTGGTTTCAGATCGCCTTTTTTCAGCAGATACGCGATCATATATTCATTCAGGGAAAGGTCAGACGGTGCTGCTTTCTGGGAAAGCATGCCTGATGGTTTGTTCAGGATCAGAATGTCCGGATCCTCATAGATTACCGACAGCCGGATGCTGCTTTTCATTGCCCGTGCAAGATCTGCCGGAAGCTGCTTTTCTGCTCCCGGTGCCCCTGCGAATTTCTGCCAGGTATCATCTGAGAGAAATACTTCAACCTGGTCTCCTTTTGTCAGTTTTTCATTTCCCTGCGCTTTTTTCCCGTTTAACTTGATGTTCTTTTTCCGCAGCATCTTGTAAACAAAGCTCATCGGCGCATTACTTAAATATTTTCCAAGAAGCTTGTCCAGACGCTGTCCTGCTTCATTTGACGAAACGGTTATTTTCTGCATGCTTTTAATTCCTCCTGCCTTTTACAGTGAAATGTCCAGAAGGAGTCCTTTGATCATCTCTTCGTGTTTTCTTGTATCCTGCTGTTCTACAGAAGCAATGTTGTTCATTCCCTCGGCGCGGGTCAGAAATGCTTTGTAATCATGGAAAAGCTTGACCACCACCTTGTCGAACTGGTTCTGCTTCATAATGGATTTGATATGCTTTGCGGCATAGTCCACATCCACTTTTTTCACCGGCACATAGCCACAGATCGTATTGTTGTAAATTGCAACAGCTGCTACCGGCATTGCCTTTTTCTCACTGGTGATCACAAGATCGTATGCAACGGTAAGTTCTTCGGTGACAGCCGAGATTTCAAGCTCAGTTGCCTCATCGATGGAATCATGCGGCATGACCATGATCAGATTGACCAGGATCCGGCTTGCCGGAAGACATCCGAGTACCGCTACTACAGTGAGCAGATTGAGCTTTGTCTTTGTTGTTACATAACCGGCGATTATCAGTGCGGCAACCAGTCCAAAAGAGACAACAGCTTCCAGTATCAATAATCGTTTTCTTCTGCGCAGATAACCTGCATCTCCTTTTTGTATCTTCATCTTGTCTTTCGCTTACTCCTTCGTTATTTTCTCCATCATTGACATGGCTTTTAAGATCATTCCATGCGGAAGTACTTTGGTTGCAGCTTCTGCCCCTTTCATTGCCGTGCCATATACAGAAACCTCTTTTTTGTATTTGGCATCAATGAGCGCCTGCTTTACAACCTGTACCGGATCTGCCATCACAGCCTCTTTCATGCCACCGGGCAACTTCCCTGACACTTCAAAAAACGGGGTGTCCACAGGTCCCGGGCAGACCGCTGTGACGAAGATTCCTTTTTCCTTAAGTTCAGCTGCAAAGCTCCTTGAAAAGCTCAGTACATACGACTTTGTCGCTGCATAAACTGCGAATTTTGCCTGCGGACAAAAAGCTGCTGCGCTTGCCAGGTTGATGATCCTGGTTCCTTTATGCATCCAGGGCAGACAGGTACAGGTCATCTCGGTCAGTCCCCGGCAGTTCAGGTCGATCATGCGGAGCTGAAGTTTCTTGTCTTCCTTTGCAATCTCCTCTACTGTCCCGGTCTTTCCGAATCCGGCTGCATTGACCAGCATACGGATATCAGGATTCTGATTCTCCAGCCGGTTTTTCACCTGCTTGTATACCAGACCCTCTTCCATGTCCCCTGCAAAGATCCGGATATAGGTCTTGTGGCTTTTCTTGATCTCTTCCAGCTTCTTTTCACTGCGGGCAATCACCCAGATTTCGTCCAGTTCCCTGTAAAAACGTTCAATCTGTCTGACAAATTCTTTTCCCATGCCGGAGGATGCCCCGGTAACAATCGCAATCTTCATAAGCGGTTCTCCTTTCTCCTGTGACTACTTCCGTTTGTGTACATTACGGATGGATTTCTTTTTTTGCGGTCTTGACGAGGACTCACCTCTGTCGTTTCCTGTAAATGCAGGCTTTGTATTCTTATGCCCTGCATTTGAATTTTTATAATTTCCGTTTGTCTTTCCTGGATTTTTGTTATTTCCATTCGGGTTTTTGCTCTTTCGGTCCGTGCCGCCATGGTTTCTTCCGCAGTATCCATTCTTCTCCTGCATTTTTTCCGAATGAAGCTTTCTCGGACGGATCAGACATTTTTCATCGAATCCTACCAGATCCATACGGTCCGCAATTCGCAGTGCCTCCATAACCAGATCATAATTCTTCGGATTCCGGTACTGGATCAGTGCTCTCTGCATCGCTTTTTCATGCGGATTCTTCGGCACATACACCGGCTTCATCGTCCGCGGATCTACACCGGTATAATACATACAAGTGGAAATCGTAGACGGTGTCGGGTAGAAATCCTGTACCTGCTCCGGCATATAACCGAGATCCCGCAGGTATTCGGCAAGCTTTACCGCTTCTTTCATAGTAGAACCCGGATGGGACGACATCAGATACGGAACCAGATACTGTTTAAGTCCAAGCCTTTTATTGATCTCTTCGTATTTGTGTGTAAAACGTTCATAAACCGCATTTTCCGGCTTGCCCATCATCTGAAGAACCGGGTCTGCTACATGCTCCGGTGCAACTTTCAGCTGACCGCTGACATGATACTGACACAGTTCTTTGAAAAACGTGTCATCCGGATCCGCCAGCAGATAGTCAAACCGGATACCGGAACGGATAAATACTTTTTTGACTCCAGGTATCTTTCTGAGATCCCTGAGAATGCTTAAGTATTCTTTATGATCTGCGATCAGATTTTTACACGGCTTTGGAAAAAGACACTGTTTGTTCGTACATGCCCCGTATTTTAACTGTTTCTTACATGCCGGCGCACGGAAGTTCGCGGTCGGTCCGCCTACATCATGAATATATCCTTTGAATTCCGGATCCTCCGGAAATGTCTTTGCTTCAGCGATCAGTGATTCCTTACTTCGTGTCTGAATGATCCTTCCCTGATGGAATGTCAGTGCACAAAAACTGCAGCCTCCAAAACATCCCCTGTTGCTGATCAGACTGAATTTGATCTCCCGGATTGCCGGAACCCCACCTGCCGTCTCATAAGATGGATGGTAGGTCCGCATGTAAGGAAGTGCGTAGACATCATCCATCTCCTGCTGGGTCAGCGGTTTTGCCGGAGGGTTCTGTACCACATACAGATGATCCGAATAGGGCTCAACCAGCCGCTTTCCGGAAAATGGATCTGTGTTGCAGTACTGTCTGTAAAAGCTTTTGGCGTACAGAAGCTTATCTTTTTTCATCTCTTCATACGGTTCCAGAATCTCTGCATCATACACACTGTCCAGATTCTTGACCTTGCAGACCGTTCCATCGATATAAGTAATGTCCTTGATATCCAGTCCGGCATCCAGTGCCTCTGCAATCTCGATGATCGAGCGTTCGCCCATTCCATAGGAAACCAGGTCTGCACCCGAATCCAGAAGAATGGAACGCTTAAGCTGGTTGGACCAGTAATCATAATGTGCAAGTCTTCTAAGACTCGCCTCAATACCACCCAGAATGATTGGTGTCTTCTTATATGTCTGACGGATCAGATTGCCGTACACAACCGCTGCATAATCCGGTCTCTTTCCCATCACTCCGCCCGGTGTATAAGAATCCTGCTGCCGTCTTTTCTTTGATACAGAATAATGGTTGACCATGGAATCCATATTTCCCGCTGACACCATAAATCCAAGCCGCGGCTCTCCAAATTCTGTAATACTTTCTTTATCCTTCCAGTCAGGCTGTGCAATGATCCCCACGCGGAAGCCATGTGCCTCTAAAAGGCGGGTGATGATCGCATGTCCAAAAGACGGGTGGTCTACATAGGCATCTCCGCTTACATAGACAAAGTCTACCTGATTCCACCTCCGTTCTTCCATCTCTTTCCTGCTGATCGGTAAAAATCCATGATTCATTATAATACCTCGTATGTCTGATTGGTAATGTCTTCATAGCTGTGAATAAAATAGTCGGCAAGTTCCCGCTTTTTCGCATCCTGTGGGCGTGAAAACCAGTCGTCCACCGCGCACACACGCATTCCTGCATTTTTCCCGGCGAGGATTCCCATCGGAACATCTTCAAATACCAGGCAGGCAGAAGGCTCTGCACCCAGCTGCCCAGCCGCCTTCAGATAAACATCCGGTGCCGGTTTCCCTTTATTCACTTCGCAGCTTGTACAGATCGTATCGAAAAGATGGGTGATCTGCCTTGCCTTTAAAAATTCTTCCACCAGTTTCCGGTCATTGCTGGTTGCGATTCCTGTCCGGATCCCTTTCTCTTTCAGCATCTCCAGAAATTCCTTTACCCCTGGCTTTAGTGTGACCTCTTTTGTATATTTATCCACAGACATATCATACCATTCTTTTTTGATCTCCTCCACAGTATGCGGAAGCTCCGGAAAAATCTTCAAAAAGTACTGCGCTGTCTCGGTATAGCTCATCCCTTCCATTGCCTCATGAAAATCTTCCGGCGGATTCAGATGATATTTTCTGATATAATCTTCATCTATCGCTGTCCACACCCACATGGAATCTACCAGAGTCCCATCCAGATCAAAAATGACAGCTTTAGTATGCTCTAACATATTTTTTTTATCTCCTCTTCGGTCAGTGACCGGTATTCTCCCTTTGTAAGTGTCTTATCCAGAACAAGGCTTCCCATAGAAAGCCGCTTCAGATAGATTACCTCTTTGCCGACTGCATGAAACATCCGCTTCACCTGATGGAAACGTCCTTCAGTGATCGTAAGCTCGATTTCCGACTCCTCCCCACTTTTCAGGATTCGAAGATCTGCGCTTTTAGCCGGCGTATCGTCTCCAATATCCACTCCATCTGCAAATGCTTTCACATCAGATTCATCTACCTTTCCCTGTACTTTCGCATAATACACCTTATCCACATGCTTTTTTGGGGAAAGCAGGCGGTGTGCCAGTTCTCCGTCATTGGTGATCAGAAGAAGTCCTTCCGTGTCCTTATCCAGACGTCCTACCGGGAACAGATCATTTCTTTTTTTATCTGTGATCAGATCCAGAACTGTCTTGTCCCGGTCATCTTTTGTTGCGGAAATAACACCTGCCGGTTTATAGAGCATATAATACTCTTTTTTAGCGTATCCAATCTGTTTTCCTTCAAGACTTACTCTCTGTGTGTTCTCATCGATTTTAAGTTCCGGTTTTTTCACCGTCTCCCCATCAACCATAACACGTCCGCTACGGATCAGTTTTTTGATTTCACTTCTGGTTCCCTGCCCCATCTCGGCAAGATATTTGTCTATGCGCATCATGCAGACTGATTCCTCCATCCAGGCAGATATTTGTTCTTCAAAGTTCCGTTCGTGACTTTTCCCCATCCAAGCGGGAAACCGTCTGTACAGATCAGATGCCAGCCTTTTGCCTTAGCCGGAATCAGATCCTCCACATCGATTGTCTCACCTTTCAGATAACGCATCAGTCGGTCATCATCAGAAGACAGGTTCAAAGTATGCGCGTACTCTTCCATTTTCAGGTTCATCGCCAGTGCCTGGCTCGGTTCAAAACGCTTTTTCTTCAGTTCACCAAGGAGAAGTCCGCTTCTTAAAAATCTTGCGCCTTTCAGTTCCGGAAGATTCTCCGGCATATAGTACACGCGCTCTCCATGGATATCCAGTCTCCACGGCTTCAGATCCCACTTTACATCACGGAAGAATTCCTCCAGCTCTGCCGGAATTTTCTTCGCTTTCTGTTCTGCGACCGGGGAAGACGGGCAGATTGCATCCTCACTCTTTTTCAGCAGTGCGAGGTAATGTCCCTCCCCTTTCATATGATGTGGAAAAATACGGACAGTCTTAGCAAAGTCCGGATCCTTTGACTTGGTTACTTCCGGTCTGCCCGGTGCAAATCCTTCATATCCTGCGATTTCCTGAATCTCGAATTCCGGATATTCACCGAGCAGATATTCGATCGTCCCCTCATTCTCCAGTGGATCAAACGTACAGGTTGAATACAGCATCATGCCACCCGGCTTTAACATTCTTGCCGCCTGGGTGATAATGCTTCTCTGCAGCTTCGAGAAAAATTCCGGTCCATGTTCTTCCCAGGCGCGTACCATCTTCTTATCCTTACGGAACATCCCTTCCCCCGAACACGGCGCATCGATCAGGATCTTGTCAAAATAACCGCTGAAATAGCGTTCCAGTCGCCCAGGTTCTTCACTCATGACCAGCATATTGCCGATCCCGAAAACTTCCAGATTCTTTAAGAGTCCTCTTGCTCTGGAGCTGCTGATATCATTTGCGACCAGAACACCTTCGTTCTGAAGCTTCGCCCCAAGCTCGGTTGCCTTTCCACCAGGTGCGGCACAGACATCCAGTACCCGGTCCCCCAGTTCTACCGGAAGACGGTTCGCCGGTGTCATTGCACTCGGCTCCTGCAGGTAATAAAGTCCTGCAAAATAATACGGATGCTTCGCAGGAGATATCTTCTCTCCGTCATAATAAAAACCGTTGTCGATCCACGGGATCGGTATGATCTCAAACGGACAGATCTTCACAAAATCCTCCACAGAAATCTTCTCCGTATTCACACGAAGTCCGTAATATCTCGGCTCGTCATAACATTTTATATAATCCTCAAATTCATCTCCGAGGAGTGCCTTCATCTTCTCTTCAAATTCATTTGGTAAATTTATCATTCTTTCGTCCTCCATATCATTTAAGTATAGCATAGTTAGAAAGAACAGGAAAGTTTTTTCTCCCTGGCAAGTCTTAAAATCCAATAGGGATTGTAACTGGTTTCTTTGCCGTCCGGATACAGATAAATCCCCAGATGCAGATGCGTGGCAAACATCCCTTTCGTCCCCTTCGGACCATATCCGGTATTTCCCATAAATCCAATGATATCCCCTGCCTTCACCTCGTCCCCCTCCTGATAACTTCCATAAGAATCCAGATGTGCATAATAGAAATATGCACCGGACGGTGCGGTAATCCCGATCCTGTATCCTCCCTTTTCCAGCCAGCCTCTTGCCGATACTACCCCATCTGTCATACTCACAACCGGATAGAGACCGGGGATATCTTTCGATGCCATCAGATCACAGCCTTCATGTCCCCTTTTTCCTCCGTAGGTGCGCTCTCCCATCCAACTGTCCACAAAAGATACCTGATACTGTGGATGTTTCGGTGATTCCGGAACAGGAAAATAGCGGATATCATTCCAAAGAGCTGTACAGATCTTTTCAAAAGATTTCCACTCTTCTTTTTCCGACCATTTTTCAAATAGCTCTTTTTCGTTATCCTGTGGAAACAGGCTGTTTTCCAGAAAATAAATGGCATAAAGTCTTCCTCTTTTTTCATGATCTGTCTTCGCAAGAACCTGGAAAAACGCCTCCTCCATCCCAAGCTTTCTGAATTCTTCTGTGCTTCCTGTTTTTAGGTTCAATCGGTTTTTTTTAGCTTTCTCGTTGATCTGTATGCTTGCTGCCACGCAAAAAATCAGCAATAAAAAAAGGAGCAGAAGCGATCTGCGTTCCAGTCTTTTTTTCAAGATTTCTCCATTTTTCTTTTATTCTATTCACACTGAATCTCTTCTATGCACATGTGCCCCGGTATATCTGTCTGCGTTTTTTCATAAACTATTGCAAAAGAATACGGCAGGTATGCACGATGAAAACAAAAAAACTGTCTGTGTTTTTTCTGATCGGACTTTTCCTTCTGATGCTTTTTTCCCCGGAAACCGTTGCCACAGGTGCCGCAAACGGACTGCTGCTCTGGTATAGGCAGGTGCTTCCGGTGCTCTTTCCTTTTCTTCTTATAACCGGTCTTATGATCCGCACAGAGAGCATTTCCCTGATCAACCATACCCTTTCTCCAATTCTGAAGCCTTTTCTTGGCATTTCTGAAAATGCTTCTTTTTCGGTGGTCTGTGGATTTCTCTGTGGCTTTCCAGTAGGGGCAAAATCCTGCTCTGACCTGACTGATAAAGGGAAAATTTCTTCTGCCGAAGGAGAATACCTGCTTTCCTTCTGTAACAATGTCAGTCCTGCGTTTCTGACCGGGTATGTGGCAGTACAGAGCCTCAAGCAGCCTGAAATGGCGCAGATTTGTCTGCTTTTTCCTATCCTTGCCGCACTGTGCTGCTCCTTTTTGTTCCGCAGATGGTATCTGCCGCGAAATCCTTTTTCGGTCGTAGGAGAACAGGCTGATTCCAGACAATTTCTTCCTTTTTCCGAGGCTCTTGACAAAAGTATTCTGTCAGCATGTGATTCCATCACGAAAATCGGCGGATATATGATCGTTTTCTCAGTGCTCATTTCTTTTATGGCAAAACTTTCCTTTCAGAATTTCTTCTGGAAATTGTTGCTTCTTCCCGGAGTGGAACTGACCGGGGGAATCCGCATGCTCTGTCAGCTGGACCTTACTTCTGAACTGCGGTTTCTTCTCGTTATGGCGCACTGTTCTTTTGGAGGAGTCTGCGCGCTTTTCCAGACAAAATGCATGATCCGATCCCAGAACTGGTCTTTTCCTCGCTATATAGCAGAAAAGCTGATTACCGCAATGGTAACCAGCCTGTTCGCTTTTTGCTATATGAAATTGTTCGGATAAAGAACTTATTCTCTCTGTCCCTGGTCCGTCTGTCCGGCTTCTCCGCCGAATTCTGCTTCCAGTCCGCGTGAGGACTTATCCGGAACTTCCAGTTCTGCACGGTTGTTACGGACAACATCATAACATTCCTGAAGGGATGTTACCAGACTGTCATACTTGCTTGTGTAACTGTTCAGTGTATGACCGATGATGCTTTCAGCATTGGCAAGAAGATCATCTGTATACTGCACTGCCCCGATACGGATATCGTTGGCATCATTAGTCGCATTATCCAGAATCTGCTGTGCCTGGTCTGTTGCTGCCATAACAATCTCGTTTGCCTGTGCGTATGCCTGCTGCATGATCTCATGCTCGCTTACCAGTTCACTTGTCTGTGCATGTGCTTCTTCAATCATGCTTTCTGCTTTCTGTTGTGCATCCGCAAGGATCGCATCCTTGTTCGCAATGATCTTCTGATAACGCTTGATCTCATCAGGTGTCTTCATACGAAGTTCACGGAGAAGTTCATCGATCTGGTCTTTATTCACGATAATCTTTGTAGTTGATAATGGCTGAAACTTACAGCTGTCAATGTACTCTTCAATTTCTTCAATAATCTGCTCAATACGGCTGCTCATAATTTTGCACTCTCCTTCTTGTCACAGACCTACTGTGACATCTTTTCTTTTATACTTTTGGCGACAGTCTCCGGCACAAACTGGGAAATATCCCCTCCGAAAGCTGCGACTTCTCTTACGATTGTAGAGCTAAGGTAAGAATACTTGAGATTGGTTGTAAGGAACATGGTTTCTACTTCCGGCTCAAGCTTATGATTCGTCTGTGACATCTGGATCTCATATTCAAAATCTGTGATCGCACGCAATCCGCGAATCACAAGACGTGCCTTTTGCTGTCTTGCAAATTCTACAAGCAGCCCGTCGAAAGGCACTACTTTCACGTTGCCGAGATCTTTTGTCACTTCCTTTAACATTTTAACACGTTCTTCTACAGAAAACAACGGGGTTTTTGCTTTATTCATCAATACTCCGATTATAAGTTCGTCTACAATTTTACTGCTCCGGGTAATAATATCCAGATGTCCGAAAGTTACCGGGTCAAAGCTTCCCGGATAAATTGCTCTTATCATGAGTCTACTCCTCCACAGATATAAATACATGCATATTGGTCTTGTATTTCTTTTGTTTGATCATTAAAAAACCAAGTTCCTCCAAATAAGAAAAATCAGTCGCCAAAGATGCTTCCACGATGATCAGTGCATCCTTTTCCAGCAAGTCTGATTTTGCAAGATAAGTAAGCACCTCTTTTTCCAGCATATGGTTGTACGGTGGATCCATAAACACATAATCGAATTTTTCTCTTCCATCCAGCCTGCGAAGTGCCGAAAATACATCCTCCCGGATTACTTCCGCCTGGTCTGCAAGCTGTGTCTTTTTCAGATTCTCCATAATGCACTGGATTGCATTCGGATTGTTTTCCACAAAAACCGCCTTTTTTACACCTCGGCTGATCGCCTCAATCCCGATTGCCCCGCTTCCAGAAAAAAGATCCAGAAATATACAGTCGCAGAGTCCGTGTGCGATCATATTGAATAAGGTTTCTTTGGTTCTGTCGGTTGTCGGACGTGTCTCCATTCCTTTTACCGTCACAAGTGGTATTCTTCTGGCTTTCCCTGCTATGACTCTCATCTTATCGTTCTCCTGATTTATGATGTCAGAAACTACTCCATCATTCCAAAACATAGGGTGTTTTGTCTTTTAACCCTGACAACATATTATACTTTTTTGTGATTATTTTGTCAATTTCTCCGCTTGTATTTTACCAGATACATTTTTTATATTTGTCTTTTTTCAGATACAAAGCTCTACTTTTCCGACTCCATATGTGCCTGATGGACAGTGATCTGCTGATATGGAATATCAATATGATTTTCATCCAGTGTCAACTTGATATTTTCCAGCATCCGCCATCTTGTCGACCAATACTCTTCACTTTTTACCCAGGCACGGACACCAAGCACCACCGAACTGCTCCCAAGCTCATTTACAAAGACATTATGTTCCATACTCTGGATGACGGACGGATCATTTTTTACAAGTCCCTGCAGCAGTTTCTTGGCAAGGCGCAGATCTGCTTCATATGCAATATCCACCTTCAGATCCAGCTGACGGTAATCTTTGTCCGTCACATTGGTAAGGCTTGTGTTGGCAAGTGTTCCATTCGGCACAATGATCGTCTTGTTGTCAATGGTGGCAAGCTTAGTGTAGAAGATCTGGATCTCTTTGACCGTTCCTTCATTGCCATGGCTGTCTTCTATAATATAATCCCCGACAACAAAAGGCTTCAAAAATAAAATCAGCATCCCACCGGCAAGGTTGGAAAGGCTTCCCTGCAGGGCAAGACCAACTGCCACGCCTGCCGATGCAACCGTTGCTGCAATCGATGCAGATTCTACACCGAGCGAATTGATAATTGCCAGAAACAGCAGAATATGAAGTCCGTATTTCAACAGAGAATCCACAAACTGTCTTGCACCGGTATCCGAATTGGCGCGTTCCATGGATGCCCGCGTAATCTTGCGGATCCAGTTGATCACCTTATGGCAGATGATGAATATGAGCAGCGCCATCAGAATCCGGATTCCAAACGCAATCAGGTCCGGACCTTTCTCCTGAATGAATTTGTTAAATCCGGTGATTGTATCCACCGTATCCTGCACGGTCTCCTCTACCTCACTTCCTGCGGCTGTCTGTGTCAAAAGCATGTTTTATTCCTCCTTCAGTGCAATAAATGCTGCAAGATTCCCCCTCTTTCCTTTGGATGCGCGATGGGAAAATAAAAGCTCCGGATTGCAACAGGTACACACATTAGTAACCGCCAGATGTTCCGGTCTGATCCCTGCATCTGTGAGAACCAGTTCATTTGCCTTCCAGAGATCCAGCTGGAACTTTCCATTCTCCTTGGCATAGAACAGACGGTCATATTCAGACTCTCTGAAATTTGCGCGGAACATATCGATCACATCTTCACTGACTTCATAGCATTCCTGACAGATGGACGGTCCCACACAGGCAAGGATATTCTTTGGATCACAACCGAATTCTTTCTGCATCTTTTCAACCGTCACCTGTCCCATCCGGTTCACAGTGCCTCTCCAGCCGGAATGGCTGGATGCTACCACCTTTTTCACCGGATCCAGAAACAGAAGCGGTACACAGTCCGCGTAAAATGTCACCAGACAGATCCCCGGTACATTTGTGATCAGTCCATCTACATCTGTGTAATCTTTTTCTCTTGTAACACCTTTGCCGGCATCTTCTCTTGTCACGATCCGTACGTTCGTCGTATGGGTCTGATGCGTGCAGACCATATGCTCCGGCTTCACGCCGATTGCAGCTGCTATTCTTCTGTAATTCTCGTCCACATGCGCGGGATCATCCCCTCTGGTATAGCTCAGGTTCATGCTTCCCAGGAAACCTTCACTCACTCCTCCAAGTCTGGTCGAAATTCCATGTTCTACAAGCCCTTCCTTTTCAAGGATCGGATATTTGAGAAATGGTACACCAGCACTTATGCATTCGTCAAAGATATGTTCCTCGTTTTTATATTTTAATCCTATTTTCATCTGTACTCTCCCGTATTGTGATATCTGCAGGCAGCCATTTGCCTTTCCCCGGTATCATAACTCATACAATTCCAAAATCTCCGCAGTACTCAAATGCATTTTTCCGCAAAGAAATCTTATTCCCCGCGATTCCTATTACATCGAAGCGGCATGGTATCTCTGTGCAGCCGTTCTTCATCAGATAATAAACGGCCGCTCCGGACAGGCGCATCTGTTTGGGCACAGATACCGCCTCCAGAGCAGCCGAAAGCCCTCCTGTTTTGCGAAATTTCACCTCACAAAAGACCAGATATTCTCCGTCTTTTGCAACAATGTCAATCTCCGCATAACGGCAGCGGAAATTATACTCCAGTATCCGATATCCTTGCTTTTCCAGAAATTCACCTGCTATTTTTTCATATTTTGTACCGGTCCTTCGCCGGTTTTTTTCATTCTCCAATCGCCTTTTGGATCTGATCTTCTACCTGTTCTGACGGATTTTTATACGAAGTGTCCGATAAAACTTCTTCTGTGGATCGGTGTCGGTCCAAGTGTCTGAAGCGCTTTGATATGTTCTGCTGATCCATAACCTTTGTTGGACGCGAATCCATATCCCGGAAGTACCTTATCATACTCTTCCATCAGACGATCTCTTGTTACCTTTGCCACAATACTTGCTGCAGCGATGGATACGCTTTTCGCATCTCCCTTGATGATTGGAACCTGTGGAATCACAACCTCCGGAATGGTAACTGCATCATTTAAAAGCAGATCCGGCTTGACTTTCAAATTGCCAATCGCCTGACGCATGGCTTCGTAAGTTGCCTGCAGAATATTGATCTCGTCAATCCTTACAGGGGAAGCCATCCCGAGACCTACCGCAACTGCTTTGTCCATGATTTCATCATAAAGCTCATCTCTTTTTGCTGCGGAAAGCTTCTTGGAATCATTTATATAAAGGATCTCGCACTCTTTGGGCAGGATCACGGCTCCTGCAACCACCGGACCCGCAAGTGGTCCCCTTCCCACCTCGTCAATTCCACAGATAAACGCATGGTCAGCATATTTTTCTTCGTACTGACGCATTTTCGCAAGGCGCTCTTTTTCGGCAAGCAGCTTTTCCTTCTGCTTTCTGTACTTTTCCAGAAGTTTTTGCACACCGGCTCTGTCATCCGGTGCATAGACCTTCATCAGCTGCTCCCTTTCGGCATCCTCTGCCATTTTTAAACGGCTGTCGATCTCTTTGATACTTTCTTTACTCATGCTTTATCACTCCGATTTTGTTGAACGGATAAATTCTTACCCAGGCACGCCCGATCAGCATATCACGGGTAAGTACACCCACACTTGCCACACGACTGTCCGAGCTGTGATTCCGGTTATCTCCCAGGACAAAATATTCATCATCTCCCAGTTTAATCGGCTCTGCTGCAATTCCCGGATCTTCCATCACCTCTGCACCATAATGTTCATCCAGCTTTTTGCCATTAATATACATATATCCATCGATCACCTGCACAGTCTCACCGGGCAGTCCAATGATACGTTTGATATAATAGGTATTCTCTGCATGCTGGTAAGGGAATACAATAATATCATATCTTTCCGGATCGCGGAAGCGGTAGCTGAGCTTATCCACGATCAGGTTATCTCCGTCTGAAAGTGTCGGCTCCATTGAATGACCGTCTACTTTTGTGCGCTGTCCGACAAAGGTGACGATCACCCATGTCAGCAGAACAATGACCAGAAGATACAGAAGAGTTCCTCCCAGTGATCTCCATATACTCTGCTCCTGCTCCGGAGCTTCTTCCTTGTTGTCTTCCTTACTCATTTGTATACTCCTTTACAAATTCAAGTGTGATCCTTCCAAGTCTTCCATTTCGGAAATCATCCAGCAGCATACCAGCTGCTTTTGCGGTATCTAATTCATTTCCACGTACCAGACAATGGCGGCTCTCAGCAATTGCTTCCAATACGCTGTAGCTGTTCTGCTTTTCGTTGATCGTATATTTCTCAGCAAGAACACCCGGATAAGCATCCTGCATAAAGCTGATCAGCTCCGCCGCAAGCTCTTCCAGATTCATGATCTCATCCTTGATCGACCCGATAAATGCAAGGCGCAGTCCCACCTGCTGGTCCTCAAACTTCGGCCAGAGAATTCCCGGTGTATCGAGAAGCTCTACGTTCTTGTTTAGACGGATCCATTGCTTTCCTTTGGTCACACCCGGTTTGTTACCGGTCTTTGCACAGGCTTTTCCGGCAAGTGCATTGATAAAAGTAGACTTTCCGACATTCGGGATTCCGACTACCATCGCACGGACCGGACGGTTCAGAATCCCTCTCTTACGGTCACGCTCTGTCTTTTCTTTACATGCTTCCTGGATTACTCCCTGAATAGACTTAATCCCACCGCCTTTACGGGAATTAACCTTAACTGCCGAATATCCTTTTCCACAGAAATAGCCGATCCACTCTTCTGTCTGCTTCTCATCTGCAAGATCTGCCTTATTGAGCAGGATCAGTCTTGCTTTATTCTTTCCAAGTTCATCGATGTCCGGATTCCGGCTGCTCATCGGAACTCTTGCATCAACCAGTTCGATCACAAGATCGATCAGTTTGATATTCTCCTGCATCATCCTTTTGGCCTTTGTCATATGCCCCGGATACCATTGAAAATTCATCCAGTTTCCTCCTTCTATTTACCAAGCAGTCCGAAACGGTCTTTCGGGGAAAGGATAAACCATACTTTCCCTTCAATCTCGGAACGCTTTACATTTCCAATATCAGCCATCCGGCTGTCTTCACTGCTCTCCCGGTTGTCGCCAAGGACAAAATACTCATCTCCACCGAGAACAATCTTCTCACTGGCAATACCTGTATCTGCAATTGCAGTAGTCTCATACTTTTCATTCAGCTTTCTGTTGTTGATATAAATCTCTCCATCCCTGATCTCAACACTTTCGCCCGGAAGTCCGATAATCCTTTTAATATAGGAATGAAGATTCTCATTCCCCTTTGGTTTGAACACGATAATGTCTCCGCGCTTCGGTGTACTGGCATCATATACGATCCGGTTTACCAAAACCACATCCCCATTCCGAATCACCGGGTTCATGGACTCTCCGATATTACTGATCTGATGCCCGAAATACCACACAAACACAAATGCGCACAGGCAGACGAGCACAATTTGGAATACCCATCCAAATACTTCGGGAATCCATTTCAAATTGATATGTTTTCTATGCTTTCTGTCAAATCTGAGTTCTTTTCTTTTTCTATGTCTCATCTGTTATCATATCCTATATTAGCAAAAGGGACAAGTACCTGTCGTATTTGTCCCTCTTTAAGCATTTACTATTTTACTAATTCTTTAACTTTTGCTCTCTTACCTACACGATCTCTTAAGTAGTTCAGTTTTGCACGTCTTACTTTACCTTTACGAACAACTTCTACTTTTTCAACGTTTGGTGAGTGAAGCGGCCATGTCTTCTCAACGCCGATTCCGTTAGAGCTCTTTCTTACTGTAAATGTTTCTCTTGCTCCGCCGCCCTGTCTCTTTAATACAGTACCTTCGAATACCTGAATTCTCTCACGGTTTCCTTCTTTGATCTTACCATAAACTTTTACAGTATCTCCTACGTGGAATTCCGGAGCATTTTCTTTTAACTGAGCTGCTTCAATGTTCTTAATAATTTCGTTCATGTGTGAACCTCCTTCATATTTTGACGTTCTTAATACGCTTTTCTATCGTATCAGAGGACCATCTCTGTTTTCATCACAACGTGCTATATATTAACACATTATTCTTCATTTTTCAAGTCTTTTTCTCGATTTTCTATAATCTCTTCTGCAAGTTCTCTTTCTTTCATGGTAAGCTCTGCGTCTTCCAGAAGGTCCGGACGCCATTTTGCAGTACGGATCACTGACTGCTCTCTGCGCCATTTCTCGACATTGGCATGATGACCGGATAAAAGGATTGGTGGAACCTGCCTGTCGTGCCAGATCTCCGGTCTGGAATACTGCGGATATTCCAGGAGATTGTCCTGAAAACTCTCAAATTCGGCAGATACATCATTATGCAGAACACCCGGGATCAGGCGGGATACCGCATCCACGATCATCATTGCCGGAAGTTCACCGCCTGTCAGTACATAATCGCCGGCTGACACATAATCCGTTACGATCTCCTCCAGCACACGTTCATCGATTCCTTCGTAATGTCCGCACAAAAGCACCAGTTCGTCTTCTTTCGCAAAATCTTCTGCCATCTTCTGGTTAAACGGCTTCCCCTGCGGGGAAAGATAAATCACACGTGGTCTCTTTCCTTCCGGGAGGGCTGCTTTTTCCTGAATGGCAAGATAGGTCTGGTAAACCGGCTCTGCCTGCATCAGCATTCCTGCGCCGCCGCCATACGGATAATCATCCACACTGCTGTGCTTGTTAAATGCGTAGTCCCGGATATTCCAGGCTTCAATCTCAAGAATTTTATTCTTCACAGCTCTTCCGATAATACTGGTTTCCAGACCGTTCATCACCATCTCCGGAAAAAGCGTCATGATATCAAATCTCATATTGTTCTCCTACTATTCTGTCGCTTAAATCAGTCCGTCCATCAGATGAACAGTCATTTTCCTATTCTCAGTATCTACATCCAGAATACAGTCATGGATTGCCGGAAGAAGCACCTCTGTGTGCGCCTCTGTCGATACCACATAGACATCATTCGCACCGGTTTCCATAATATCTGCCAGGACACCGAATTTTTCACCGTCCTCAGTGTAGACATCCATGCCGATGATATCTGCCATGTAATACTCATCCTCTTCCAGTTCCACGGCATTCTCACGAGATACAAGAAGCGGCATCTTTCTGTATTTTTCAATATCATTTATGTTATCGATCCCTTTGAACTTCAGAATCACATACTGTTTAAAAAATTTTACACCTTCAATTTCAAGGGGAATCTGTTCTTTTCCTGTATCAAGAACCACATCTTTCAGAGCACGGAAGCGATTTGGATCATCCGTTGTCGGAAATACTTTAACTTCACCTTTGATTCCGTGGGTAGATGTGATCACGCCAACTTGCAGGTAATCATTTTGTTGCATACTTTGTCCTTTCTTAGCATAAGATAAACTTTACACCGAAAAAGTCTGTTTTAGTCTTTTGAAGCGACTTTTTCTCCATCCCCAGATACAGTGAATCTGTCATTGGCAGCTTCACTTGCATACTAAGGTATGATAAAAAACGCAGATAAAAATAAATTTACCTGCGTTTTATTTTTATGCTATTGCATAATTTCAACCACGACTTTTTTGTCTTCTTTGGCCGCGGCTGCCTTTACAACGGAACGGATTGCTTTCGCAATTCGGCCTTGCTTACCGATCACCTTTCCCATATCATTATCTGCGACATGTACTTCGATCACGGTAGTCTTGCCTTCCTGTTTTTCCGTAACCACGACGCCTTCAGGATTGTCCACAAGTGCTTTCGTAATTACTTCTACTAAATTTTTCATCACTCGCACCTCCGCGAAGCAACCTATTTTTCAATACCTGCTGCCTTAAAGATTTTTCCAACTACTTCTGTAGGCTGAGCACCGTTGTTTAACCATTTCTTAGCTGCTTCTTCATCTACTTTGAATACGCTAGGATCCTGAGTTGGATCGTATGTTCCGATCTCTTCGATGAATTTTCCGTCTCTTGGTGATCTAGAATCAGAAACAACGATTCTATAGAAAGGAGCTTTCTTCTGTCCCATTCTTCTTAATCTGATTTTTACTGCCATTTTACTTTCCTCCATAAAACAATTTGTATTTATAATAGTTTATCTATATATCACGCATGGTCTGCGGAATATATCTCCTTTAGAAAGGCATCTTGAACTTGCCTTTTTTACCTTTCCCGCCCATCATTCCCGGGAAAGACTTCATCATCTTGCGCATCTGCTCGAACTGCTTCATCATCTTGTTGACTTCCGAAATGTCAACTCCGGCTCCTGCTGCGATTCTTCGCTTTCTCTGCGGAGTGATGATGTCCGGATTCTGACGTTCCTTGATCGTCATGGAATAAATGATTGCTTCGACTCTTGCCATCTTCTGTTCCGCATCATCCGCATCAATATCGGGCATCTTGCCTTTACCAAGACCACCCATGCCGCCAAGTCCGGGAAGCATATTCATGATACTTCCAAGACCGCCCATCTTGCGCATCTGTTTCATACTTTCCAGATAGTCCTCAAAATCAAACTGCGACTTTTTGAGTTTTTCTGTCATCTTACGTGCCTGTTCTTCGTCGATCTCTTCGCCGGCTTTCTCGATCAGGCTGAGTACATCCCCCATACCAAGGATTCTGGAAGCCATACGATCCGGATAAAACTGCTCCAGATCTGATAATTTCTCACCCATACCCACATAAAGGATCGGGCATCCGGTGACTGCCTTGATTGAAAGTGCCGCACCACCTCTGGTATCGCCGTCAAGCTTTGTGACGATTACTCCATCTATACCAATTTTCTCATTAAAGTTCTCTGCAACATTCACGGCGTCCTGACCAGTCATTGCATCGACAACGAGAATACTCTGATGAACCTCGACCGTGTTCTTAATCTCCTGCAGTTCTTCCATCATCTCTTCATCAATATGAAGACGTCCTGCAGTATCCAGAATAATCACATTGTTGCCATTCTTTTCAGCATGCTCCAGTGCTGCTTTAGCGATATTCGCCGGTTTCTGGTTATCTCCCATGGAGAACACTTCCACACCCTGCTTCTCTCCGTTGATCTGCAACTGTTTAATAGCTGCAGGTCTGTAGACATCACATGCTACCAGAAGAGGCTTCTTACCTTTCAGCTTGAACTTTCCTGCAAGCTTTGCTGTGGTCGTTGTTTTACCTGCTCCCTGAAGACCCATCATCATAATGACCGTCTTCTGGCTTCCCGGCTGGAATTTAATCTCCGTTGTCTCAGAGCCCATCAGATTCACCAGCTCGTCATTCACGATCTTGATCACCATCTGTCCCGGATTCAGTCCGCTCATCACATCCTGTCCGACTGCACGCTCCTGCACACTTTTCACAAAATTTTTGACAACTTTGAAGTTAACATCTGCCTCCAGAAGAGCCATCTTAACTTCACGTAGAGCCGCTTTTACATCATCTTCTGTAAGGCGTCCCTTGCTTCTTAAATTCTTGAATACGTTCTGAAGTTTTTCTGTCAAACTGTCAAATGCCATGTTATAACTCCTCTATGATCTCTCCTGAAAGCTTTTTCACTTTCTTTATCAGTTCTTTTTCGTCCTGCTCTTCATAATTCTCAAGAAGCAGATCGATCTCATGGACTTTTTTTTTCACAGACATGAACTTCTCCACCAAATGCAGCTTTGCTTCATAATCCTCCAGACTCTTGTTACAGCGCCGGATCATATCATGAACACCCTGTCTGCTGATCCCCGCATCTCTTGCGATCTCGCTGAGCGAATAATCTTCAAGAACTGCCTGTTCATAAATCTCTTTCTGATGTTTTGTCAAAAGCTCACCATAAAAATCATATAATAATGTCTGCTTTAAAATCTCGTCCATCACTTATCACCTGTGCTATCATATAACAGATTTTCATTGGTGTCAAGTATTTTTTCTTGACATTCAAGAAATTTTTCTACATGCAGGTTCCCATGTCCCTGTCTCTGGTCATAATACCTGCCCTTTTCACAGGAATTCCACAGTCTGTATTTAAGTTCCAGATTACACATATCCGGGTATTTCTGCAAAACCAGAGCCGCTGCCCCGGACACTACCGGAGTTGCCATAGAAGTCCCGGTTTTCGGAATATAGGCATAAGGGCTCCGCACCGGATACAGGTAATTGCAGGAATAGATCCGATTCCCCGGCACGGCAAGATCCGGTTTTTTAATACAATCTCCGGTCGGCCCACAGCCGGAATACTTCTTTCCCAGTTCTTCATCCGCCCCAACTGTGATCACCTTCCGGCTGTTTCCCGGTATCGTGACGCTCCCTTCCTTTGGTCCTTTGTTTCCTGCCGCCGTTACGACTACCAGACCGGCATCCCAGAGCCGTTCTACCCAGAACAGGAACAATTCATCTTCCGGATCCTTCTTATGAGGAAGAGTTCCAATCGAAATATTGACAATCCGGATCTTCATTTCCTTTTGTTTTAACAACACGTACCGGATCCCGTTTATCACATCCCGGATTTTTCCACCACCTCTCTGATTCAGCACCTTGACAGCAAAGATCTGCGCCTCCGGTGCCATTCCGCTGTACAGTCCTCTTCCGCTTTTTCCATTTCCGGCAAGAATTCCTGCCACATGGGTTCCGTGTCCGTTGTCATCATATATGGTTTTCTTCCCCTGTACACAGTCCTTCCATCCCACGATGCGGCCGACAAGATCCGGGTGCTGTGTGATCCCTGTATCCAGAACGGCACAAACGACGCCCTTTCCAGTGATTTTGTTTTGCATTGTATCCGAACACCAGTAGTGGATTTTCCGTTTCAAATCTTTCATATTTAAAATATCCTTTTTCTATTAGAATATTCTTTCTGAAATCAGATGCCAATTTCTTCGAAACTTTTTTGAAACACTGACATGCCTCCTTACATATGATGAAGTGTAAAGAAACCTTACTGGAGGCTATCAAATATGAGTGAATTAAGTGCAACAAACTGCGGATGTGGAAATTCTATGGATAACTGTGGATGCGGAATGTCTTCCTGCGTATGGATCATTCTTCTCCTCTGCTGCTGTGGCGGATGGGGACGCAATGGCGACGGATGTGGATGTGGAAATGACAGCTGCCTGTGGATCATCCTTCTTCTCTGCTGCTGTGGTGGATTCGGCAACGGATTCGGTAACGGATGCGGTAATGGATGCGGATGTGGAAACGGCTGTGGCAACGGTGGATGCGGCTGCTAGTTACGAAACTCAGATCTTATTCGTTCAGACAGACCAGAGGCGGGGCAAATTATATCCCCGCCTTTTTTATGTTTTGTTTTTGCGCTTCTCCCGTTGCTTTTCGTGTTCCTCTTCCTGCTCCTTTTCCTTTTTCTTTCGCAAACATTCTTCATCCACTTCATAGATCGCATTCCCATCAATAATAATCCGGCTGCTCATTTAACAAAATCCTTCCATTAGTTCTTCCTTTGCTTTATTATATGTGGATCTCATATTTTCCGTCTTCTTTACATATATATTTATAACGCTGAACCGTGGAGGACATATGGAAAAGAAACCGCCCCTTGTCATGACGCCATTTGACGAGTCTCTCACGAATGATTTTCTGCAACTTGTCAAAATCATTCTTCCCTATCTGCCCGATCACGTTCAGCGTATAGCTGGCATTTATGTGAAACTTACGGAACTTATGAATGCCTTTTACTGTTTCCAACCTCCTTATTATCATAATCGCAGAGGGCGGCTACGAAAGCAGGAGAAAGATCCGGGCAGCATGTTTGAAGCAGTTGTACCCTATCTTTCTCCTGAAAAAAGAGAAATGTTCGATTCCTTTTCCGGAATATGGCAAATGATGGAAATGATGAAAGAGATGGACTTTGGAGATCCTGCAAATATGACAGATATGATGAATGGATTTCAGGCAGCACAGGATATGACGGATATGATGAGTGGATTTCAGACAGAAAGGATGGATGAAAATGAACGAATGGATGGAGCATCCGGATCTTGCGAATCTGGATCCGCTGAAACAGGAGCTGATCCGGACAGCAGCGTTGAAAGCCGGCGGCAAAAACGGGAAAGCACTGGTCCCGGTGATGATGTCACTGATCACCGGTGCGAATAAACGGGGAATCCGGTTTACCCCTGATGAGATTTCGCTGATTCTTTCAGCGATCAAAGAAGGGAAAAGCAAACAGGAGCAGGCACAGATCGACCAGATGGTGCAGATGATCCGGACAATACAGGCAGGAAAACAGCCACCAAGGTCCGGAAGGCAATAAAAATTGCCTTGCCCGACAATCAATGCTATAATGAACGGCAGAAATGCACTTCAGGAGGAGCTTATGACAACGATCAAACTTACCATAGAATACGACGGAAGCCGCTATCCGGGCTTTTCCACAAAGAAAAAAAGCACCAGTATCGAATCAAAGCTTACACTGGCGATCAGGGATGTAACCGGACAGTCCACACAGCTTTTTGCTGCCGTAAAGACAGAACCGGGTGTTCACGCAACACACCAGATTGTAAGTTTTCAATTAGAAAAAGAATCTTTTTCAGGCAATACAGAACTGTTAAAAATGAAATTAAACGCAGCTCTTCCGGCGGATATTGCAGTCACCTCGCTGGAAATCGCAGATGAACGTTTTGTGGCTTCTCTCGCGGTAAAAAGCTGTACCTATACCTGCAGGATCGCCACAGATCCTGCCGCAGCATTATTTTCCCGTCCTTACACCTGTGTTGTAAACGAGTCTCTTGACCTGGAATCCATGCAGCAGGCAGCGCAGCTTCTTACCGGTACGCATGACTTTGCCGCATTTTCAAACGGACGTACCAGAAAAAGTACAGTGCGCACTGTAGAAACGATCAAAATTAACCGCGAAGACCAACTGATACAGATTCAGCTGACTGCAAATAGTTTTCTCCGGCATATGCCGCAGCTTCTTGCCGGTACCATTCTCACAGCTGGAAAAGAAAAAAAGACAGACGGAACTACGCTGACTCTCGCTGGTGTAGAATCAGCAGCTCCTGTCTGTCCTTCGCATGCATTCACCCTGACGGATGTACAACTCCGTTAATCTATCCTTCGATGATCTTCACATAAAAGGTACGGTTTCTTGGTCCGTCAAACTCGCAGAAATACAGATCTTGCCAGATGCCAAAGACGATCTCTCCATCATGGATGATCAGCGTCTGTGACGGTCCGACCACCGTCGTCTTCATATGTGCATGCGAATTTCCTTCTGCATGCTGGTAGAAGAACTGTTCTGCCGGAAATACTTTTTCAAAGCCACACAACATATCATGCACCACATCCGGATCTGCATTCTCATTGATCGTAAATCCGGCTGTCGTATGTGGTGAGAAGATCACAGCAATCCCTTCTCTTACACCGCTTCTTTCGATGTCTTCCCTTACCATTTCTGTTACCTTTGTCATTTGCTGCGATGCGTTTGTCGCAATCTGATGTTCGTACAGATGCATATGCACACCTCCTTATTTTTCCAGATAAGCTTTAAGTCTCGGAAGCTCTCTTTTCATCATTTCATAGCCATGATCGTAGAAAGCCATCAGCTTATCATAATCTTTTTCCAGTCTGGATACCGGCTTCATTTCCGGGCGAAGGACGAAGATATTTCCTTCTTTTTCCAGCTTTTCTATGTATTCTTCTGTCCGGTTATACATCACCGGTCTTCGGATACAGGTGCGGACAAGTGCCGGATATTTGCTGTACATCTTCCGGTATAACTTACCGACCGCTTTGGAAGTTGGTTTTTTGCGGTAGCCTTCCGGTCTCGTCAAAATGAGAACTATTTTTTTCAGTCCCTTTTCCTGCACATGCTTTACCGGAATGGAATCGGCAAGTCCACCATCCAGATACGGAATCCCGTCTATATTTACGATCGGACATACAAGTGGCATACTGCTGCTAGCGCGGCAGATCTTCATCAGCCGGTCACTGGCGTTCTCTTCGGTCATATATTCGGCATTTCCCGTAAGACAATTGGTTGTCACGATCTCACAGGTCATTCCATTTGAAAAATAAGTATCAAAATCAAACGGAAAGAGTTCATTCGGATATTTATTGAATATCATATCCATATCCAGAAGACTTCTTTCTTTTACGAAATCTTTAAGTCCGTAATAATAGCTGTATTCCTTTCCTCTGTGGATCATACAGTCCCTTGTCCTGCCGATCTGCTTTGAGACATAATCGACTGCGTTACAGGAACCTGCCGATACACCGACCACGTATGAAAAATACAGATCTTTTTCCATCAAATAATCCAATGCGCCGGAAGTAAATACACCTCTTGTTGCACCGCCTTCCAACACCAGTCCTGCTTCTGTCAAAACACTCGCTCCTTTCGTCCTACCATGCTGTATATTTCGTGTATGATTTATAAGTATACCACAAATTCTTCCTTATGTTAATGCTTATTCTCTTGCGAAAATTGTGCAGTCATGTTACCATAATGAACGTAATGCAAAAATTGAAACGATAATTCTATTTGAATAAGGAGAATTTTTATGATTAGTACAAGTAATATCACCCTCCGCGTAGGGAAGAAAGCCTTGTTTGAAGATGTAAATATCAAATTTACAGAAGGCAACTGCTACGGTCTGATCGGAGCGAACGGGGCCGGAAAATCTACATTTCTTAAGATCCTTTCCGGGCAGCTTGAGCCGACCAGCGGAGAAGTCATCCTCACACCAGGTGAGCGTCTTTCTTTCTTGCAGCAGGACCACTTCAAATACGACCAGTATCCGGTTCTTGATACTGTAATCATGGGAAATGCCCGTCTTTACGAGATCATGAAGGAAAAAGAAGTGATCTATGCCAAAGAAGATTTCACAGACGAGGACGGGATCAAGGCAAGTGAACTGGAAGCAGAATTTGCAACCCTGAACGGATGGGAAGCAGAATCTGATGCCGCATCTCTTCTGAACGGACTTGGAATTGAGACAGAGCTTCACTACAATATGATGAGCGAGCTGACCGGTGCACAGAAGGTCAAAGTCCTTCTTGCACAGGCACTTTTTGGTAATCCGGATATTCTTCTTCTGGATGAGCCTACCAACCACCTGGATCTGGATGCGATCGCATGGCTGGAAGAATTCCTGATCAACTTTGACAATACCGTGATTGTTGTTTCCCATGACCGTTATTTCCTGAATAAGGTCTGCACACAGATTGCCGATATCGATTACGGTAAGATCCAGCTCTACGCCGGTAATTACGACTTCTGGTACGAATCCAGTCAGCTGCTGATACGTCAGATGAAAGAAGCCAACAAGAAAAAAGAAGAAAAGATCAAGGAGTTACAGGACTTTATTTCCCGGTTCAGCGCCAATGCGTCCAAGTCCCGTCAGGCAACTTCCCGTAAGCGCGCCCTGGAAAAGATCCAGCTTGATGAGATTCGCCCATCCAGCCGTAAATACCCTTACATCGATTTCAAACCAAACCGCGAGATCGGTAATGAAGTTCTGATGGTCGAAGGCTTATCCAAAACCATCAACGGGGAAAAAATCCTGGACAATCTTTCCTTCACACTGAACCGGGACGACAAAGTTGCATTTGTCGGTGGAAATGAATTTGCCAAAACTGTTCTCTTCCAGATCCTGATCGGAGAAATGGAGCCGGATGAAGGTACTTATAAATGGGGAATCACCACTACACAGGCATATTTCCCGAAAGACAGCGGAAAAGAATTTGACAATGACGATACCATCGTAGAATGGCTGACTCAGTATTCGGAAGAAAAGGATGTTACCTATGTACGAGGTTTCCTTGGAAGAATGCTTTTCGCCGGCGACGACGGTGTAAAGAAGGTTAAAGTTCTTTCCGGCGGGGAAAAGGTACGCTGTCTGTTATCCAAGATGATGATCTCCGGTGCCAACGTACTGATCCTCGACGAGCCTACTGACCACCTGGATATGGAATCCATCACTGCGCTCAACAATGGAATGAAGAAGTTCCCTGGCGTACTTCTGTTCTCTTCAAGAGACCACCAGATCGTTGAAACGACAGCAAACCGTATTATGGAAATCCTTCCGGATGGTTCAATGATCGATAAGATGACAACTTACGATGAATATTTGAAAAATAATATTGGGGCTTCTAAGAGACAGGCAATCCTGGATCTGAATACAGAAGAACAGGATGACTAAGAATTTATCTTGTCGGTACATTTGTGCTGATGTATAATAAATCAGGACTAAAACTCAGGTAGTTCCCCCGAACAATTGAAGTTCGGTCCGACACCCGAGTTTTAGTCCTTTTTTATCTTTTTATATTCTTTTTTTGCTCTATATTACAGGCTTCCAACAAACCGCTCAAATGCTGACCTGCCTTCTTCTGTCTGCTTATAAACGCCGGCATCTTCCAGCACCTGGTTAAACACCTGTCCGATTTCCTCATGGAGAATGTCCATGATATTTTCTTTCGTAATGTCTGTATATTTTGGAAGGAATTCTTCTACCCAGTCTGCATGCTTTTCAAGCACTTCATTGCTGCGGATGTCCTTTCCTTCAAGGATTGCATCTGCAAGCTGTTCCATCTCACTTTTCAGTCTTGACGGCAGCACTGCAAGTCCCATCACCTCGATCAGACCAATATTCTCTTTCTTGATGTGATGTAATTTTGCATGCGGATGGTAAACGCCAAGCGGATGTTCTTCTGTCGTAATATTATTTCTGAGAACAAGATCCAGCTCAAAATACCCATCCCTGATTCTGGCGATCGGAGTGATCGTGTTGTGCGGTTCTCCGTTCGTCTCGGCAAAGATAAATGCGGCTTCGTCTGTATAAGATCTCCAACACATTAAAATATGGTCAGCTGCGCTGATCAGACGTTCTTTGTCTTTGCACTGCAGACGGATAACAGACATTGGCCATTTTACCATTCCAGCGCGCACATCTTCATACCCCGGAATCACATATTCTTTAATAACCGGAGCTTTTGCCATTGCAAATTCATGATTTCCACCCTGGAAATGATCATGGCTTAGGATCGATCCTCCTACGATTGGAAGATCTGCATTGGAACCAACAAAATAATGTGGAAACTGGCTGACAAAATCCAACAGCTTTGCAAAGGTTGCACGCTCAATTTTCATCGGCACATGCTCTCCGTTGAAAACGATGCAGTGTTCATTGTAATACACATACGGTGAATACTGGAATCCCCAGTCTTTTCCATCGATCCTGATCGGAATGATCCGGTGATTCTGTCTTGCCGGATGATTGACGCGACCGGCGTAGCCTTCATTTTCCTTACACAGCTGGCATTTCGGATAACCACTCTGTGTAGCATTTTTTGCTGCCGCGATCGCTTTCGGATCTTTTTCCGGTTTGGACAGATTGATGGTGATCTCCATCTCCCCATATGGTGTCTCTGTGATCCATTTCTGATCCTTTTTAATCCGGTATCTTCGGATATAATCGCTGTCCTGACTAAGCTTGTAAAAATAATCGGTCGCCTTTTTCGGTCCTTCCTGATACAGTTCATAGAATTTATGGCTTACCATGCTCGGTAACGGGACCAGTTTTCCCATGATTTTTGTATCAAACAGATCCCGGTACACGATTGAATCTGCAATCAGTTCTTTTTCCACTGCATAATCTGTAATCTCCTTCAGAATCTGTTCCAGCTCCTCTGCACCCCTACTTCCTGGTGTCTCCTCGTAAGACTCCAGACCAAGTGCCTCTAAAATCTGATTGGTAACAAATATTTTATCTTCCGGTGCTACAAGCCCCGTATCTAATCCATACTGTACCAGTTCTGTAATTGCCTGATCGATCATTTTTCTTCCTCCAAATCTTTTTGCTCGTCCTTTATCCATCCATTTTCAATGCGGCACATTTTTTACACCGAATCCTTTATTTATTCAGATAGCAAACTAAAATCTGTATTTATGTCTAACCTTGACAGCTAGCATATTTTCGTTTACGCGATTACTTTCATTCCGCCATATTTACGAACCTTTAATACGTGGCAGGATCCTTCTCCAAATACTGCATCCAATGCTTTTCTGTACTCTTCTACAAAATCATTCTTCACAAATGCCTGAATGGTTCCGGCAAATCCGCCTCCATGCACACGGCATACTCCATGGTTTCCGAGTACATTTTCGCTGACTGCAAGGGCAATGGATACTGCCTGGTTCTGCACGTCACGGTTAGTATATACATTCTGAAGATATTTGAAAGAGGAATCTCCGGATGCTTTGATCATATTAAGGAAATCTTCAAATCTTCCTTCGCGAAGGGATGCAACCTGTGCTGCAACTCTCGCATTATCACCGAAGAAATGCATAGCCCGAAGCACCGGACGGTCTCCAAGCTTCTCGCGGAGTGCCGGGATCGCTGCAAAAAATTCTTTTTCATCTACGTCACGGAGAACTTCTTTTCCAAAATATGTTGCAATAGCTTTCATATCCGCCGGAATCTGTGCATAATCCGGTGTCAGATCCTGATGAGAACCTTTGGTATCTACGATGCACAGACTGCATGCATGATTTTCAAAATCTACATCTACTTTTTCTACAACCGGAGCCTTTGGATCTTTGAAATCAATGTGGATCAGTCCACCAACCGCGCAGGCTGTCTGGTCCATCAGACCACTTGGCTTTCCAAAGTAAACATTTTCAGAATACTGACCAATCTGTGCAATCTCTACCATGCTGATCTGCATATCGTTGTAAAGTCCGGAAACAATGGTTCCAATGATTGTTTCAAATGCAGCAGACGAAGAAAGTCCTGCTCCGATCAGCACATCACTTGTCACATAAGCATTGAATCCACCAATCTTGTATCCGCGTTCTTTCAGTCCTGCAAGTACGCCACGGATCAGTCCGATAGATGTCCCTTCTTCTTTGTCAACCTTTTCTACATCATTCGCATCGATAATGATCATATCATATCCTTCCGATACCACACGGACGGTCATATCTTCATTTTTATTTACAATTGCGATCGCATCCAGATTAATAGAGGTTGCAAGCACCATTCCGTGCTGATGATCTGTATGATTTCCACCAACTTCACTTCGTCCCGGTGCGCTGTATACTTCTACTTCTCTGTTCCCATACAATTTCTGATACTCTGCCATCGCTTTTACATAGCGTTCTTCCTGATGTGCAATCACACTTTCATCAATATAAATATCTTTTAATGTATCACGGTACACGCCCTGTTTCATTTCTTCCATAAGTTTTGTAAGCTGTTTCATCTTCATTTCCTCCAAATACATTTTCGATTCTGCTTTGATAATTGTATTATAAAATATATTTAGTAAATTTGCAATATATATTTACTAAATATTTCAATAAATTTACTAGTGAATTTTTGTACAGTTCTACATAATTCTTTCACTTTCCATTTTTTTACTCCTCTGTTATAATAGAAGAATCAGAAATTTTTTAACAAGGGGGCCGCTTATGGCAACAATCAAAGATATTGCTTCTGCTGCCGGTGTTTCTGCCGCAGCAGTTTCACGTATACTGAATAATGATGAGACGCTCAATGTCTCACCGGAAACCCGACAGAAAGTACTGGATACTGCAAGAGAGCTGCATTATGTAAAGCGCGGACGTTCTTCTGTCAAATCACTTTTTACCCTTGGGATCATTCAGTGGTTCTCTTCCCAGCAGGAACTGGAGGATAATTATTATCTTCTGATCCGTCAGGGAATTGAAGATTACTGCCTCTCACACAATATCCAGATCGTACGTACCTACAAAAGCGACATCAATTACATGGACGTTCTGAAGGATGTAGACTGTCTGATCTGTATCGGCAAATTCAGTCAGGAGGAAATTTCTTATCTGTATGAGATGAATTCGTGCATCCTGTTCCTGGATATGCCGGTAAACGATGACCGGATTTCCACAATTATTCCGGATTTCGGTGAAGCAGTTACAGAGGCTCTGGATTATCTGACCGGGATCGGGCATCGGGAGATCGGTTTTTTTACCGGAAAAGAATATATCGGCGAAAATCATCTCTATCCGGATTACCGGAAAAAAGTCTTTATTGATTACTGTGATGCACACGATCTGATTTATGAGCCTTATATCCAGGAGGGTGTCTTCCGGATTTCTTCCGGTTATGAGATGGCATGCAATCTGATTAACGGCGGCAAGCTGCCGACGGCGATCTTTGCAGCAAGTGATCCGATCGCTTTTGGTGCGATCAAAGCCTTTACCGAACACGGGATCCGTGTTCCGGAGGATATTTCCATCGTAGGCTTTGATGATATCAATATGGCACAGTTTTCTGCTCCACCGCTGACAACGGTCAGTGCGCCAGCTTATCATATGGGAATGTACGGAGCTTCTATTCTGCAGCATCTCCTGAGGGAGCATCCGGGACCTGCACTTAAGATCAAACTGCCGTGTAAGCTGGTTGTCCGGAATTCGTGTAAAGCGATTGAAAAATAGCTCATATCTGTGTGAATATACCAATGAATTTTATCTAACATCAAAAAGCTCCCATCCGGAGAAGAAATGAGTTATAATTAGCTCACATTTCTCCGGATGGGAGTTTTTTTATTAAACAATTCATCAGAAAGCCTTTAGGACATCAAATAACTTTCTACCAGTCCTGCACTGACTCTTGATAATAAGTCACATTTTCCTGTAAAATTTCTATTTTTCCATCTTTTACTTCCGCAATTGATACCGCACAGTTCTTATGTACCCCCTGCTGCCAGTACCCGGAAATCGGCAGACCTTTCATCAGGCTCAGAATCCCGCAAAGTGCTGCACCATGTGTGGATAAAAGTACATTTTTATCCTGAAGCTCTTCTTTCTGATAAAGTTCTTCCAGAAAATTATTCAGACGTGCCCGCACTTCTTCAAAGGATTCCCCTCCTTTTGGCGGCTGATACACTTCCGGTGCATTAAAAAAGTTGCGAAATCCCGGATCCGGAATATTCCATCCCTCTTCTCTGCAGCAAAGTCCCTCAAATTCTCCAAAGCTCATCTCCTGGATCCGCTTATCCGGGACAATCGGAACCTCCCTGTCCCCCAGGACGAGCCGTGCCGTCTCTGCCGCCCTTTTCAGCGGGCTTGTGTAACAGACCGCAAATGGAACATCTGCGAGTGCCGGAGCCGTCTCTTTTGCAAGTAGTTTTCCAAATTCATTCAGCGGAATATCCACCTGTCCCTGTAATTTTCTTTTTTTATTCCAGTCCGTCTCTCCATGACGGATCATATATATTTTCATCTCTTAGCTTCCTCCTGCTATCATTAAAAACACACGCATCCTCCGTGCCAGTCAGCATAGCGATTGGCACGGGAGTTAACAGTAACGATTATAGCACATTTTTCACCTTTCTTCCACCAAAAGGCTTGTTATTAAACTTTATGACAGTTATAATGATGTTGGGGTCAAAAGGTATTTTGACCCCTTTGATACCAGATTGCTACGTGCTTTGCACTCTCGCAATCGTCAAAAACATTCGTAATCCGCTCATTTTTCTTTGAAAAATGGCTACTTACTCATGTTTTTGGCGGGTCAAGATGTCAAAAAACCTCTTGCAAGCAAGCTTGCATCGGCTTTCTGACCTTTTTACCCTGGTATCTTATAATAAACGTAGTACAAAAAAGGAGATACTTGATTATGGAGAAAATTACCAGTTTCACAATAGACCATTTGAAGCTTGTTCCTGGGCTTTACGTCTCACGTAAGGATTGTGCCGGCGAACAGGTCATTACAACCTTTGATATCCGCATGACCAATCCGAATGAAGAACCGGTTATGAATACTGCAGAGGTTCACACCATCGAACATCTTGGTGCAACCTTCCTTCGTAACCACAGGGACTACGCATCAAAAACGCTTTACTTTGGACCGATGGGATGCCGTACCGGCTTCTACCTTCTTCTTGTAGGTGATTATGAATCAAAAGATATCGTTCCACTGATGAAAGAAATGTTTGCTTTTATCACAGACTTCAATGGGGACGTACCGGGAGCTGCTGCAAAAGACTGCGGAAACTATCTGGACATGAACCTTCCGATGGCAAATTATATGGCAAAAAGATATCTGACTGAGGTTCTGGAAAATATTACAGAAAAACAGCTGGTTTATCCTGAATAAGCCTTACTATATGAACCTGAAAATGGGAGTCAAACATACTATCCATTGATTTTCTTCAAATGTTCCTGTATGTTTGCTCCCATTCCTGTTTTCAATCAAAACTCTCTATGATACACTTCCGGAATTTCTACCAGAACCTCTCTTCCGTTGTAACATAATCTGCCGGAAGATCAAATTCTTCGGTCTCAATTTCTTCTACGATCTGCATTTCATAAGCAGCTGCGATCCGGCAGATATCTTTCCGTTTTTCAAAATAACGATCATAAAATCCACCGCCATAACCGACACGGTTCTTTTTTTCATCAAAAACACTTCCCGGCAGGATTGCCAGTGTAGTCTGCCCTTCTCCGGCTTCATAAACAGGGCATTCTTTTTTCGGCTCCAGGATGCCATAAGCCCCCTTTTCCAGATCCTCAAAAGAATGTATCCGATAAAACTCCATCTCTTTTCCCGCTACCCGTGGCACATAGACCTTTTTTCCAAGCTCCCATGCCTTCTCGATCAGTGTTCCGGTTGCCACCTCTCCACGAAAATCAATATACGCAAGAAGGTTGTCTGCATTTTTAAATGTCTCTGTCTCTTCAATGCGTCTCATGATCCGCAGGCTCTTCTCCCGAACCTCTTCTTTTGGAAGTGCCTGTCTCATTTTCAGAAATTTTGCCCTAATTTCCTTTTTTCTGTCCATATTTCTCACCCAGATTTGTAATGGATCCATCCTTCTCCTTGATTGAAATGTTATTAAGCTGTCCGCGAAGATTTCTTTTGAATGCATCTACATATTCCCGTCTGAGAATCTGCTGTTCTTTTTTCTCTTCCTCTGTCAGTCCTTCTGCTTTTGATTTTCTATATAATTCATTAATGCGTTCAATTTTTGCTGTCTCCATTTTTCTTTTGTCCCTTCTTTGTTTTTCTATATAATAATGTTATCTTTTTAATCAGCTGGAATAATTTTCCAGGAACCCATAAAGCTTGTCTTTTCCCTCTAACCGCTTTCCCTCCCGGATCTCATTCTGCAGTTCTTCCGGAAGCTCTTCGACACGGATATTCGTATATTCATAAATACTTGTCTGGTCGTCCAGATAAACAATCACATATCCGTTGCGGTTTTTCAGATAATACACCCCTTCTTTGTGTGCGCCACCTTGAGTGCTGACTGTCTGTTCTGTTTCCTGCTGCTCCGTCTGTTCTGTCCTTGCAATTTCTTTCCTGTAATTATAATCTGCATAATATGCATAAGATAAGATCGCAAGAATCAGAAGAGTCCCCGTTAAAAGACCAATATGATATCTTGTTTCCATAAGGAACACTCCTTTTTCTACAAGTATTGGTCTGCTTGGAGGATTTTATTCATTATGGGGGAATTTTTAGGTTGTGATATCAAATCATCTACAGCTTAGTAATATCTGCGTTCTTTTAATAAATGGCATTTTTTGCAGACTATTACAATTTGGTGACCTTTTGGGAGACCGAGGAGTTCTTTTTCGGACATGCCACCCATTTTAAGGAGAACGACTGCGTATACCGCTACTGCCACGATGAGGGCGATCAGGGTTGCGATTCTTCCTCCGATGAAGGTGTCAAGTACGAAATGCACTGCCCATGCCAAAATTGCCATAACAGCTCCGGCGATAGACGGAATGACAAAAGTCTTACGGCTCTCCTGAAGATATCCACATGCTTCACGGATATCATGTGCATTCATGATACACATGCATAAAGAGAACACAATCTTACTTCCAATCAGTGCATAAATGCCCCATTTGAACATAACAAGCATAATAAACAGAGATACAATATGTAGTATCAGGGATACCATTGCATTTTTTACCGGTTCCATCATACGGTCCAGACCCTGAAGCACTGTATTCGTAACGGTTGAAAGTGAATAAAATACCAGAGAAATCGCTCCGATCTTCAGCATAATTCCCTGTGTTACATTATCTACATTCGGCCACAGGAAATCCATGATAGGCTGACCAAGTGCAAAGAATCCAAATGCGCTTGGAATCGCAATCAGCATCGTGTAACGGATAACTGTATAAATCCGGTTATGTAACAGTCTTCTGTCATGATTCTCTGCCGCGCTTACAAGCCCCGGGATCACAGATGATCCCAATGCACTCGCAACGGCAAGCGGTACGTTAAACAGGGTATAATACTGTCCTAATTTACCAAGAAGCTCTGCACAGACCGCCTCACTAGTTCCCTGTGCACCCATGATCTTATTGAACATTGCACTGTCAATAACATTTGCACTGTTATAAATTGTTGTACTTAAAATGATCGGTGCGATCGTCAGAATCAGGAGTTTGAAAATCGCACGGTAATCATCCAGTTCTTTCGAGGTGTCCCGTTTCATCTGCCGCATCATCGGCTTGCGGAATGCCACATAGCAGAACAGTAAGAACAGCAGACCGAGCAGCGCACCGGCTACTGTACCAAGTGTCCCTCCTGCTGCGGAATAGGCTGGTCCTAAAAGGTTATTTCCCTGCACCTTAGCCATCTGTTTTCCATTTTCCAGAAGAACGGCTGCACCTACAACACTGACAATCGCATTGAGAAGCTGTTCAATGATCTGCGAAATTGCAGTCGGGATCATCGTTCCCATCCCCTGGAAATAGCCACGAAAAACTGCCATAATCGCACAAATCAGGAGTCCGGGAGCAAGCACCTTCAAAGAATAGCAGCTCATTTTGGCTCCCATCAGATATTCTGCGATCGCCTCTGCTCCAAAAAATACGATCACCATGATCGTGACACCAGATAGCGTAGCTATGATCAGTGATGCCTTCAATACCCTGAATGCATTTTTCCGCTCTCCTGCCGCCATTTTGAGAGACACCAGCTTTGATACCGCAACCGGCAGACTGTAAGACGAAATGATCAGAGCAATAGAATACACCTGAAATGCCATATCATAATAGCCCTGTCCTTTAAGTCCCATAATATTGAGCATCGGGATCCGGTATACTGCCCCGATGATCTTTGTGATAATACCGGCTGCCGCAAGGATACTTCCCTGCATCAGAAAACTGCCGCCCTTTGATTTTTTCCTTTTACCCATACGTTAAAACCTCATACTTTTATCTATCTTGTAATTCCCAGCATCTCCAGAACTTCCCGCTGTTTCTTTTCCATCACGAGCCGTTCTTCATCTTCCATATGGTCATAACCTAACAAGTGCAACATACTATGCGCAATAAGGAAAGCAAATTCACGTTCTACCGAATGGCCATATTCTTCTGCCTGTTCCTTTGCGCGCTCTTTGGAAATCACAATATTGCCGAGCATCAGTTCTCCGGTCTCCGGATCAAATGAACTGTCATCTGTATCCAGATATGCATAATCAGCCGGTGACGGGAATTCCGTCATCGGAAATGACAGGACATCGGTTGCACGGTCGATTCCGCGAAATTCTAGGTTCATCTGTCGGATCTCCTCATTCATCGTAAGAAGAAGTTCTACCTGCGCCTCGTACGGACACTTCTCATAATCCAGGACTGCATCTGCAACTTTTGTCGCCAGTTCTTCATAAGGCAGCTTTAAATTCAATGCTCCCTCATCCTCTAAAAATAGTCTCATCTTGTTCCTCGTTTCTTTCTGTCTCTAGTGTGGGATTTTTTCTGTTCCTGCTTTTGCTCGTACTCCTCGTACGCTTTAACAATTCGCTGTACCAGCGGATGTCTGACAACATCCCGGCTGGTCAGACGGCAAATCGAAATATCTTCCAGATTCTTGACTACACTCACTGCCACATCAAGTCCGGATGTCTGTCCTGCCGGAAGGTCTTTCTGTGTAGAGTCTCCGGTGATCACGACTTTGGATCCAAAACCAATACGTGTCAGGAACATCTTCATCTGCGCCGGTGTGGTATTCTGTGCCTCATCCAGAATAATAAAAGCGTTGTCAAGGGTTCTGCCTCGCATATAGGCAAGAGGCGCAACCTCGATCAGCCCTTTTTCTGAATTCTTGATAAAGCTTTCTGCTCCCATGATCTGATAGAGCGCATCATAAAGTGGTCTTAAATATGGATCGATCTTGCTCTGCAGATCTCCCGGCAAAAAGCCAAGCTTTTCTCCTGCTTCAATTGCCGGACGTGTCAGAATGATACGCCCCACTTCATTGCGTTTGAACGCCGTGATTGCCATTGCCATCGCCAGATAAGTTTTACCGGTTCCGGCAGGACCAAGGCCAAAGGTGATCATCTTTTCCCGGATCGCATCCACATATTTCTTCTGTCCGAGCGTCTTTGGTTTGATTGGCTTTCCCTGAAGTGTATGACAGATCAGGTCTTTATCAATTGTCAGAATATCTTCCGCGCTGTCTTCCATCGTAAGGGACAGGGCATAGTCTACATTCTGCTCCTGAATCGTGTTCCCGCGCCTGGAAAGCTCGGTAAGCTGCGACAATACCTGCTGCGCCCTCTCTACATTCTTTTCTTCTCCAAGGACTTTCACCTTTCCATTTCGCGCGATCAGCGTAACATGTAAAGCTCTCTCAATTTTTTTTGCAAATATATCGAACTGGCCAAACACATTTTTTTCATGTTCAGCCGGTATGTCTATCATGGTCTCAAGAATTCCCATAAATCAGTTTCCTTCCTGCTGTATATTTTCTGCATCTGCCTTCGGCAGTTCATGTACCGTTCCTTTTTGTACAATTCCGAACGGTCCGGATAAAACCAGTTTCCCCTTTGCCGAATACCGGTTCGTCTCCCTGTATATTTTAACATCATTCTCTGAAATTTGAACCCCTTTTTTCTCTAATCGGGCGCAAAACTTCTCAAAATTATAGGACAGAATTTCTCTTGCTTCCCTGTCTGTATAAGAAATCTCCTCTTTTCTGCTCTCTTTGCTCCGTTCAACTCTTACCGAGACCGGAAATGGAAAATGTCTCTCCAGATACAGGATATATCTGCAGGTCAGCGCATTATATTCCGGGTAAGGTAGTTCCCGCCTGCCAAAAAGATACAGCCTTCCCGGTGTTTCTATCCAGAACCTCCAACTTTTCTTGCCGGTATCTTTCCATACCGGATGCAGCCTGTCAAGAATATCTGTATACGCAACCGTTGTCTGTGCTATTATGTCTGCATCCGATACCCGGTACTGGTATCCTGTCACCTCATCTGAATCATTCTTTACCTCCACACTTCCACTCACAAGGATCTCTCCTTTTTTTACCTCACTGCCTTCCCGGACAAGCGGATTCCCTTTTCGTGTAATGATCTTCTGAATGATCCCGTCCGCTTCTGCCACAATATCCATCGGCGCTTCCGCCTCAGCTTCTGTCTGCAGCTCCTTCCGGTCAGGATTCTCCCTGACTTTAATCTTCAGACAACTCCCATGAATATAGGCTGAAACCCAGATAATATCGTCGTATTCCATACGAATATCTTTTTCAATCCGGTCACAGTCTACATTCTTTTTTGCCATTCCACAGGCAATTCCCTTTTCTGTCAGAAAAGAAAGCAAAACCTCATCTGTCCTTGCAAGGTTTCCATCAATCTGAATCCTCCATATAAAAGAAGAAAGCAGAAAGATCAGACAGATTGCGATGACCGATCCTGTAAAAAAAAGCTTCCGTCCACGGTATTTATGTATAAAAAACGGGACTCCTCTTTTCTGGGTGATCCGTATCTTTGCCCCGCTCTTCCTGACCATTGGTCGCAGTCTGCGGAAATCCCGGACGCGGATATTCATCTCATATGCCCCTTTTGCCGGTCTCAGATTCCAGAGAAAAATCCCATGATAACAGCAAAGATTTAAAAAGCGTTCCGGTGAATATCCTTCGACTCTGATGCGCAGGTATCCGGCAAGATTATTCAGAATATATCGCAGCATCTTCGTCATCCCTTCCTAAGAATACTCAATTTTCTCTACCTTTCCGGTAATCTTCATATCGGTTGTTGTATAGTAGTTGATCTCAAGTGATTTCCCTGTGATGCGAATCTGCCCGCTACGTACATTTATACGGATCAGCTGTTCGGTATATTCCAGAATTCCACGGTAATTCTCTATATTCACTTCATAATGCCCTGTAAGAGTCAGAATCGGGACACCCAGCACCACATCCTTCGGCAAATTTGCTGCATCTGCCATGCGATACCTTCGTGTCCCGTCTTCTTGTTCGGATCTCTGTCTCATATTGCCGCATATACCGTTTTGTTGACAGTGTATGCTTCAGAACCACATAATATTCCTATGCTGTATAATTGCTGAATTTTCCCGGGAGCAATCTTCCCGCACATGCATGAATTTCGATCCGACCTTTTTCTCCGGCAATAAACTTTAATACCGTTGTCTCATCTGACGATTCCGGTGTCGGTCTTCCAATCGTAAGTACATTCTTCTTTGCGTAAGTTGTAAAGGTATATTCACTGCCCGGCCGCAGAGAACAGATGGGTCTGCCATTTAAGAAAAATGCATCCTGCCCGCCGGTATAACCGCCCTCTTCTTCGATAATACGGATCGTTGCCGGAGTAAAAAGGCAATCCGGTTCCTGCTGTGGCTGTCCCCAGACATTCTGTTGATTATCCCAATCGTTCTGATTCTGGTTCCATCCATTTTGCTGATTATTCCAGCCGTTCTGATTCTGGTTCCATCCATTTTGCTGATTATCCCAGCTGTTCTGGCTCTGATTCCACCCATTTGGCTGATTATCCCAACCGTTCTGGCTCTGATTCCATCCACCTGACTGATTATTCCATCCATTTGGCTGGTCTTCTGATCTGTAATTTCCCATCGGTGCTTTTTTTGCAACCCAGTAAGAAGTGAAACCGCCAATTGCAGCTCCGATAATTCCAAAAACATATGCCCCGTAAAATGCATTATCACCTGCATTCAAAAGCTGCATCAGCCAGGCTCCGACAAAAGTACCGGTAAATTCAAGGCCAAACCACAATCCCAGTGTCAATGCACGATATTTTTTTGGATTCCGTCCTCTTTTTATCGCGTGCTTTCCATTCACACGCCAAAGCCATATAAGACAAATAATTTCTAACATTTGTTTTCCCTCTTTCGCGCTTCTATTTTGTTACATAAAAGTATTATATCTTCAATCGCAGCTGAAAACAATCCATTATTCTGTGAAAACTTTATAAAATCGAACAGACTGGCTCCTCCATGATCCGGACATACAAAAAAATCGATCCTACTTTTCCTGTGATTGTAAGATCGATTTTTCATTTCTTTGTTATACTTGAATTCTCGCGGCGGCATCCTGGCTGATAGCGAACCGCTTCTGGTCAGATGCTATAATCATCATACCACTGGCATCATTCTGGATCACATGGATTTCGCTGCCCTCTTTGATTTTGAATTCCTTTAATTTTTCCAGCACCTCCGGTACTCCGAACATCCATTTGATCGTGTACCATTTTCCCGGAACAGCTGTTGATAATGCCTGCATTTTTACACCTTCTTTTTTTCTCCTTTGACTTTACTACAGTATACTCGCTTTCATATTGGTTAGTCAACGACAATGTTTTTTAGTTATTATATACACAATTCCATTCAATAGCCATATTTAACAATTATTTTCAGAATTCAACTTCTGTTTTATCACCCTCACTATAAGCTGGTTCTGGAAGAAAATCTGATCAAGGCAGACGAGCTGGATGAAGTTCTGGATGCTTATGCAATGACCGAACCTGAAGTCATACTCATAAAAGAAGCAATGTAACAAGATAAAAGCCCCAGGATCTATCAACTCATTACCCGTGATAAATCCTGGGGCTTCCTTCATTTAAAATACCACCGTTTCCCCTGTTCCAAGTGCATGTACCATTTCGCCAAGTTCTTTTTTCAGAATCCTGAATGCAATATTTCCGGTACAGTGACCAGTATAGATTTCCTCTACACCAAGCCCTTTCAATTCCTGCGCAGTTTCCACAACCTCTTCCTCTGGTATGGCAAGTGTATCCATGCCCGAAAGCTTCATCATATGAAATCCACCGACAACCGCATAGACCTTTTGCCCGCCGAGTGCCATCTGCACTTCTCGCACAATATTGACAATTCCCCCATGGGAACAGCTATTAAATATCACCAGTCCTTTTCCCGTCTCAAAAACCACACTCTGCTCATGTGCAAAATCATCTGCAATAAACTCTTCACCGATTTTCCGGTACATGTGCGCCCTGCGTCCCATCTCATCCAGACCACCGGTAAAATGCGGTACGACCCAGACGCCTTTTTCAACTTCACAGACTGCATTTAACGGACGGAACCGCTCTTTATAATTTTCCAGAAGATGCTGCGGAATTCCAATATATTTATCTTTTCCTTCTGTCCGGTAAAAACAGTTCTCAGCAGACGTCTCCTGCATATAGACCGCTGCTTTGTCATTCTCCTTAAAAAACTCCTCGAAACCGCCACTGTGGTCATAATGTGCATGGGATAAAAACGCCGTATCTACTTTCGAAAGATCAATCCCCAGCTCCTTTGCATTTTCTGCAAAGAGCGCTGTTGCGCCAGTATCCAGAAGGTACGTCTTCCCCTCATATTCGATATAAACCGACAGCCCATGTTCTGCACAAAGTCTGCATCTGGAACTGTTTTCTACTAATACTACCATCTTCATATGAATAACCTCTTTTCTATTTGTGATAGGGTTCTCCCGACATGATCCGGTATCCACGGTAAATTTGCTCTAGCAGGATTACACGCATCAGCTGGTGCGGAAATGTCATTTTTGAAAAACTAAGTGCATAATCCGATTTTTCCAGAACTGCCTTCCCGATCCCTATGGATCCGCCAATCACAAAAATAATGTGACTGGTTCCCTGAATGCCAAGTTTTTCAATTTTCTCTGAAAATTCTTCGGAGGTCAGCTGCTTTCCGCCTATCTCCAGTGTAATAAGATATGCATCCTCACGGATATATTTCAAAAGACGTTCGGCCTCTTTTTGCCGGATCATTTCCTCTGCATTTTCGCTGGCATTGTCCGGTGTCTTTTCATCCGCCACCTCAATGATCTCCAGCTTGCAGTAGCGGCTCAGTCTCTTCGTATATTCCGCGATCGCATCCCGCAGATACTTTTCTTTTATTTTTCCAACCGTCAGTACGGTTATCTTCATCCTGTTCCTTCCTCTCTTTCGCTGTATCAGTCTGTACAGTTATGCCCTTTCATACATATAAAGCTCATGCAGTGCTCTTGTTGCACAGATGTATTTTGCCTGCCCGGTCATCGGATTTTCTTTCTTCGGGAACACGCCGAATACCTGATCAAATTCCAGTCCCTTTGCCATATAGAAAGTCGTTACTGTCACGCCTTTTTCAAAGGTACTGCTGTCCCGGTCAATACAGTTTACCGGAAGTCCACGGTTTGAAAGCATCCTGGTCATTGTATACGCCTCGTCCATCGTCTCCGTCAGAACTGCGGCGGTCTCATATTTATCCATTCCGGCATCTGCCTCCCGGATAAGTTCATTTAACAGTTCCTCATCCGAATCAAATGTCTTTTCGGTCACTGGTTTGCCATGACGCTCCAGATATTCCAGATCCTTTTCCCCGGTAAATTTCGCTGCATACTCTGCGATTTCAATAGTATTCCGGTAACTTTTATTCATGATGATCTTGCGGATCGTACGTCCGAAAATCTTCGGCAGGAATGTCAGTACATCCTGCATCTGACTGTCCAGTGTCTGCGCCCGGTCGCCAAGGATCGTCATCCGGCAGGAAAACAGCTGGGACAGTACCACGTACTGCAAATATGAATAATCCTGCATCTCGTCGATCACCAGATGCTTGATATGCTTATGTCTGGTTCCTCCAAGCATCCGGTATTTGAGATAAAGTACCGGAAATACGTCTTCATACTGGAGTTTTCTGTTCTCATACGGAATTTTTGCCAGTGTCTCATACCCACTGTCCTCCAAAAACCAGTTATATATTTTGTAAATATCACGGGTGACATACATCCGGTTGAATTTCTCCCGGATCTCTTCTACCTCATCTTCCGGAAGATTCCGGTTATACAATGTCTCGTATTCATCCACCAGATATTCCATCACCGCATCCATTCTTGCAAGGATCGGAATATCCTGAAATTTGAAATAGAACAGATGGATCAGCTCCTCTTCGGTTTTTTCCAGAGTACGGATCTTAACCGGCTTAAAATCCATCAGCTGATCTTCCAGAACTGCCAGAAAGCCTTCCATCTCTCCGACAAATCCGGCAGACTGCTTCTTCAGATAGCTCTCCCGGATTCCCATCTCCGGAAAATGGATCAGCTTCTCCAGATAATCATAACGGTCCTCACAGTCCGATACGATTCCTTTCAATTCTCTGTACGCAAACAGATCAAAACTCATTTCCTGAATATTTTCTTCTCCAAGCTCTGGCAGAATGTGGGAAATATAATCCGCAAATACGCCGTTCGGTGAAAGGATCAGGATATCCGATGCTTTTAAATTTTTCCTGTCGTGATACAAAAGATATGCAATCCGGTGCAGTGCAACGGAGGTTTTCCCACTTCCTGCGGCTCCCTGAATAACCAGAACTTTGTCCTTTACATTCCGAATGATCTCATTCTGTTCTTTCTGGATAGTACGGACAATATTCTTCAGTTGTACATCCCCGTTACTTCCAAGCTCCTGTTTCAGGATCTCATCATCAATCTTGGTGTCACTTTCAAATGCATAAACCATCTTCCCTTTCTTGATCTTATACTGCCATTTGGAAGTAATCTCCCCTTCAATGGTTCCTCCCGGTGCTTCATAAGAAGCCTGTCCTCTGTCATAATCATAAAAAAGACCGCTCACTGGCGCCCTCCAGTCGTAGATCAGTGGCGTCATTCCTGCCTTAGGCGCAAAATTGCCGATTCCGATGTAAAAACTTTCGCTTTCTTCTTCCCCCTCAAAGAGAAAATCCACTCTTCCGAAATATGGGGAGTCGATCATTTTCTTAAGGCGCTGTTTTTTCATCAGACGTTCATTGTTCGCATTAACTTCTCCGAGAAGTGCCTGCTGATTATCATAATTTTCATAACCATACTCATCCATCTCCGTATAGTTTTCCCAATAATAATCATGCATGCTCTCAATCTGTTTTTCTCCTTCAAGAAACAATGCGTTGATCTCGGTAATGCGTGTCTTCAGTTTCTCTTCAACCTCTTCCAGAAACCGAATCTCACTGTTCATTGCGTCGTTATTACTCATATTCAAACCCTCTCATGATTACATCTTCCGATGATTTGTGCAATCTCTTCCGGCATCTTTGCAATGTAATCTGCACCGGCACTTTGAAGCTCCGCAAGATCTCCGTATCCATACAGGACACCGATCACCTGGATCCCATTCTCCTTTGCACCGTAGATATCATTATTTCTGTCACCGACCATAACGACCTGATCGTAATTCTCCCTTTCCACGCCCAGGTTATCCAACGCATACCGGATCACATCCGCCTTCCGGATCAGAGAGCCATCCATCGTAGCCCCGTAAATCCCTGCAAAATATTTTGCAAAGTCAAATTTGTCCGCAATCCTTTTTGCATACTCTTCCGGTTTGGAAGTCGCCACTGCAAGTATATATCCTTCATTTTTCAAGGATTCCAGCGTCTCCGCAAGCCCTTCATACACCGAATTCTCAAAAATGCCTTTCACCGCATAATATTCCCGGTAATACTTTACTCCAAGCAGTGCCTCTTCCTCAGACATCCCATAATATTTCTCCATCGATTCCGTCAGCGGCGGCCCGATAAATTTCTTTAAAGTATCCCGATCACCAACCTCCCGGTTCATTTTATTCAGCGCATACTCCACCGAATTCATGATCCCCGGTCCCGATTCCGTAATCGTCCCATCCAAGTCAAATAAGATATATTTATACTTCATAATAACCCTCTTTCACAAAATAATACTTTTTTTATTGTACCATTTTTAACTCTTCTTGTCCAGAAACCCTAATCTCCAAACCTCCTTTAAAATCAGCCAAAATACACAAACCAGCGTCCGTTTCTCCGCCCTTTATAACCGCCAGTTTTCTCCCCTTTGCACAACTTGAATTGGAACGATTATTTTTTTCAAAGTGGTCTACACAACCTATACAAAAACCGCAGTCCCTATCAAAGGAAACTGCGGTCATAACCCTTATTTATTTGAAAGATACTCGTCGATACCTCTTGCACCAGCTTTTCCGGCTCCCATAGCAAGGATTACTGTAGCGGCACCTGTTACGGCATCTCCACCTGCGTATACGCCTTCTTTAGAAGTCTTTCCGTGTTCTTCGTCTGCAACGATACATTTCCACTTGTTAACTTCCAGTCCTTCTGTTGTAGAAGAAATCAGCGGGTTCGGTGATGTTCCGAGTGACATGATAACTGTATCAACATCGATCACGAATTCAGAACCTTCAACCGGTACAGGACGTCTTCTTCCTGATGCGTCCGGTTCACCAAGTTCCATACGAACACATTTGATTCCTTTTACCCATCCATCTTCTTCGAGGATTTCTACCGGGTTTGTCAGTAGGTCGAACTGTACACCTTCTTCTTTTGCATGATGAACTTCTTCTACACGGGCCGGAAGCTCTTCTTCACTACGACGATATACGATATGAACTTCTGCTCCAAGACGAAGTGCTGTTCTTGCAGCATCCATTGCTACGTTACCACCACCAACAACTGCAACTTTCTTACCAGCTGCGATCGGTGTATCATAAGAATCATCAAATGCTTTCATAAGGTTACTTCTTGTCAGGTATTCATTTGCAGAAAATACACCGTTGGCATTTTCCCCCGGGATTCCCATGAATTTTGGAAGTCCTGCTCCTGATCCGATAAATACTGCTTCAAATCCTTCGTCTTCAATCAGCATATCGATTGTAGTAGATTTACCGATTACAACGTTTGTCTCAAAGTGAACACCAAGCTCTTTTACTTTTGCGATCTCTTTTGCAACGACTTTCTGTTTTGGAAGACGGAATTCCGGAATACCATATACAAGTACTCCACCGAGTTCATGAAGTGCTTCAAATACAGTTACATCATAGCCAAGCTTTGCAAGATCGCCTGCACAGGTAAGTCCTGCCGGACCAGAACCGATAACGGCAACTTTGTGTCCGTTCTTCTTGTCAGCTCCAACCGGTTTGATGTCATGCTCCAGAGCGTAATCAGCAACGAATCTTTCCAGCTTACCGATAGAAATAGATTCTCCTTTGATACCACGGATACATTTTCCTTCGCACTGTGATTCCTGCGGACATACACGTCCACAAACAGCAGGAAGTGCAGAAGACTGTCCGATAATCTTATATGCTTCTTCGATATTGCCTTCTTTTACTTCATGAACGAATGCAGGAATATTGATTCCTACAGGACATCCCTGAATACATTTAGCATTCTTACAGTTGATACAACGGCTTGCTTCTTCCATTGCCTCTTCCTGATTATATCCGTAACATACTTCTTCAAAATTTGTTGCACGTACCTTCGGATCCTGTTCTCTTACAGGTACTTTCTTTAATACGTCTGCCATTATTCGTCACCTCCGCAATGACCGCATCCACCGTGATGTGTGTCACCTTCCTGTAATTTCAGCATAGCTCTGCCTTCCTGAGTCTTATACATCTGCTGTCTCTTCATTGCTTCATCAAAGTTAACGAGATGTCCGTCAAATTCCGGTCCGTCTACACATGCAAATTTGATTTCATCGCCTACGTGGAGACGGCATGCGCCACACATACCTGTTCCGTCTACCATGATCGGGTTCATGCTGACGATAGTCGGGATTTCGAGTTTCTTTGTGAGCAGACATACGAATTTCATCATGATCATCGGACCGATTGCAACACAGACATCATACTTGTTACCTTCTGCAACAAGTGCTTCGATCTTTGTTGTTACCATACCTGCATGTCCGTATGTACCGTCATCTGTACATGGGTAATAATTTCCTGCAACTGCTTCCATCTCTTTTTCGAGAATCAGCATATCTTTTGTCTTAGAACCAACGATAACATCTACATCGATCCCATGTGCGTGCATCCATTTAACCTGCGGGTATACAGGGGCTGCACCAACACCACCAGCTACAAATAAGATCTTTTTATTCTTCAGACTCTCAATATCCTCTGAAATCAATTCAGATGGGCATCCGAGCGGTCCTGTGAAATCTCTGAAAGAGTCTCCTGCTTTTAATTGTGCCATCTTCTCAGTAGATGCTCCTACTGTCTGGAATACGATGGTAATTGTTCCTTCTTCTCTGTCATAATCGCAGATTGTCAGCGGAATTCTTTCCCCCTTGTCATCCATCTTGACAATTACGAACTGTCCTGGCTCACAGTGCTTTGCCACACGTGGTGCTTCTACATCCATAAGATAAATCTTATCAGCCAGTTTTTCAGCTTTTCTTATCTTGTACATTGCATTGCCTCCTAAAATATTTACTCTCTTTATGATAAATTATTGCAAAGTAAATAGCAAGTATTTCTTTTTAATTTGTTAAAAAATTATTTATGTCATAAATATAACTATCTTTTTTATCTATAAGTACCAATATTTCTTCTATAAATCTGCCAAAATTCTTCCGGTTATCAAAATTTTCAACTACATAAAATCTTGTGCCGACACGAATTTTTACCTGCTGACCGGATATAAAAATGAGACAGACGGTCAATATTGAGTCCGTCTGTCTCTGTAAGAACTGTATTCTCTTTTTTAAAAATCTACTTCTGTTCCATAATATGTACAGTTGAAAAGTTTTTCCATAGCTGCCGGATCGATCGGACGTGGGTTGGATCCTGTACATGCATCACCAACTGCAAGTTCTGAAATCTTTGCAATTTTTTCTTTGAATTCTGCTTCGTCAATACCGAAATCTTTCAGTGTCTTCGGAATATTCAGTTCTACATTAAATGCATCGATCTTTGCACACAGGCTGTTGATCAGCGCTTTCTCAGATGTACCCGGAAGTCCCATTCTGCGTGCGATTTCTGCATAACGTTTTGCAGCGACCGGATCTTTTGCATTATACTTAATTACATATGGAAGATAAATTGCATTTGCGCATCCGTGCGGAATGTGTCCGGTTGAAAATGCCGCACCTGTCTTATGTGCCATAGAATGTACGATTCCAAGAAGTGCATTGGAGAATGCCATTCCTGCAAGACACTGTGCATAATGCATCTGCTCTCTTGCTATCACATCACATTTGTAAGATGCCGGAAGGTAATCCAGAACCATCTCGATTGCCTGCAGTGCAAGCGGATCTGTAAATGGACAGTTCAAGGTAGATACATAAGCTTCGATCGCATGTGTCAGTGCATCCATACCTGTGTAAGCAACCTGCTTTACCGGGAGACCCATGACAAGATCCGGATCTACAATTGCAACGTCCGGTGTAATATTAAAATCGGCAAGTGGGTATTTTACTCCGGTCTGATAGTTGGTAATAACGGAGAATGCTGTTACTTCTGTTGCTGTTCCTGATGTTGACGGAATTGCAGCAAATTTTGCTTTTGTTCTTAATTCCGGGAAGTTGAACGGAATACAGAGATCTTCAAATGTAACATCCGGATATTCATAGAATGCCCACATTGCTTTTGCAGCATCAATCGGTGATCCGCCACCCATAGCTACGATCCAGTCCGGCTGGAACTCCTGCATAACTGCTGCACCTTTCATAACGGTCTCAACAGATGGATCTGGCTCAACACCTTCAAAAAGCTTTACTTCCATTCCTGCTTCTTTCAGATAGTTCTCAGCTCTGTCGAGGAATCCCTGACGCTTCATGGAACCTCCTCCGACAACCAGGATTGCTTTTTTTCCTTTCAGGTTCTTCAGTTCTTCAAGACATCCTTTTCCATGGTAGATATCTCTTGGTAATGTAAATCTGCTCATTTCAAACACTCCTTCGCCCTTAAAGTATGTTATCTTTTTGACAATCACATTGTATCTCAATTCTATCCTTTTTGCAATATTTTATCACAAATAAATTGTATTTGTTTCCATACAATTATACATTTTTAATAAGCCATATTACCCCCACTCTATTCATAAAATATTTGATTTGTGATATATTTCACATATTTACGCAAGTTATCCACAAATGAAAGTAATCGAAAAAGAGTACGCTTTACCAGTCTGCTCTGACAAGCAGACGACTCGGCATACTCTCTTCTTAAAATCGGGTTTTACTCTATATTCAGTTCATAATTTCTTCTTGTGACATCACTTAATCTGCCTTTTTGATCCTGCAGAACAAAGCTGAAAATCGTACTTCCCGCCGGCATTACGATCGGCCCGGTATACTCCTGCGTCGCAGAATTATTCTCCGGATCCGGATCTGATCCATCCGTCGTGTAATATGCCGTATACTTATCCGGTACAACTACACTGATTGATTGGACATGGTTATACTGCCCGGTCGATGGAGTCACCGCCGGCGCATCTGCAATCGGGAACTCAACTTTATAAGTTTTACTTTCTGTCAGGCTTGGAATTCCTTTCTTATTAACAGAAATTGCTTTCACCGTTGTCTCACCTTCACCGATCTTGATCGGTTCCGTATATTTCGTACTTGAAGTTGTCGGCTCTGAACCGTCTGTCGTATAGTAGATCGCTTTTCCTTTTCCGGTCAGTTCCAGTGCCTGCACTTCATCATATGTCTCTGTCTCATCCAGACTAAACTCCGGTTCACCTGACACATAATCCTTCAGTGCTTCAAGAACCGTATCACTGGTACATGCATTCAGAAGCGGTGATACCTTTTCTTCCTGTTTGGTATCAATATAAAATTCTACCGCTGCACGATAAATTTCTGCATTTCCGGACTGCTTTGCAATCTCGTCTGTAAAAACTTCTTCTGCCTGATCCAGATCATCCTTGGCAATATAAACCTTTGAAATCCCTGTATAAGCTTCTGCTTTCTTCGGACTTCCAGAAGCTGCTTTTTCAAATACAGTGAGTGCGTTCTCATATTCGGAAGCTGCCAGAAGCCGGTATCCTTTCTTTACTTTTCCGGTATATGAATTTTGATAAAACAAGAAAATGAGTCCTGCCAGAACAATACACCCCGCCAATAGCATAAGCAGCATTTTCCGGCGTTTTTTTCTGGCGCGCTCTTTTCTCTTTTCTGCCCGCATACGCCGCAATCTGCGTTCTTCTTCATACGCTCTTCTCGTCTGTTCCCGCGCATCTTCTCTTTGACCCACACGTCCGGTAGCCGGTCTGACATCACTGCGTCTGACCACCGCATCTCTTCCACGCCTGGTCACAGTTTCCTGCTGGCGACGACCAACACTTCCCGAATTTCCCACACACCTGGTCTCTCCTCCAACACTTTCCCGTCTTTCATATACCGGATTTGCCGCACCAGAATAGCTGACATCTTGCTTTTCCTGCTCACCCAGATGAAGCGACATTGTCTGTGTAATGCCTCCTTTTAACTGAGCAGTCAGCATATCATCAAGTGGGTTATAATCAGGCACGATCTGTATTTCCCTGCCGCAGCTAGGACAGATCAACTGATCTTCAGGCAAATCTGCTCCACAGTGCATACATTTCATTGTCTTTCGTCTCCTTCTGGTATCATACTTCTTTTAGAACAATCCGGTAATTTTACCGTCTTCTACATCAATTCCATTTGCTGCAGGTACTTTTGGAAGACCCGGCATGGTCATGATTGCTCCGGTAAGGGCAACAACAAATCCTGCTCCTGCATTTACATAGACTTCACGGATATGGATATCAAAGTTCTCCGGACGTCCAAGAAGCTTCGCATCATCGGACAAAGAATACTGGTTCTTTGCCATACATACCGGGAACTTGCCAAAGCCCATTGATTCAATTCGTGCAAGCTGTTTCTTTGCAGCAGGTTCATATACAACACTCTTTGCTCCGTAAATCTCTTTGCAGATTGTCTCGATCTTCTCTGCAATTGATAACTCATCACTGTAAATCGGATGATAATGGCTTTCTTTTGTCTCCAGAGTCTGTAATACTTTCTCTGCCAGCTCTTTTCCGCCGTCTCCGCCTTTGCCCCATACTTCTGCAAGGGCAAATTCGCAGCCTCTGTCTTCGCAGAACTTACGGATAAATTCGTATTCTGCTTCAGTATCACTGACAAATGAATTCAAGGTAACCACAACCGGAACGCTGAATTTCTGCAGGTTCTCAATATGCTTTTCAAGATTTACAATTCCTTTTGCAAGAGCATCCAGATTTTCTTCGTTCAGTTCGTCTTTTGGCACGCCACCATTGTATTTTAATGCACGTACCGTTGCAACCAGAACTACAGCGTCCGGTCTCAGTCCCGCCATACGGCACTTGATATCCATAAACTTCTCTGCACCCAGATCCGCACCGAATCCCGCTTCTGTGATCGTGATATCACTCAGCTTAAGTGCCATCTTGGTTGCACGTACACTGTTGCAGCCATGTGCAATATTTGCGAACGGACCACCGTGTACCAGCGCCGGTGTATGTTCCAGAGTCTGGATAATATTCGGCTTGATCGCATCCTTTAACAGTGCTGTCATTGCACCGGTTGCATGAAGCTGGTCAGCTGTAACCGGTTCTCCGGAAAATGTATAGGCAACAATGATTCTGCCAAGACGTTTTTTCAGATCTTCCAGATCGTCTGCCAGACATAAAATTGCCATAATTTCGGACGCAACCGTAATCACAAAATGATCCTCTCTTACCATTCCGTCCATTTTATTTCCAAGCCCAACTACTACATTACGCAGTACACGGTCATTCATATCTACACACCGTTTCCACACAACCTGTCTCGGATCGATTCCAAGAGCATTTCCCTGCTGGATATGGTTGTCAAGAAGAGCTGCAAGCAGGTTATTTGCCGATGTGATCGCATGAAAATCTCCGGTAAAATGAAGATTCAGATCTTCCATCGGTACAACCTGTGCATAACCGCCACCGGCAGCACCGCCTTTAATTCCAAAGCAAGGTCCGAGCGATGGCTCGCGCAGAGCGATCAGAGCTTTTTTGCCGAGTTTTGCCATTGCCTCTCCAAGTCCAACGGTAATCGTCGTCTTCCCCTCTCCCGCCGGAGTCGGATTGATTGCAGTAACAAGTACCAGCTTTCCATCTGGTCTGTCTTTTACTCTTTCCATCAGTTCATCCGATAATTTTGCCTTATACTTGCCGTAAAACTCAAGGTCTTCCTCTTCAATTCCAACCTTTGCTGCAACCTCGCGAATATGGAGCATCTCTGCCTCCTGTGCGATCTGAATGTCTGTTTTCATAATTATATCCTCCCTTTTTTCTTCTGCGTTTCTTAAACTGATTCTTCTATGTATTGCTCAAACTGTTCCATAGACATCAGTACTTTTCTTGGTTTGGTACCTTCTTCTTCTCCTACGACTCCCGCCTCGGCAAGCTGATCCATAATCCGCGCCGCACGGTTAAACCCGATCTTAAACACCCGTTGGAGCATTCCGATCGATGCTTTGTCTTTTTCAATAATAAACTTTCCTGCATCTACAAAGTAGACATCTTTGTCGTCCTCGGAAGATGCTCCTCCCGCAGATACATTCTGATTACTATTCACCTGCTTCTGGATTTCTTCACTGTAGGCTGCGCCTCCGCTGTTCTCTTTCAGGAAATCAACCACTGCCTGGACTTCTTTATCAGAAACAAAAGCCCCCTGAACACGTACCGGCTTCTGATAGCCAGCCGGATAGAACAACATATCGCCTTTTCCCAGCAGCTTCTCCGCGCCATTCATATCAATGATGGTACGGGAATCCACACCGGATGATACAGAAAATGCTATTCTTGATGGCATATTCGCCTTAATCAGACCGGTAATGACATTAACCGATGGTCTCTGCGTTGCAAGAACCAGATGAAGTCCTGCCGCACGCGCAAGCTGTGCCAGACGGCAGATCGCCTCTTCCACTTCTCCAGGTGCAACCATCATCAGGTCTGCAAGTTCGTCTACGATGATTACAATCTGTGGAAGTTTCTGTGCTTTATTCGGATCATCAATATCTTTAATGTTCTCGACTTTATCATTGTAACCTTTCAGATCACGGACATTATACTCGGCAAAAAGCTGATAACGTCTGTTCATTTCTGCAACCGCCCAGTTCAAAGCTCCTGCTGCCTTCTTCGGATCCGTTACAACCGGGATCATCAGATGTGGAATTCCATTATATACACTTAATTCCACCACCTTTGGATCTACCATGATCAGCTTCACATCCTCCGGTTTTGCTTTGTAGATAATACTCATAATGATTGTATTGATACAGACAGATTTACCGGATCCGGTAGCTCCTGCGACAAGCAGATGCGGCATCTTTGCGATATCTGATACCACCACTTTACCTGAAATGTCACGACCTGTCGCAAATGCGATCCGTGATCTACTTTTCTTAAATTCATCTGATTCCAGAAGATCACGCAGCATAACTGCAGTATTTTCCTTATTCGGAACTTCAATACCGACCGCTGCTTTTCCCGGGATCGGTGCCTCAATACGGATATCAGCCGCCGCCAGGTTCAGCTTGATGTCATCCGCAAGTCCTACGATCTTGCTGACTTTCACCCCCATCTCAGGCTGTAACTCATAGCGTGTAACAGAAGGTCCGCAGCTGATATTAGTGATTGTAACATTCACACCGAAGGTTTGAAGTGTCTTCTGGAGCTTTGCTGCTGTCTCCCGCAGATGCGCATCCGAATCTCCGGAGGTTTTACTTCCATGCTTCAACAGACTAAGAGGTGGAAAGCGGTATTCCCTGACCGGTTTCTCACTTTTTGCAATCGTATCTGCAACAGCAGCCACCTCTTTTGGGATATCTGCCTTAACTTTTGAATTTCCGGAGACCTGTCTTTTTATTCCGTCTTCTGTCTGCACCGCTGATAAATTTTCTTCAGCCACATCTGTCTGTATATCTTTACCGGATTCCGTCTTTTTTTCTGCTTCCTGCATCGCTCCTTTTAAGAACTTCGGGAGTTTTTCTTTCACCGGCTCAAGGGGAACCGGTTCCGGATCCGGGATCAGCTCTGTAGCGGAAAGGGGCATCGCACGATTGATCACTACATCATCCAGTGCAATTTTCCCAGTCTGTTCCATAATGTGCTTTGCAGCCGCTTCTTCTGCACCGGCAAGCACGCTGCTCATATCCTTCCGGCTGCGTCTGGTAGCTTTCTTTTCTGTGCTTTCCTTTGCTTCTTTTCCGGCTTTTTCTTCTGCTTTTTCTGCCTCGTTCTCTTTTCCTCCAACTGTCGAATTAAAGGAAACGCCGCTTACCTGATAATCAACACGCATAGCTTCCCGTCTTGCCCTGCGTTCCTCAGCCTCTTCTTTACGCTTCTGCATGTCCTCTCTGGCACGGTCATACGCTTTTTCCCCGCCGATCTTCATTCCTTTTAGAATAGACTTTTCTGTGATAAGGACTACACAGATCACCATTAAAATGATCACGACAACATATGTACCAACTTTACCGATTGCCGGCACCAGTCTGACCGCAATTGCCTTTCCGACAGATCCGCCTTTTTCATCGATCAGTTCAAAGAGCACACAGCACTGAACCAGTAATACAACGCCTGCAACAGTCTTAATATATGCGATCCTGTTTCCTTTATTGGAAACCACAAACGCGACTCCACAAAATAAAAGCAGTGGAAATACATACGCCATCCAACCCATCATTCCCTGCTGCAGTGCTGCAATCTTTCTTCCAAATGCACCTGCAAGTCCGAAATTGCTGATTGTGAGCAGAATCCCTACCGCAAGTGTCACCCAGATCAGAATCTCCGTTGCAAGAAATGATTCTTCCTGCGGCACAGCTTTTGATGTGGTATTCTTTCTGGTTGTCTTCGCAGATTTTGCAGACTTTGCACTTGTCTTCTTCGTAGGCTGCCGCTTTTTCGCCGTGCTCTGCTTTGCATTTTTCTTTGTTCCGGTTGTCTTTGAAGCCATCAAACTTCCCCCTTGTATTTATACTCTTTATCTTGTAATCAAATGACCGATTCCTTCTCCTCTCTCCCCAGATATAGTATCCGGAATCAGTCATCAAAAGTGTATACTTGTACATACTATTTTATTATAGCATCCTCTTCGCCTTATGTCATCTCATAATTTTTATCAGTATTTTCCATTTTTTCATCAATCATTTCATGCAATTTATTTAATGCATCTCTTATTCCGCCAACTTCGTCAATGAGTCCTTCCTCCACTGCACGTTTTCCTTCCAGCATTGTCCCCACATCTTTGACAAGCTGTGTGGAATCCAGCATCAGTTCTTCAATCCGCTCCTGTGACATTCCGGAATGCTCTGCAAGGAATCCGGTGATCCGGTCCTGCGTCTTTTCAATATTCCGCAGGCTTTGTGCCACACCGATGAACATTCCGCTTGTCCGCACCGGGTGAATGATCATCGTCCCACTTGGAACAATAAAAGAATAATCTGCCGACACGGCAAGAGGGCCACCGATAGAATGACACCCTCCAAGTACCAGAGATACTGTCGGTTTACTTAAAGACGCGATCATTTCCGCAATCGCAAGTCCCGCCTCCACATCTCCGCCCAGTGTATTTAAGAGAATCAGCACACCATCAGTCTGAACACTGTTCTCAATCTGTGCCAGCTTTGGAAGCAGGTGCTCATACTTGGTTGCCTTTGTACTGCCGGAAACCGTCTCATGCCCTTCTACTTCGCCGATGATCGTGAGTAGCTCGATCTGATGATTCCGACGTCGGTCAAGCGAAAGCATTCCCATTTCTTTAACATGTTCATCTTCTTCCTTTGTGGTTTCCGGCTCCGTCTCTCTGACTGCCTTTTCTTTATTTTTCATATTTTCTACAGTCTGTTCCCTGCTCTTTTTCTTGCGTATCTGGTATTCTTTTACATCCGTTTCTTCCTGTATTTTCATTGCCGCATTCCTCCGTTCTTTTTAGCTTAGTATGGACAATGCTTATGAAAATATGCAGGATTTTCGCCACAGAAATGAATCGCAGATTCTTGTACTGACACAAATCTGTACCTGATTCACTGTATATGCAAAAGAGAATGCGACTCGGCACATTCTCTTTGATTTAAACATTATGAAAATAAATATTTCCTGCGCAGGCTATATACCATATCCGTATAAATCTTGCGGCATGCCTCCAGATTATCGGATTCGATCATGGAAACACATGGGTGAAGATAACGGCTCCAGATATCTGCATATACATCTTCTGAATTTTCCATCCGGTTGATCCGGTTTACGATTGTTGGAGCAATATCGTAATACTCGGCAACAATTTCTTCGCCGCCTTTCTGATTCACCAGATATTCATCTCTGTATCTTCTCATCAGATTCAGTTCGTAACAGTCATCCGGTTTGCCAAGACTTGCACATACGGCTGTAGTAATATAGCAGAGACGTGATTTGAAGCCTCCCTGGATCTGCTCGAATTCCGATTTACTGATCTTTAGTTCCAGATCATGATCATTCCAGCGTTCAATCATGCAGTCTACAATCTCTTCACAAGCATCCATTCTGCCATAACGGAACATCGGGATCACATATGTAACCATGCCCAGATTATATTTCATAAGTACATTTTCTTTTTTTCTTTTTGAACTTTCCTGATCCAGTACTTCCCGCATTCTATCCGGCAGAACAGCAGCAATCTCTTCAATCTCTTCCTGTCTGTCTTCCGAATTCTCGCATTCCTGTGCAATCTCAGCAAAAAGCGGCTTATACTTCTCGTATGCATTTTTAAACGAATCCGCATAAGTCTTTTTATTGAAATCTCTGGAAATCGGAATAATCTGGTCAAACAGGTCATTCAGTCCATTCTGTATACTCTGATTCATTCAGGTTCCTCCCGGAATCGATCCTATGCTTCTTCCCAGTTATGATATACTTCCTGTACATCATCATCATCTTCAAGAAGATCAAGCGTCTTCTGAATGTTCTTGATATCTTCTTCGTTGTCCAAAGTTACCCATGTCTGTGGAATCATTGTAACTTCTGCGCTTGCCATCGGAATACCCGCTTCTTCCAGAGCAAGACGAACCTCACTGAAATCATTCGGATCTGTAAGAATTTCAAAGCTGTCCTCTTCTTCCGAAAAATCTTCTGCTCCTGCATCCAGTGCCTGCATCATCAGATCATCTGCATCCAGTTCACATTCTTCTTTATCGACAATGATCTGTCCTTTCTGATCAAACATGAAAGAAACACATCCACTGGTTCCGATATTTCCTTTTCCCTTTGTGAAAGCGCTTCTTACATTAGAAGCAGTACGGTTACGGTTATCAGTAAGTGCATCAACGATGATTGCAGTTCCGTTCGGTCCGTATCCTTCGTATACGATGTGTTCGTAGTTGTTAGCATCTCCGTCTCCGGCTGCTTTTTTGATACTTCTGTCAATATTGTCATTTGGCATATTATTTGCTTTTGCCTTTGCAATCGCATCACGGAGTCTGCTGTTGTTAGCCGGATCAGCTCCGCCTCCTTCTTTGACTGCTACAGCGATTTCACGACCGATCTTCGTGAATACTTTTCCTTTTGCTGCGTCGTTTTTTTCTTTTTTATGCTTGATATTCGCAAATTTTGAATGTCCTGACATTACTTTTTACCTCTCTTCAGTATTTTTACTATTCTCAATTGTACTATTTTATCACTTTTTTGTCCTACTGACAAGGACTTTGCGTATTGTATTATTATCAACTGACAATACATGGAACAGATAGCCTCCGAATTCCACCTGACATTCTTCATCTTCCGAAGGAATTCTGTCCAGGCAGTCGATCAGATAACCATTGATCGTATCGTAATCTTCTTCGTTGAAACTGATTCCCAGAAGCTCTTCCAGATCCTCCAGCTGTGTCATACCATCCACGATATATGTACCATCTGCCTGTTTGATGATCAGCTCTTCTTCCTCATCATACTCATCCTGGATATTTCCAACGATTTCTTCTACAATATCTTCCATCGTAACGATCCCTGATGTCTGTCCATACTCATCCAGCACGATCACCATATGGCTCTTGTCCTGCTGCATCTGTTGAAACAGTTTGTCAATCGCCTTTGTTTCCGGGATAAATCCTGCCGGACGGATGGCATCCTTCAGATCATGCACCGGTTTTTTCCTTGCCGGACCGTCCAGGTAGCTCTGCATCGCATCCCGGATATGAAGAATCCCCACAATGTTGTCAATATCTTCTTCATAAACCGGGAATCTGGATTTGTTCTCCTCCAGCATAAAGGTAAGTGCTTTTTCCAGAGATTCCTCTCCATCCAGTGCTACGATATTTTTCCGGTGCGTCATGATATCTTTTGCATCCGAATCCATATATTCAAAAATGTTGGTGATCATCTTCATCTCACGTCTTGTCAGAACACCTTTTTCATAGCCTTCCAGTACTTTTTCAATGATTTCTTCTGCAATTTTCTCTTTATCTTCATTGTCAGAAAATACATTTTTCATTTTCTGAAGTAAATTACCTTCCGTTTCCATTGCTTTCCATACTTCTCCTCTTTTATGTATGAAGCATCAGGCTGACGCACAGCGCTTCATCGACTTTTCTCATAAGCTCTTTGTCTACCCGGCACACGTAATCCTTCAGTCTCTGTTTATCGATAGTCCGAATCTGCTCCAGAAGGACAACAGAATCCTTGACGATTCTGTACCTTTTTGCATCGATTTCCACATGTGTCGGCAGCTTCGCTTTATTCATCCTTGAAGTGATCGCGGCACAGATAACGGTCGGACTGTGCCGGTTCCCGACATCATTCTGGATGACAAGAACCGGACGCACACCGCCCTGCTCCGAACCGACTACCGGACTTAAATCCGCATAATAAATATCTCCACGCCTGATCTGCACTTCTTTCACACTCCGCTTATCAAGATACTTTCATTATTGCCAGCTTTCTCCTGCTGTATTCATATCTCTTTCGAAGTGCATTCCCGCATTTTAGAAATAATCGACCTGCTCTACAACTTTTCCGTCACGCAGATATTCCCTCGGAACACGTTTATTGATATCACAGATAAATTCATAGTTAAATCTGCCGCTCAGACCGGCAAGCTCATCTATTGAAAGATAAGCATCCCCATCGTGGCCGACCAGTGTTGCCCTGTCACCAAATTTCACATCCGGAATTCCGGTCACATCTACCATAAACTGATCCATACAGACTCTGCCAAGGATCGGTGCCTTCTGACCATGGATCAGAACATATCCTTTGTTGGAAAGACTTCGTGGGTATCCGTCTCCATATCCCGTCGGGATTGTGGCGATCTGCATCCTTTTCGGGGCAACAAAGGTGCCTCCGTAGCTGACTTCCGTACCCTTTTCAATCCATTTCACATAAGTCACGTGCGCGATCAGCTCCATTGCCGGCCGGAGCGGAACTGCCTCCTTATTGACTTCATCTGACGGATACAGTCCATAGGTAGAAATCCCGGCTCTCTCCAGATTCATTCCAAGCTTTGGCATATCAATGATACTTGCACTGTTTGCACAATGATAATAAGTAAATTCCATACCTTCTGCTGCAAGATGTTCTTTCATCCACAGAAAAGCACGGATCTGTTCCAGTGTCGTGGTCTTATCCGCCTCATCTGCCTTTGAAAAATGGGTAAACATTCCTTCGCAATCCGTATAAACAAGCCTGCCGATCTTAAGGATCTCCTCTACACTTTCTTTCGCTACCGGAAAACCAAGTCTTGACATTCCAGTATCGATCTTAATGTGCAGATATGCCTTCTTCCCCATACGATATGCGGTCTCATCCGCAAGCTTCGCAAGCTCATAGCTGTAAGTTGTCATGCGGATCTCATGACGGATCATCTCTTCCAGCTGGTCCGGGAAAATACATCCCAGGCAAAGAATCGGCTTCTGAATGCCGGCTTTTCTGAGTACAACACCTTCATCCAGAGTTGCGACCGCATAGCCCCAGACATAGTCCACATCTTCCAGCATTCTTGAAATCGGCACCGCTCCATGACCATAACCATCTGTCTTGATGACCACGACCATCTTGGTTCCTTTTTCTATATTTGCATGCATCATTTCCATGTTATACATCACCGCATCCAGATCGATCACCGCACGCAGCCTGCTGTATTTCTTCATTCTGTCATATCCTCCAATTCCTTAAGTGTTCTGCCGAGCATTTTCAAGAGATCACCCGCAAGCACACTGTAAGAGCCAAGTTCTTTTCTGGCATGATCTCCGCACAGACCATGCAGATAAACGCCAAGCACAGCGGCATCATCCGGTCTCATATGCTGTGCCATAAGTCCGGTGATCATTCCTGCAAGCACATCTCCCGATCCGGCCTTTGCCATTGCCGCATTACCGGTGGTATTGATCATAAGCCTTCCCTCTGGCGCTTTCACAAGTGTCCTGCTGTCTTTCAGTACACAGACAGCATGGACTTTTTCTGTATATTTCCTTAATAGCTCTCTTCTGTTGTCTTTTAATTCCTGTACGCTGTATCCGGTCAATCTGGACATTTCTTTCATATGTGGAGTAAGTACATATCCGGAAGGATTCATCCGAATCTGTTCGATCCCCCACTCACCGGTCTTTGCCAGAAGGTTCAGTCCGTCCGCATCAATAACAGCCGGGGTTTTATTATTCTCAAGCACCTTTTTCAGTAATTCCTCCGAATGCGGTCCCATACCGAGTCCGCATCCAATACAGAGCACATCCGCCCATTCCAGCAAATCCGGAAGTTCTTCAAATGATTCTGTCTCATCCAGAGAATAGGTCGTCATTACCGCCTCCGGTAAAAGTTCCTGTAAGATTGCCCGGTTACTTTCCTCCGTATAAATCCGGACAAGACCTGCTCCCAAAAGATATGCTGCCCTGGCACTTAAATATGCTGCACCGGACATTCCTTTGCTTCCGGTAATCATCAGAACCTTTCCATAAGTCCCTTTATTAGAATCCGGTTTCCTTTGCGGCAGCATTGCCGGCACATCGGATTTTTCAAGTGCCATGCAGATTTCTTCTTCCGCAAAAAACTCCGGTCTGGTAATTCCGATCGGTGCTGTAACAAGCTTTCCTGTATACTCACATCCCGGATATAGGATCTGTCCCATCTTCTGAAACGCAAAGGTCACTGTAAGATCTGCTTTAAATGCCGTTCCAAGCACTTTTCCATCATCCGAACGGATCCCTGAAGGAGTGTCGACTGCCACCTTACAGGCAGTCATCCGATTCATCTGATCAATCACCTCTGCGTATCTGCCTTTTATTTCACGGGATAGGCCAATACCGAATACGGCATCTATAATAACACTATATTCTTTCTGTGGCAAACTGTTTCCTACAGATATTCCCAGATTTTCCAGAATTTTCATCTGTATTTTTGTTTCTTCACTACGATGGTCATAATTTCCGACCAATACTACATCTGGATGATTTCCTTCTTCTACGAGCATCCTTGCAATTGCGAATCCGTCACCACCGTTATTGCCACTTCCACACACGACCAATGCTTTCGACAAATCTATGTCTTCTGCTTTCATCGCAGCCACACACTGAAGTGCCGCCCGTTCCATCAGGACAAGGGACGGGACTTGCATCTTCTGTATCATTCTCTGATCCGATCTTCTCATCTGATCTGCTGTCAGTATTTCTTTCATATCCGGTCTCCCATACATTTAATTTTCAAAAAGGTGCAGGAAAAAACTTTCCTGCACCTCTGCCTTCTGGTCTGCTTTGCCTACTTTCCTTCATGTTCTTCATTGTATCTGGTGATATTATAAGATAATCTCATCAGACTTTCAGACAAATGAACATTCTCCACAATAATATTATCCGGCAGATTCAGATCTGTATGCGCAAAATTCCAGATAGCCTTAACTCCATTATCTACCAGGAGATTGGCAACCTCTACTGCTTTTGTCTTCGGAATCGTAAGAACCCCGATCTCAATATCGTTTTCTTTCACAAAATCCTTCAATTCATCCATCATACGGATCTCAACTCCACGGATCGTCAATCCGGCAAGCCTTGGGTTTACGTCAAACAGCCCTTTTAAAACAAATCCCCGATTTTCAAATGCTGCATAGTTCGCCAGTGCCTGTCCAAGATTTCCTGCTCCAATGATAACGAATTTATGTTTCTCGTTCAGTCCAAGGATCTTACCTATCTCTGTATAAAGATACTTTACATTATAGCCATATCCCTGCTGTCCAAATCCACCAAAATTATTCAGATCCTGACGGATCTGTGAAGCAGTTACTTTCATTCTTTTACTTAATTCATTGGATGATATCCGTTCGACTCCGCTCTCCAGTAGTTCCCCTAAATAACGATAATACCGCGGAAGTCTCCTTATTACTGCCTGAGATATTTCTCTTGATGCCACTTTCACTTCCACCTTCCTATTTTTTGACTCATTATTTTTAATTATATAAGAATCCAGTGAAAAAGTCAAATTTTATAGTTGTTTTTTGTCGTATTTCAGCTATAATTATGTTACTGTGAGCAGTAACATAATTGCCACTTTAACAGGAGGATATAAAAATGATACTGGCATGTCATAATCTGTCAAAAAGTTTTGGGGATCAGGTCATCGTAAAAGACGGATCCTTTCATATAGAGAACCATGAAAAAGCTGCCCTTGTAGGTATTAACGGAGCCGGCAAATCCACGATCCTCAAGATGATCGTAGGACAGCTTTCTCCCGATGCAGGGACGGTTGTTCTTACCAAAGGCAAAACTCTCGGCTACCTTGCACAGCATCAGGAGATGGAAAGCGGCAATACCATTTACGAAGAAGTCCGCACGGCAAAAGCCGAAGTCATTGAGATGGAAAAGCAGATCCGTACAATCGAGATCGAGCTTCCGTCTCTTTCCGGAGATGCTCTTGAAGCACGTCTTGCCACTTATCAGAGACTGACTTCTGCATTTGAACACGCAGACGGTTACGCCTATAAAAGTGAGCTTACCGGCGTTCTAAAAGGTCTCGGATTTACAGAAGAAGAATTTACTAAACCCGTAGATTCTTTATCCGGTGGTCAGAAGACCCGTGTATCTCTTGGCAAACTCCTTCTTACCAAGCCTGACGTCCTGCTTCTGGATGAACCAACAAACCACCTGGATATGAACTCCATCGCATGGCTGGAAACCTATCTTCTGAATTATCCGGGTGCTGTTCTTATCGTATCCCACGACCGCTATTTCCTGAACCGTGTGGTTACAAAGGTGATTGAAGTCGAGCAGGGACAGCTTCATACTTATATGGGTAATTATTCTGATTTTGCTGTCAAAAAAGAACAGCTCAGAGAAGCCAGATTAAAAGAATACTTGAATCAGCAGCGTGAGATCAAACATCAAGAAGCCGTGATCGAAAAGCTCCGTTCATTTAACCGTGAGAAATCCATCAAGCGTGCCGAAAGTCGGGAAAAAATGTTGGACAAGATGACACTTGTAGACAAACCGATGGAGATCAACACTGACATCCATCTGAAGCTGGAGCCTTCCCGTGTCAGTGGCAATGATGTCCTTTCTGTCAAAGGATTAAGCAAAGCCTTTCCGCCACAGACACTTTTCACCGATATCAGTTTCGAGATCAAGCGCGGGGAACATATAGCCATCATTGGCGACAACGGAACCGGAAAAACTACGCTTCTCAAGATTCTGAACAATGTGATCCAGGCAGACAGCGGTTCCTTTACACTGGGTGCCAATGTGGAGATTGGTTACTACGATCAGGAACACCACGTCCTTCATATGGATAAGACGATCTTTGAAGAAATTTCCGATGATTATCCGACACTTACCAACACACAGATCCGGAACATGCTTGCGGCTTTTCTTTTTACCGGAGATGATGTTTTCAAGCTGATCGGTGATTTAAGTGGTGGTGAAAGGGGACGTGTATCTCTGGCAAAGCTGATGCTCTCCAATGCAAATTTTCTGATCCTCGATGAGCCGACCAATCATCTGGACATCACTTCCAAGGAAATTCTTGAGCGGGCTCTGAACGATTATACCGGTACGATACTTTATGTATCCCACGACCGTTATTTCATCAACCAGACTGCCACCCGTATTCTGGAACTGACCGGCAATACCTTTGTAAATTATATCGGCAACTATGATTATTATCTGGAGAAAAAAGATCTTCTGACCCCGGCTGTTTCCACAGCTGCTTCCGAAGATGCACCGGCGCAGGTTTCCGAATCCAAACTAAGCTGGCAGGAACAGAAAGAAGAACAGGCACGTCTCCGTAAAAGGCAGAACGACCTGAAGAAAACAGAAGAACGTATCGGTGTTCTGGAAACACGTAATGGCAAAATCGATGAACTGATGATGCAGGAAGAAGTCTATACGAATTCTGTTAAATGCCAGGAACTGGCAAAAGAAAAAGCAGCAAACGAAGCAGAACTCGAAGAACTCTATGAAAAATGGGAAGAACTGGCTGAATAAGCCAGTTCTTCCCATTTTCCTGTCAGAGATACGCCCTTCATGCATTCCCTGCTCTTTTTATAATCTTTCTGCAATCGCTTTAATAAACCCTTCACTGTTCAGTACATGTACCTCCGGAAGAGTTGTGATCATTGCCAGATCCTTTGTCATATAACCCTCTTCAATCGTATCAATCGTTGCTTTTTCCAAACGGTCTGCAAAATCCATCAGTTCCTGGTTCCCATCCAGTTCTCCTCTCTTGCGCAAAGCTCCTGTCCATGCAAAAATTGTTGCAACAGAGTTTGTTGAAGTCTCTTCCCCTTTCAGGTGTTTATAATAATGACGCTGCACTGTTCCATGTGCTGCTTCATATTCATAAAAGCCTTCCGGTGATACCAGTACAGATGTCATCATGGCAAGTGAACCAAATGCTGAGGAAACCATATCACTCATCACATCCCCGTCATAATTCTTACATGCCCAGATATAACCACCCTCTGACTTCATTACACGGGCTACCGCATCATCGATCAGTGTGTAGAAATATTCAATTCCCGCTTCATCAAAAAGGTTCTTATACTCCGCATCAAAGATCTCCTGAAAGATATCTTTGAAAGTATGGTCATATTTTTTGGAAATGGTATCTTTTGTTGCAAACCAAAGATCCTGCTTTGTATCCAGTGCATAACTAAAACAGCTTCTTGCAAAACTTTCAATCGATGCATTGATATTGTGCATTCCCTGGATAATACCTGCTCCATCGAAATTATGGATCAGCTCTCTTGTCTCTGTTCCGTCAGGTGCCGTGTAGACCAGCTCTGCCTTTCCAGGTCCCGGAATCTTCATCTCGGTTCCTTTATATACATCCCCATAAGCATGACGGGCAATCGTGATCGGCTTCTTCCAGTTCTTTACACATGGTTCAATTCCTTTTACCACGATTGGAGCACGAAATACCGTTCCATCCAGAATCGCACGGATTGTTCCGTTCGGACTCTTCCACATCTCTTTGAGTTCATATTCTTTTACTCTTGCCGCATTCGGTGTAATGGTCGCACATTTGACTGCTACTTTGTACTTCTTTGTTGCATTAGCCGAATCAACTGTAACTTGGTCATCTGTCTCATTGCGGTGTTCCAATCCAAGATCATAATAATCTGTCTTAAGATCGATATACGGCAGAAGAAGATCATCTTTTATCATCTTCCAGAGAATTCTGGTCATCTCATCTCCGTCCATCTCAACAATCGGTGTCGTCATCTGAATTTTACTCATAACTTCGTCTCCTTTTTGGCTATTTTTCTTCGATATGCAGGTTCTCCATAACATGCATAATATGGATCGTTGCCAGATTGCCGGCTTTTTCCGCATCCTTCGCCTTGATGGCATTCAGGATCTCGTTATGCTCACCAATCGACTTGATCGCACGCTCTTCTGTCTTAACGGAAGTCCTTCTTGCAAGCTGTACATATTTGTGAAAATCTGAAAGCACATGATCCAGAATCCTGCTCTGTGATGCCTCATACAGAATCTGATGGAATCTTCCATCCAGCTCTGTCAGCTGATCGGAATGTCCTTTATCCATATGATACTCGGATAAAAGAATGATCTCATCTAGTTCTTCCAGCTGCTCCTGTGTAATATGTTCTGTTGCCCAACGGACGCATAATCCTTCCAGCATGGAACGAATCATATAAATATCATGTACATCCTTATCGGAAATACCGGTAACATAAGCTCCTTTATTTGGGATGATGTTCACCAGTCCCTCCAGTTCCAGCTGTCTAAGTGCCTCTCTTACCGGTGTACGGCTAACTCCAAGTTCCTTCCCCAATGTTGCTTCCCTGAGTTCGTCATTTTCTTCATACTTACCTTTCAGAATGTCATCTCTGATGGTCTGAAAAACCTGACTTCTCAATGAATACTCTTCCATTTTATCTCTCTCCTGAATTTCGTTAGATTGTAATCCCCTTTTCGTCACAGATTCTCTCAATCTCCCGGATTAGTTCCTGATCTGTGAGTACGGTCACACGGCCGGATTCATATTCCGCGTCAACCCACTTCTTCAATTCTACAACTAAAATGGAATTCTTGTCTACCTGTTTCTCATTTTTCAGGTGATAATATGTATTTATCCAATGTGCAATGCCTGCAAGACCGGAAGTATTTGACACAGCAACCAGCGGTGGACGGTTCAGAAACTTGCCGGTATCAAACACATTGTAGATTTCTTCGTTCTTTAACAGTCCGTCTGCATGGATCCCCGCACGGGTTACATTGAAATTCTTTCCGACAAACGGGGTACGCGGCGGAATCTGATATCCAATCTCTTTTTCATAATATTCTGCCAGTTCAGTAATCACCGTTGTATCCATACCATCCAGCGTTCCGCGAAGCTGCGCATATTCAAAAATCATCGCTTCCAGCGGCGTATTGCCGGTACGTTCACCGATTCCAAACAAGGAACAGTTCACACCACATGCTCCATAAAGCCAGGCCGTTGTTGAATTGTTGACTGCCTTGTAAAAATCATTATGTCCGTGGAATTCGATCAGTTCACTCGGTACACCTGCATGTACTCTGAGTCCGTAAATGATACCCGGAATGGAACGAGGAATCACAGCCCCCGGATAGTTGACTCCGTATCCCATTGTATCACAGACACGGATCTTCACCGGAATCTGATATTCTTCCATCAGATGCATCAGTTCCAGACAGAATGGAATGACAAATCCATAAATATCCGATCTGGTAATATCTTCCAGATGACATCTTGGACTGACACCGGTCTCCAGACATTCACGTACAACTGACAGATAATGTTCCATCGCCTCTCGTCTTGTCATCTTCAGTTTATAAAAAATATGATAATCCGAACAGCTTACCAGAATTCCGGTTTCCTTCATTCCCAGATCTTTTACCAGCTCAAAATCCTTTTTATTTGCACGGATCCAGCTTGTGACCTCCGGGAACTTATAACCTCTTTCCATACATTTATATACGGCATCACGGTCTTTCTTGCTGTATAAGAAAAATTCACTCTGACGAATCTTCCCCTGCGAACCTCCAAGCCTGTGCATATAATCGAAAATGGTTACAATCTGATCCGTTGAATAGGGTGCTCTCGACTGCTGTCCATCCCTGAATGTCGTATCAGTGATCCAGATCTCATCCGGCATACTGTGCGGTACAATACGATCATTAAACGCAATCTTAGGAATCTCATCATAATGAAACAGGTTCCGGAACACATTCGGTGTGTCCACGTCTACCAACGGGTACATATGCTCCTCAAGTTGCAATAAATTTGTATGCTTATCCAGATAAACCTTCCTATTTTCCATAACCGTCACTCCCTGACCTGTATTTTTGTATTTTTGTATTATTGTATACAACTATACCTTCGATGTCAACCCCATTTTCCTCATTTCGTGACTTTAGCCCAGTATTTCATTCAATTAAAGTGCTAATTGGTTAAATTTCCATATTTTTTCATCTATATCTCCCGTCTTTAATAAGCACCCAATCACATTTGCAGTCTCTATCCCCTCTCCCTAACTATGAAGCAGTCCTGCCCTTTTCACCAATACCGTTCATTGGCCGGGCGAGAAAAAGAATCTCTTCCAATCCTATTTTGTGCAATGGAGATGAAACTCAAAAATTATAGAAACCTCTGCTGACATAATTTTCGCCTTCGGAGGTTCATCGGAATGGTTTGCACAACCTGGATTGGAAGAGATTCTTTTTCTCGCCCGACCTAACAACCTTATTTTCAAAAAAAGACAGCCTCATCCCTCACCAGGGGATAAGACTGTCCTCTTAAACATTCTAATATAACTTCGCACTGATCAGCTTCGGTCTGAACCCGGCTGCCTCCAATGCCGCAATGATCCGGTTCTTATGATCGGTTCCAAATGCTTCCAGTGTCACACGAAGCTCCACAGCCGCATTCCGGTTAATACTTACAAACTGATTATGTTCCAGTTTGATCACATTTCCCTGCTCTTCTGCAATCGTCTGTGCCACTTTTACCAGTTCACCCGGTTTATCCGGAAGAAGTACCGATACAGAGAAGATACGGTCTCTCTGGATCAGTCCGTGCTGTACAACTGAAGACATGGTAATAACATCCATGTTCCCGCCGCTTAAGATAGATACTACTTTCTTACCTTTCAGATCCAGCTGTTTTAAAGCTGCAACGGAAAGAAGACCGGAGTTTTCTACTACCATTTTATGGTTTTCCACCATATCAAGGAATGCTCCGACCAGTTCATCGTCTTCTACAGTTACGATCTGGTCTACATTTTCCATGACGTATGGAAGGTTCTGTTCCCCGACTTTTTTTACTGCTGTACCATCTGCGATCGTGTTGGCACTTGGAAGTGTTACGGTATGTCCTGCTTCGATTGCAGCAGTCATACTTGCTGCTTCTGCCGGTTCCACACCAATCACTTTGATCTTTGGATTCAGCATTTTCGCAAGTGTAGATACACCTGTGATCAGTCCGCCGCCCCCGATCGGTGCAAGGATATAATCAACGGTCGGGAGTTCCTGGACAATTTCCATTGCAATCGTTCCCTGTCCGGTAGCTACATCCAGATCATCGAACGGATGTACAAAAGTATATCCGTACTCTTCTGCAAGCTCATAGGCCTTTGCACAGGCATCGTCATAGACATCTCCGTGTAAAACAACCTCGGCGCCATAGCTCTTGGTACGGTTTACCTTGATCAGCGGAGTGACAGTTGGCATAACAATCGTCGCCTTACATCCAAACGCTTTTGCCGCATATGCCACACCCTGCGCATGGTTTCCTGCTGAAGCTGTGATCAGACCTTTTGCACGATCTTCCTCAGAAAGTGTGCTGATCTTGTAATAAGCTCCTCTTAATTTGTATGCACCTGTGTACTGCATATTTTCCGGTTTCAAATAGACCTTTCCCCCGGTCTGGCTACTGAGATACTCACTGTAGATAAGCTTTGTCGGACGTGTCACACGTTTTACGATCTCGCTTGCTTCTTCAAATTTTTCCAATGTCAGCATATTATTATTCTTCTCCTTCTTCCTTCTTTTCTTCTGTTGTAAATAATGCCTGTACAAATTCGTCGGAATCGAATTTCTGCAGATCATCGATTGTCTCACCGACACCTATATATTTAACAGGAATTCCAAGCTCTGCCTGAATTGCAACTGCAATTCCACCTTTGGCCGTTCCATCCATCTTAGTCAGGATAATTCCTGTAATATCCGCAACATCACTGAATTCCTTTGCCTGTGAAAGTGCATTCTGTCCGGTCGTTGCATCCAGAACGACCAAAGTTTCCCTGTATGCTTCCGGATATTCTCTTTCCAGCACACGGTTAATCTTCTTCAGTTCCTCCATCAGGTTCTTTTTATTGTGAAGTCTTCCAGCTGTATCCACCAGAAGGATATCTGCCTTTCTCGCTTTTGCAGCCGCTACCGCATCATAAACGATGGCTGCCGGATCTGCACCTTCCTGTCCGCCGATCAGATCTGCATCCGAACGATGTGCCCATTCCTTTAATTGATCGCCCGCAGCTGCACGGAAAGTATCTGCTGCAGCAAGCACAACTTTCTTGCCCTGACCTCTCATCTTACCGGCAAGTTTTCCGATAGTAGTCGTCTTTCCGACTCCATTTACTCCGATCACCAGAACAACAGAAGTCTGGTTTTCAAATTCATAAGCTGTCTCGCCTACATCCATCTGTTCTTTGATACTGTCGATCAGGAGCTGTCTGCACTCAATCGGCTCTTTGATATGCTGTTCTTTTACTTTTTTACGAAGATCATCAAGAATCGCGTAAGTTGCTTTTACCCCCAGATCTCCCATGATCAGAACCTCTTCCAGTTCCTCATAAAAGTCCTCATCTATCTTTGAAAATCCATGAAAAATACTGTCCATTCCAGACACGATATTATCGCGCGTCTTGTTAAGTCCTGCTACCAGACGCTTAAAAAATCCCATTTTTTCTTCTGCCATCATATCCTCCTATCCACTACTTTGTAAGCTCATCTTCCAGAAGATCCACAGATACCAGCGTTGATACCCCTTTTTCCTGCATAGTGATCCCATACAGCCGGTCTGCCGCTGTCATCGTACCACGACGGTGTGTAATGACGATAAACTGTGTATTTTTCGTCAGCTTGTGCAAATACTGTGCAAATCGCGTGACATTAGAATCATCCAGTGCCGCCTCGATTTCATCCAGCAGACAAAACGGGGAAGGTTTCAGATTCTGGATTGCAAACAGCAGCGAAATCGCCGTCAACGCCTTTTCTCCACCGGAAAGCTGCATCATATTCTGAAGTTTTTTACCCGGCGGCTGCGCAATGATCCGGATTCCGGCTTCCAGCACATCCTCATCATCCATCAGTTCCAGAGTTCCTTTTCCACCACCGAACAGTTGTTTAAACACCTGATTAAACTCCTGGCTGATCTTCGCAAACTGCTCAGTAAACTGCTTGCGCATCGCCTCGTCCAGCTCTTCAATGATCTTCTTGAGCGTTGCTTCTGCCTCTACCAGATCATCATGCTGCGTTTTCATAAATTCATACCGCTCGGAAAGATTTTTAAAATCTTCGATCGCATTGACGTTCACCGATCCAAGTTTCCGGATCTCCGTCTTTAATTCCTGGATCCGCCTTCGCATCTCGGCAGGATCTGTCAGACTCTCATCCCGGATTTCCAGTGCATGATTATACGTCAGTTCGTACTCTTCCCACATATAATTGATCTGCTTTTCCAAAGCTTCCTCGTAGCCTTCTTTCTTGCTGGTAAGCCGGAAGGATTCTTTATCAAGTTCTGCCATATGAGCTGCCAGATCTTCTCGCTTTTTCAGGAATGCCTTATGCTTCTGATTCAGTTCTTCCCGCTTTTTCTGCGATTCTTCGATCTCTTTGTTAATTTCCTCAAATAATTCCTTTGAATTCTCTATCGTCTGCCGGATCTCGGTAATCTGTACTTCCTTTTGCTCTATTTCACCGTGATTCTCTCCTTTGCTTGCATTTAAAGTGGCAAGCTCTTCCTGGAATTTTCCCATCTCTTCCCGGATACGGACAAAATTCTCCTCGATAAAATCTTTTTTCTGCTCCAATGCAGCAAAACTGAGGTGAATATTTTCATTTTTGCGCACTTCTGCCGCTTCTGCCTCACGCTCTTTTTCCAGCCACTTCTGTGAGCTTTCCATCTGGCGTGTCAGCTCGTCCTCCAGTTGCTGGCTGGTCTCCAGCTCCATTTTGATCGATTCTTCGTTTTCCTCGATCTCATGAACCTGTTCTTCCAGTTTCTTGCGCTCCGCATAAATTCCTTCTGAATTTTCTCTGGTCACATTTTGACGGCTTTTTACCTGGTCCAGATTCATCTTCGCAGTATTTTGAACCACATAGTCATTCTGCAACTCCTGCTGGATTTCTTCCACCTTTGCATACAGCGCCGTCCGCTTCTCCTTTGCGGCCGCAACTTCTGCTTCCGATTTCTGGAGTTCTGTTTTCAGACGCGCAACCGTCTTTTCCAGTTCTTCAATCTCACGTCTTCTGCTGAGCAGATTACTGGAATTCTTAAATGCTCCACCACTCATTGCTCCGCCAGGATTGATCAGATCTCCTTCCAGCGTAACGATACGCAGAGACTGACGATACTTTCTTGCCAGACGGATCCCAGTATCAATGTTGTCTGCCACAAGAGTTCTTCCAAGAAGATGCTCTGCAAGAGATGTAAATTTATCTTCTACCGTTACCAGCTTGTCCGCCGTGCCGATCACACCCGGCTCGCGAAGGGCTTCTGCCCTGGCAAATCCCTGTCCCCCATGAATCGCTGTCAATGGAAGGAAAGTTGCACGGCCATACCGGTTCTGCTTCAGATAACCAATCATTTTTTTTGCAGTCTCTTCGTCTGCAGTAACAATATTCTGGATACTGCCTCCAAGTGCGATCTCCACCGCAGTCTCATATTTTTTATCTACTTTGATCAGATCAGCCACAACCCCCAGGATTTTCGGCTCACGGCTTTTCTGCTCCATCACACGACGGATACTGTTCCCATAACCATCGTAACGCTCCGTAAGGTTCCTCAGAGACTCCAGACGAGAGTACTCCCTGTGATAAGCATTCTGCCTGTTTCGCAGGTTTTCATTTGCCTGTCCGATCTCTTTTTGCAGTCCGGCAATCTCTGTTTCATAGTTTTTGATCTGTTCTACAGAATCCGTGATCTTCCCTGATACTGCCTTCAGTTCTTCCGTATACTGCGCGGCAAGTTCCTGTTGCCTCTGTACATCACTCTCCGCTTCTACCAGACGTTTGTAAAGCAGTGCCCGGCGTACCTTGATCTGTTCAAGCGTCGTTTCATAATGCTGCAGCTTTGCCTTCGTGGATGCACGGTTATTCAGAAGCTCACGGATATCGTTCTGATTCTTTTCAATCTCCACTGTCATCTCTGCAATCCGGCTCTGCAGGGCAGTCAGCTCCTCTCCTGCCTGCTTTTGTCTCTCAGATGCTGCTGCAAGATGTCTGTCGATCTCTGCTTTTTCTTCTTCCAGTTCGGATTTCTGCCTTTCACGGTTTGCAAGCTCTGCCTGAATATCGTTTGCGCGTTTTTCATAGTGTTCATCATTCATACGGACACTGTTGATCTGCTCTTTTAAAAGCTCGATCTGGTTTTCCAACTGCTGCTTCAGAAGTGTTGTCTCATTTCTCTGACTTTTTGCATGCTCGATTCCGGCGTCGATCTCATCTACTTCCTGCTCGATCTTCTCATACTGTGCCTTCATATCTTCATGCTTTTTACCGGCTTCAGTGAGTTCATTCTGCGCAATCTTCAGCTTCTCATCGTTTTCCCGGATCTGCCCCTTCAGACGTTTCATCTCCACCAGGAACATATTGATGTCATAATGCTTCAGTTCTTCTCTCTTTTTCAGATATTCCTTCGCTGTCTCCGACTGTTTCTGAAGCGGACCAAACTGCTTTTCCAACTCTCCCAAAATATCATTGACACGGACCAGATTGCTCTGCTCTTCTTCCAGTTTGCGAAGAGATAACGCCTTACGGCGCTTAAATTTGACAATCCCGGCCGCCTCATCAAAAAGCTCTCGTCTCTCTTCCGGCTTACCGCTCAGGATCTTGTCAATCTGTCCCTGTCCGATGATCGAATATCCTTCTTTTCCAATACCTGTATCATAAAACATCTCATTGATATCTTTGAGCCTGCAGACACTGCCGTTGATCAGGTATTCACTTTCCCCCGAACGGTACAACTTTCTTGTGACTTTAACCTCTTCAAACTCCACCGGGAGTTTGTGATCTGAATTATCCAGTGTGATCGCAACCGATGCGTAGCTGAGGGGTTTCCGGTTTTCCGTACCGGAAAAAATAACATCCTGCATCGTACCTCCACGGAGCTGCTTCACCTTCTGCTCTCCGAGTACCCAGCGGACGGCATCCGCCACGTTACTTTTCCCACTTCCGTTCGGTCCGACGATTCCGGTGATCCCGTTATGAAATTCAAAGACAATCTTATTTGCAAAAGACTTAAATCCCTGTACTTCAATACTTTTTAAATACATGCCTCACCTACTGTACCTTTCCTTCTTTCAGCTTCAGGATTGCCTGATAAGCCGCTTCCTGTTCGGCAGCCTTTTTGGTCCTTCCGATACCACATCCAAAGGCTTCTCCGCCGATCACAACCTCTACACGGAAGGATTTATTGTGGTCCGGTCCCTCTTCTCCTACCAGCTGGTAGACAATTCCTTTTTCCTGACCGCCCTGTACCATTTCCTGCAGGATAGTCTTGCTATCATAAAAGAGCCGTTTCCCTTCCAGGTCGTTTAAAATATATTTTAAAATAAACTCTTTCGCATTAGCAAAACCACCATCCAGATAAATCGCACCAATCAGTGCTTCCAATGCATCCGAGGTAATAGACTCTCTGAATCTTCCACCGGTCGCGTCCTCACCTTTCCCAAGCAGCAGATAACTTCCAAGTTCCAGATCCCGCGCACAAAATGCAAGTGCCTTCTCGCATACCATGCTTGCTCTTAACTTAGTCAGTTCTCCTTCCGGCATTGTCTGGTTCTCGAAAAAAAGATATTCGCTTGAAATCAGTTCCAGGACAGCATCTCCAAGGAATTCCAGACGTTCATTACAGTCTGCCTTCTTCATATGCTTTTCATTCACATAAGAGCTGTGCGTCACAGCATGTCTGAGCAAATGGCTGTCCTTGAAATTGTAGCCGATTTTTTCTTCCAGTTCCTTTACATTTCTGCTCATGATTGCTCCTCCAATTTTAAAAAAGGACACTCCCCAAAAATGGGGATGTCCCCTGTAATCATTTTCCTTAGTTAACAGCGTTCTTGATCTGTTCTACAGCATCACCTACTGTTGCGATCTTTTCTGCATCTTCATTTTCAATTTCGATATCAAATGCATCTTCAATTCCCATAATAATCTGGAAAATATCAAGCGAATCAGCTCCCAGATCATCTACAAATGTAGTGTCCATCGTAATTTCATCCGGGTTACATCCCATCACATCAACAATAATGTCTTTCAGTTTTTCAAATTCCATAATTCTTAATCCTTTCTGAGCTTATTCCTGTGCGGATTTTTCTTCCGCCTGAATACATTCTTTGATCTTTTCATTGATTCCTTCTTCTTTGAAGGTTACGCACTGCAAAATTGAATTGCAGACTTCTTTTGCCTTGGAACTGCCGTGTGTCTTTACTACCAGACCGGTGAGTCCAAGCAGTGGTGCTCCACCGTACTCACTTGCGTCAAAATCCTTCATAGTCTTTTTCAGCACCGGCTTAACCAGAAGTCCACCGATCATGCCGCGGAGATTCTGCTTCATACCACCTTTGATCTTGCTTACAAGAACCGATGCTACTCCTTCATAGAGTTTCAGGATCACGTTGCCGGTAAATGCTTCACAGACGATAACATCTGCCTGTCCGTGAGGGATTTCTCTCGCTTCGATGCTTCCGATAAAGTTAATATCCTTACATTCTTTCAGCATAGGAAAAGTCTCCTTAACCAGGGCATTACCCTTTTCTTCCTCAGCTCCGATATTGACGATCGCAACCTTCGGATTCTTGACTCCCATAATATGTTCCATATAGATCGAACCCATCTTGGCAAACTGCACCAGATGTGAAGGTCTTGCATCTACATTCGCCCCACAGTCGATCAAAATGGAGAATCCTTTTTCTGTCGGGATCAGCGGTGCAAGCGGTGGTCTTTCCACCCCTTTGATACGTCCAACCAGAAGCTGTCCCCCGGCAAGAACCGCACCGGAACTTCCTGCTGAAACAAAAGCGTCAGCTTCTTTATCCTTCACCATCTTAAGACCTACCACAATGGATGAGTCTTTCTTTCTGCGGATCGCCATAACCGGCGGTTCTGCTGTCTCAATTACTTCCGATGTATGAACAACCGAAATCTGTTCTTTATTATATGTGTACCCGGAAAGTTCCTGATTGATGACATCTTCTTTTCCGACCAGGATCACATGGATCGCATCTGACTTCCCGACCGCCTCGACCGCACCTTTGATGATCTCATGCGGTGCGTTGTCTCCGCCCATTGCATCGACAACAACTTTTGTTATTTCTTTCATACTGTTACCTCCCAGCATTACTAAACCAATTCTACTAGACATGACCGTAAAAATCAATAATATTTAGCAGATTTAGGAAAATTAGGAAAAAGAAAAGGAGTTAAGCAATACGCCTAACTCCTGTACTATAGCCTTTTTTAATTAGTTTTCTACAGTAACGATTTCTCTCTTGTTGTAAGATCCACAAGCTTTGCAAACTCTGTGTGGCATCATAAGTTCTCCACATTTGCTGCATTTCACCAGATTCGGTGCGCTCATTTTCCAGTTTGCTCTTCTCTTGTCTCTTCTTGCTTTAGAAGATTTATTCTTTGGACAAATTGACATAGGTTACACCTCCTTAAAATTCTTGTAAAGATCGCGGATAACTGACATTCTAGGGTCAAGACTGGTGTCTTCGCAGTCGCAGCTTCCCTCATTCAAGTTCTGACCACATACACTGCAAATCCCTTTACAGTCTTCGCTACATAGAACTTTCATCGGCCACCCTACTAAAATCTCGTTATAGAGCAGCTGCTCCACATCAAGATGATATCCGTCAATGTAATTCGCTTCATCGGATTCGCCATCATCTTCTCCGTCTGCCAGAGCTGTATTCACCTGCTTTTCAAAGGAAAGCGTGAAATCTGTCGGTACATCTGTAAGACATCTGTCACACGGAATGATTACCGTAAGACTTGTCTCACAACTGATATGAAGTTTTTTTTCGCCGGCATACTCGACATGAATATGCACAGGCTGTGTCCGGCTTACCGGAAATCTGCTTCCGTTCACCTTCACTTCTTTCATCTCAGTGCCGACCACTTCGTCAATGGACTTATGCGGTTCAGATAAGACTTCGGACAGGTCAATTAACATAATTCTTTCTCCTGTTCACACCTAAACTATTATACCATGTAAATTCTTTTTGTCAAGGATGATTTACAGATTTTAAGGTTTTTTCTAATTTCTTCTGTTATACAAGTGCAACTGTCTCTCTTGCAATTGCAAGTTCTTCGTTTGTCGGAACTACAAGAACTTTCACTTTGGAATCTGGTGTAGAGATTACGATCTCTTCTCCACGTTTTCCATTTGCTTCTTCATCGATTGTAATTCCAAGATATCCAAGATAGCTGCAGACTTTTGTTCTTACAAGTGCACAGTTCTCACCGATACCTGCTGTAAATACGATATTATCAACACCGTTCATTGCTGCTGTGTAAGCACCAACATATTTTGCTACTCTGTATGCAAATACGTCGATTGCAAGTTCTGCACGCTTGTTGCCTGCTTTTGCTGCTGCCTCAAGATCACGGAAGTCGCTGGATACACCGGATACACCTTCCACACCTGATTTCTTGTTCAGGACATTCATAATTCCTGCAATGTCAAGGTTTTCTTTCTTAGCAATGAATTCCATGATCGCCGGATCAATATCTCCGGAACGTGTTCCCATTACAAGACCTTCCAACGGAGTAAGTCCCATAGAGGTATCTACTGATTCTCCGTTAAGCACTGCTGAAACAGATGCTCCATTACCAAGATGGCATACGATCGTCTTTGTTGCGTTGTATGGTTTTCCAACAATCTCAGCTACTCTCTTAGATACGAAGCTGTGGCTTGTTCCGTGGAATCCGTAACGTCTTACTTTGTATTTTTCATAATATTCATATGGAAGTCCATACATATAAGCTTTCTCAGGCATTGTCTGATGAAAAGCAGTATCAAATACAACAACCTGTGGTGTGCCCGGCATCAGACTTTCACAAGCTTCGATTCCGATTAAGTTTGCCGGGTTGTGAAGTGGTGCAAGGTCATTGCACTCTGCGATCGCAGCTTTTACTTCCGGTGTTACAACTACAGATTTTGCAAACTTTTCTCCGCCGTGAACAACACGATGTCCGACTGCTCCGATTTCGTCAAGGCTCTTAACAACACCTGTATCTGCATCTGTCAGCGCGTCGATTACGAACTGGATTGCTTCTGTATGTGTAGGCATAGCCTTTTCAGATACATTCTTCTCTCCACCTGCCGGCTGATAGGTAAGTCTTCCGTCAATACCGATTCTTTCGCAAAGACCTTTTGCGAGAACCGCCTCCGATTCTGAGTTGATGAGCTGGAACTTCAGTGATGAACTTCCGCAGTTGATTACTAATACATTCATTGATGTTTCTCCCTTCTGGTACTAGAATTTTCTTTATTAGAACTCACACTCTATTCTTAATTATACTCCTTGCACACATTGTATACAAGTAATGTTATTTTTTTCACGTAATATTTTCCAGTACAATGTTTTTTGCACAAAAACTCTTTTTATAGTATAATCTTTTCACAAACAACACAAAGGAGATTTTAGTTAAAAGTATGAAAATCGTCGGTATCATCGCAGAATATAATCCGTTCCACAACGGACATCAGTATCATATAGACCAGGCACTTCAAAAAACGGGGGCAGATGCGGCAGTTGTCCTTATGAGTGGTGACTTCGTCCAGCGTGGCGCCCCTGCTATCGCACCAAAGCATTTGCGGGCAAAAGCTGCCCTTCTTGGCGGTGCATCACTCATTCTGGAGCTCCCGGTCCTTTTTTCCTGTGGCAGTGCAGAGTTGTTTGCAAGAGGTGCCGTTTCTATTTTTAACAGTCTTGGCTGTATTTCCTATCTCTGCTTTGGCAGTGAGTGTGGCGATATCAAAAAACTCAATCGGCTTGCCCGGATTCTTTCCGAAGAGCCAGAAGTCTACCGGCAGCTCCTGCAGGATGAGCTGCGAAAAGGCCGACCGTTTCCGCAGGCACGCCAGACTGCCCTAAGTGTCTATACAAAGGATCCGTCCCTTGCCGAAATCCTGTCTTCACCAAACAATACTCTTGGGATTGAATACTTAAAAGCGCTCTGGTATTTCAAAAGTCCGATCCAGCCTTTCGCGATTCCCCGCAAGGGATCCGGCTACAATGATACTGACCTCTGCGAAACCTTCAGTTCCGCAACTGCGATCCGCAACCGAATTCTGAATCCATCTTTACCAGAAGATGCTTTTTCATCCGTCGCAGGACAACTTCCGCCCGCTTCTTCAGATCTGCTGCGAAAGAATTACCAGTCCTCACTTCCGGTTACCCAGGATGATTTTTCGCTCCTGCTAAAGTATCGACTGCTCTGTGAGAGTGCTTCCTCTCTGACCGATTACCTTGATGTCAGCAAAGACCTCGCCAACCGGATCATCAATCAGAGAAATGATTTTGCTACCTGGAGTTCCTTCTGCGATCTTCTGAAAACCAGAGAGCTTACCTACACCCGGATCAGCCGCGCCCTGCTGCACATCCTGCTCGGCATAGAAAAGGACACCTTCCGACATGAGCCTCCTTTCTGTTTTGTAGAAGATTCCGGCAACATTTCCGGCAAAGCAAAAAAAGAGCGGTCATCCACATCCGCCCTTTATGCCCGCGTACTCGGTTTTCAAAAAAAAGATACTCAAATTCTTAAAGAGATCAAAGAGTATGCCACCATCCCTCTGATCACAAAGCTCGCAGATGCCAGAGATCTCACCTCCGCCACCCAGGTCCTCCTGAACCTGGACATTTTCGCATCAGACCTGTATGAATCCATAATTACCGAGAAATTTGGCACACCTTTTACAAATGAATACCAGAAGCAGTTGCAAATTATTTAACCCTTCCCCTTTGTCAAAAAGAGACTTTTTGCACACCACTACTACGCATGTTTGTGCAAAAAGTCTCTTTCTCATTTAGTTCACATGAAGAATTTTGGTAAGAGTCACCGCCCTGGCTCCAGGTCCGATATGGCATGCCACACTCAACGACAGTGGATCCATCCGGATTTCAAACTCCGGAAATGCTTCATGAAGCTCATCCAGCCATTCCTGTGCCTCCTTGCGGTCTCCTGTGTAAGCTGCATCCAGATACAGATCTTTTTTTCCATCACAATCTCCGAATTCTGAAGTACGAATCTCATTAATTGTCTTGATCATCGTCTTCTTTGCACTCTTCCATCCTCTTGACTTCGCAAACGCATCCAGCTTTTCTCCTTTAAGACGGAGAACTGGCTTCAGGTTCAGAACCGTTCCAATCGCTGCAGCTGCCGGTGTAAGTCTGCCGCCTTTCTTCAGGTATTTTAAAGTATCTACTGTAATATAGATATCACTGTCCCACTGGATCGCTTCTAACAGTTCTTTAATTTCTGCCGCGCTCTTTCCAGCATCTGCAAGCTTTTTCGCCTCTTCCACCGATCTTCGCTGCGTAACAGAAATCCGGTGATTATTTACGACCTGTACTTTTCCATCATAGTCCTGGGAAAGCATGATTGCAGTCTCACATGAACTGCTAAGACCGGCTGACATCGGAATATGCACAACCTCATCATATTCCTCCAGCGCCTTGTCCCACATATCCATTACATCTCCGGGAGCCGGTTGGGAAGTCTTAATATCTGCATCTCCTGCCAGTTTTTCATAAAACTCCTCCTGCGTGAGTGTGATATCCTCGTAAAACAACTCCTCATTGATATAGAATGGCATCGGAAGTACGTAAATTCCCATCTTCTTTCCTTCTGCCTGTGTAATTCCACTGTTACTATCTGTTACAATCGCAACTTTCCCCATGCTCTCTTTACCTCTTTCTAATTTTTAAAACTATGTATCGGTGCAGGAATTCTTCCCTTTCGATTCACAAATGCACTGCAGTCAAATTCATTGACCGGCATGATCGGCGCATATCCCAAAAGGCCACCAAACTCTGCCATATCTCCAACATCCTTTCCAACTACAGGTATCACACGAACCGCCGTTGTCTTCTGATTGACCATTCCGATCGCCATCTCATCCGCAATGATCCCGGAAATCGTAGTAGCTTTCGTCTTACCCGGAATAGCGATCATATCAAGTCCTACCGAGCAGACACAAGTCATCGCCTCCAGCTTTTCTATACAAAGAGATCCGGCATTGACTGCATCGATCATTCCTTTATCCTCACTGACCGGAATAAAAGCTCCGCTTAAACCTCCTACATAGGAAGACGCCATAACGCCACCTTTTTTCACCTGATCGTTCAGCATAGCAAGTGCTGCTGTTGTTCCTGGTGCGCCAACTCTCTCAAGTCCGATTTCTTCCAGAATCTCCGCTACTGAATCGCCAACAGCCGGTGTCGGTGCAAGTGACAGGTCAATGATTCCGAACGGAATACCAAGCCTTTTGGAAGCTTCTCCGGCTACAAGCTGACCAACCCTTGTCACCTTAAATGCGGTCTTCTTGATCGTATCACAAAGTTCCTGAAAACCCTCGCCACGACATTTTTCAATCGCTCTTTTTACAACACCAGGTCCGCTGACACCGACATTGATCACGGCATCTCCTTCGGTAACACCTAAAAAAGCCCCTGCCATAAACGGGTTATCATCCGGTGCATTACATAAAACTACAAATTTTGCACAGCCAATCGAATCCTTGTCCTTTGTCGCCTCTGCTGTCTCTTTTACAATCTCGCCGCAAAGACGGACTGCATCCATATCAATACCAGTCTTTGTCGAACCTACATTGACCGAACTGCACACACGCTCTGTCTTTGCCATTGCCATCGGAATGGAACGGATCAGGAGTTCATCGCTCTTTGTCATTCCCTTGGATACGATTGCAGAGTATCCTCCGATAAAGTTTACACCGACTTCCTTTGCTGCTTTATCCAGTGTCTCTGCGATCGTCACAAAATCCTCTGTTTTTTTGCAGGCTGAACCGCCAACAAGTGCAACCGGTGTAATGGAAATCCGCTTATTAACGATCGGAATTCCAAATTCACTTTCGATCTTCTCTCCTGTCGATACAAGATCCTTTGCAAGTGTTGTGATTTTTTTATATATCTTTTCATTCAGTCTGTCCAGATCTGAGTCAATACAGTCCATCAGACTGATACCCAATGTGATTGTTCTTACATCCAGATTTTCTTCTTCGATCATCTGGTTTGTTTCTACTACTTCGTAAAAATTAATCATAGCGGTTCTCCTTACACTCTGTGCATTTTTTCAAAAATCTCTTCTCTCTGACAATGAATATTGACACCGATCTGTAAGCCGATATCACGAAGTTCTACCGCTACGATATCCAGTTCTTTTTTTGAATTTTCCACATCTGCAACCGCCATCATATTAAAATACCCATCCACGATCGCCTGGGAAATATTTAAAATATTGATATTGGTCTCTGCCAGGTATGTACATACTTTTGCAATAATTCCTACCGAATCTTTACCGACTACTGTAATAATGCATTTCTTCATTCTGCCTGTCCTCCTGAATCCAATCCTGCATACTTTCTTTTTCTAAACCTCGATCACTGCAGACACCTGATCCCTTTTTGCAACTGCGATTGGTATCTCATCCCCCTTATACGGGTTCTGCCCCAAAGTGACCTCCAGCCTGACAGTCTCATACGCAAGTTCTTCGTAATTATTCTCCTTGCTCAAATGCCCCAGCAATACACTCTGCAAGTTATTGTGTAGTATATCACAAAGAAGCCGTCCTGACAATTCATTTGATAAATGTCCTCTGTCCCCAAGAACTCTCTGCTTCAGGTAGTACGGATAAGGACCGACTTCCAGCATATGTATATCATGGTTAGATTCCAACAGAACCGCGTTTAAATCCTTCAGGTTCTCTACCGTATATTCATCATATTTTCCAAGATCCGTTGCTACCGCGATCTTCTTTCCATCCTGCTCAAAGCGGTAGCCGCTCGGTTCATTTGCATCATGGGAAATAGCAAATGGATGCACATCAATATCTCCCAGCTTAAATTCTTTATCTATCTGGATTTCATGGTAAAGTCCTTCCGGCATTTTCCCGAGATTTTTATAATCACGGATTCCCCGAATCGTTCCCGGTGTTCCATAGATCGGGATCTCATATTTTCTGCTGAATACACCAAGTCCCTGAATATGATCTGCATGTTCATGGGTGATCAGGATTCCATCCAGCTCTTCCCCTTTTATTTCAAGTTCCTTTAAGCCTTCCTCAATTCGTTTTTTGCTGATTCCTGTATCTACAAGCAGATGCGTGTGATCGCTCCCCACATAAATACAGTTTCCGCTGCTGCCACTGGCAATGCTGCATAATCTCATCTTGTTTCTTCTCCCTGTTCTTAGCCTCTTCCCAGTGCCAAGTCTATCTGTTTTTCCGTTTCTTCAAAGGTTCCGCCATTTTCGATCACAAGATCCGAAACCGCTGTAAATGTCTCTTCCGACGGCTGATTTGCAAACACCGCATACATTTTTTCATCTGAATATCCGCGTGAACTTCTCAGTCGCTCCATCCGAATCTCCTGTGGCACATGAATATACCAGATCTCATCCAACATCTCACGATATACCGGTTCCGTAAGGAGTGCGGCTTCCAGAATAAAAAGCTCTTTTCCCTCTTCCTGCGCCTTCTGCATTTCCTCCCGGATCTTTTCATTGACCGCCGGATGCACGATCGCATTAAGCTTTTGCAGTTTCTCTGGCTGATCAAACACAATTCTGCCGAGAATTTTCCGGTCAATCGTTCCGTCCGGATTTAAAATTTCTTTCCCAAACGTCTCCACGACCTTCTGATAACATTTTTCTCCCGGAAGCTGTACCTGATGTGCCACCAGATCTGACTGGCAGATCACCGCACCGCACACTACACTTAAAAAGTCGAGTACTTTGCTCTTCCCGGAACCAATACCTCCTGTTATTCCTATTTTTCTCATATCTGTTTCCTTCTATTTTGCCTCATACCAATTTTTTCCACTATGCATGTCAATTTCAAGCGGAACGGAAAGATCTGCCGCATGCATCATGCCTTCTTTCAGGATCTCCCGCACTTCCTCTTCCTCTTCCTTCCATGTCTCGATCAGAAGTTCGTCGTGTACCTGCAGAACCAGCCTGGATTTCATGTTTCTCATGCGAAGCTCTTTGTCCACAGCGATCATTGCGATTTTCATGATATCTGCAGCCGTTCCCTGGATCGGAGAATTCATTGCCACACGTTCCCCGAATTGTCTCTGCATAAAATTGCTGGAAGACAGCTCCGGAACCGGTCTTCTTCTGCCAAATAAGGTCACAACATATCCCTGTTCTTTTGCATGAGCAACTGCATCATCCAAAAATTTCTTGATGCCCGGATAGGTTTCAAAATAACGGTCAATATATTCGGCCGCTTCTTTTCTCGTAATACTTAAATCCTGGCTCAGTCCAAAAGAACTGATCCCATAAACAATACCAAAGTTGACTGCTTTTGCATTTCGCCTCTGCAGATCGGTCACTTCATCAAACGGAGTATGAAACACCTGAGAAGCTGTGATCCGGTGAATGTCCTTTGCCTCCCGGTATGCTTCGATCAGTGCTGCATCTCCGGAGCAATGTGCCAGCACACGCAGTTCTATCTGCGAATAATCAGCATCTACAAACACATATCCCTCTTCCGGCACAAATACTTTACGGATCAGCCGTCCAAGTTCTACCCTCGCCGGGATATTCTGCAGGTTTGGCTCTGTACTGCTGATACGTCCGGTCGCTGTGACTGTCTGATTGAATTTTCCATGGATCCGGTGATCATCTTCATGAATAAACACGGCAAGCCCATCTGCATAAGTCGATTTCAGCTTGGCAAGCTGACGATATTCCAGGATTTTTGCCACGATCGGATAATCCGGTGCCAGCTTATCCAGTACGTCTGCTGCCGTCGAATATCCTGTTTTCGTCTTCTTTCCATTTGGGAGGGACAGATGTTCAAAAAGGACCACGCCCAGCTGCTTTGGTGAATTGATATTAAATTCTTCCCCGGCAAGCTCATAAATTTCCTTTTCCAACTGTACGATTTTTCCGCCAAGCTGTTCTCCATAGCTTTTCAGTTCTTCTGCTTCTACACGCACCCCATTCTGCTCCATGTGGAACAGAGTAAATACAAGCGGCATCTCTATTTCTGTAAAAAGCTTCCACATTTCCTCTTTTTTCAGCTTTTCTTCCAAAACTTCCGATGACGCAAATGCAGCATAGGCTTCATAACAGACCATTTTTTCCAGTTCTGTCTTCGGATCGATCATCAATCCAAGATGCTCCTGTGCCACATCTTCAAATCCATAATCATTTTTCAACGGATTCAGGAGGTAAGCTGCTACAATACTGTCAAAGCACTTCTCCTCTGCTGCTCCTTCTAATCCTTTCAGATAAGGCAGGGATGACTTCAGATCAAACACCACAAACCGTCCGGCATGCTTTGCCACATGTACAAGTGCCTCCAGAAGTTCCTCCATGCTGTATCCATTTCCTGCCGGAATACAGTAGATCTTCTCTTTTCCAAACGAAATTCCAATTCCACCTATCTCAGCATTTCCTGCAAACAGCGGAAGTACATTTCTGGTGTCTTTGTAAAGAACGGCTCCCACCGTCTGCGCTTTTTCTGCCTCCGCAAAGATTTTCTGAATTTCTTCTTTTCCCACAGCGATCACAAATGCATCTTCAATCGAATTCTCACTCTGCACATCAAAACGATTCAGCAGATTCTTGAACTGCAGTCTCTGGAAATAGACATAAGCTTCCTCTGTATAAAGATTTCCAAGCTTCGCCTCTTCCAGTTCATAAGCAAAATCCGCGTCTACATCGATTGTCGCCAGCACCTTACTCATTTGTGCCTGATCCCAGTATTCCACCAGATTTTTCGATGCTCTCGGCGGCTTCAGTTCGGATGCATGCTTGTAGGCATTTTCAATAGATCCGTATTCTACAATAATCTTGGTCGCCGTCTTTTCTCCGACTCCCGGCACCCCTGGGATATTATCTGAAGTATCTCCCATCAATGCTTTCACATCGATAAATTCTGTCGGTGTCACCTGGTATTTTTCTTTTACGTCCACTGCATAATAATTCTCGATCTCAGTTCCGGTCCGTTTTGTCTTCGGAATCCGGATCTCAACATGGTCTGTAGCAAGCTGGAGAAGATCTCTGTCTCCGGAAATAATGACCACTTCCATCCCCATTCGCTCGCATCTTTTGGACAGCGTTCCAAGAAGGTCATCTGCCTCCAGCCCTTCCTGCTCGATCGTCCGGATTCCCATAGCATGCAGAACTTCCTTCATCAACGGTACCTGCTGTCTGAGTTCTTCTGCCATCGGCTTTCTCGTCCCCTTATACGCCTCAAACATCTTATGGCGGAAAGTCGGCGCATGCACATCAAATGCAACGGTCAGATACTCCGGCTTTTCCTCCTCCAGGATCTTGAACATAATATTTAAGAATCCATATATTGCATTCGTATGGAGTCCTTCCGCATTTGTCAGATCCGGAAGTCCGAAAAACGCCCTGTTCAGAATACTGTGTCCGTCTATCAATACGATTTTGCTCATAATCAACTGCCTCTCTGTAAGTCTCATCACTTACTTCTATCTTTTCTATCTATTCGTTCAAATATACAACATCTCATTATGACATTTTTTTGATATATTTTCAATATTCCTAAATAAATCCATTTACAAATATTATATGAACAGGATCTTAAGAAATATATTTTCAAAAAATACTTGCGAACCAATAGCAAATATGCTATCATTATTTTCGGTTCTTATTGAATCTTTAGTTAAGCCGGCATGTCGGAATGGCAGACGAGGCAGACTCAAAATCTGTTGCGGGTGACCGCGTGCGGGTTCAAGTCCCGCTGCCGGCAGTTATCCAACATCCCTGAAGCCCTTATAAACCAAGGGTTTCAGGGATTTTTACATTCAGAGTGTTTGGTTACTTTTGATTACCTTTTTGATTACCTTTTTTGTTGACTTCGTCAATGTCGTTCCACATCAATCCTGAAAGTTCACCTACACGCATTTCGGTATAAAGGGCAAGCTCAACGGCATATGGAAGAATTTCAAGTGATGTGCTTTTTATTTTGTATTAAAATGTTTTCCATAATACCAGGGTCAAAAGGTCAGAAATCCTCTTGACCCCAACATCTTTTCCATTAAATTTGAAATATTACGTCAGATTTTTTTGTATAAATTTTTGCCCCTGGATCAAATCCAGGGGCATTTTCTATCTCACCTTATAATTCTATTTTCCGAGCTTATCCGCTTCTTCCGTATTCTTCTTAAGTTCCTCATAAACCGGGAAGCAGTCGAAAGTTGCAAAGTAATCCATCGGAGTCTCTGCTCTGCGGATCAGCTGTGTACCTCCGTCCTCTTTCAGAAGAACTTCTGCGGAACGAAGACGTCCGTTGTAATTATATCCCATAGAGAATCCATGTGCTCCGGTATCATGGATCACAAGCAGATCTCCCATGTCAATCTTCGGAAGCTGACGGTCGATTGCAAATTTATCATTATTCTCGCACAGAGAACCAGTCACATCGTAAGTATGATCGCATGGTTCATTTTCTTTACCCACGACAGTGATGTGATGGTAGGCACCATACATAGCCGGACGCATCAGGTTTGCAGCACATGCATCTACACCGATGTACTCTTTGTGCGTATGCTTTTCATGGATTGCTTTTGTCACAAGGCATCCATAAGGTCCAAGCATAAAACGGCCAAGCTCTGTGTAAATTGCCACATCGCCCATTCCAGCCGGAACAAGAACCTCTTCGTACACTTTTCTTACACCTTCACCGATCACCTTGATATCGTTCGGTTCCTGGTCCGGTTTGTAAGGGATTCCCACACCACCGGAAAGGTTGATGAACTTGATATGTACACCGGTCTCCTTCTGAAGCTTAACTGCTACTTCAAACAAAGTACGTGCAAGTGTCGGATAATATTCATTAGTTACAGTATTACTTGCAAGGAATGCATGGATACCGAACTCTTTTGCGCCTTTGGACTTCAGGATCTTGAATGCCTCAAAAATCTGTTCAGTTGTCATACCGTATTTGGCATCTCCCGGATTATCCATAATGCTGTTGGAAATTTTGAAAAGTCCACCCGGATTATAACGGCAGCTGATTGTCTCCGGAATCTTTCCGATCGTCTTTTCCAGAAAATCAATGTGTGTAATATCGTCCAGGTTGATGATCGCGCCGAGCTTATCAGCAAGTGCAAATTCCTCTGCCGGTGTATCATTGGAAGAAAACATAATATTTTCTCCAACCTGTCCGACAGACTCAGACATTAAAAGCTCTGTATAGGAAGAGCAGTCACATCCGCATCCATATTCTTTTAAAATATTGAGGATATATGGGTTTGGAGTTGCCTTTACTGCAAAATATTCTTTATATCCTTTGTTCCATGCAAATGCTTCTTTGAGTGCTTTTACATTTTCTCGGATCCCTTTCTCATCATAAAGATGAAACGGAGTCGGATATTCTTTTACGATTTCATCTAACTGTGTCTTTGTTACGAATGGTTCTTTTTTCATCCTGTTCATCTCTCTTTCGTTTAGTCGATGGTTGCAATACGCATCATATTACTTACAGAACCCTTTTCACGCTGTACGCTCGGTGAAGGAATACCAGCTGTCAGGACCACAATATCTCCACTGTCCACACATTTCTTTGCCTGTGCAAGATCAATTGCCCCGCTGCAGATATCATCTGTTGTATGGAATTCCAAGGACTTCAGTGCTCTTACTCCCCAGTAGATCGACATCCGGCGAAGGGTACGTTCGTTCGGTGTAATTCCAAGGATTTCCTGTCTCGGACGAAGGTTGGATACAACCCTTGTTGTTGCACCGGATACAGATGGAGTGATGATGCATCTTGCATTCAGGTTCGCTGCCGCAAGAACAGAAGCATATCCGATCGCACTGGACACACCTGATTTCAGATGATCGCCGGCTTTAACAAGAATAGAATCATAATCCAGATGTTCCTCTGTCGTCTCTACAATATGAACCATCATCTGGAGTGCTTCCAGAGGATATTTTCCCTGTGCTGTCTCTCCGGAAAGCATAACTGCATCTGTTCCGTCGTATACCGCATTGGCAACGTCCGTCACTTCCGCTCTTGTCGGACGCGGATTACGCATCATAGAATCCAGCATCTGTGTTGCAGTGATAACCGTCTTAAAGTTGTCATTACATTTCTGGATGATCATTTTCTGGAGATGCGGCACTTCCTCTGCCGGAATCTCTACACCAAGATCTCCACGTGCCACCATGATACCATCAGCCGCACGGATGATCTCATCAATATTCTCAATACCTTCTGCGTTCTCTACCTTTGCAATGATTGGAATATACGGAGCGCCGAGTTCTTTTAAGTATGCCTTGATCTCAAGTACACACTCTGCATTTCTTACAAATGATGCTGCGATAAAGTCAATATCCTGCTCTACACCGAAACGGATATCATCCTTATCTTTTTCTGTAATAGCCGGAAGACGAATGGCTACGTTCGGTACGTTAACACCTTTTTTTTCACCAAGTTCTCCACCATTTACTACAGAACAGACAATCTCTGTCTCTGTCTTGCTCTCTACACGAAGTCCGATCAGGCCATCGTCGATCAGAATGGTACAGCCTTTATAAATATCCTGTACCAGTCCCTTATATGTGATAGATACTCTCTTATTATCTCCTACGATATCTTCTGTTGTCAGAGTGAAGGTTTCTCCTTCTTTTAAAGTAATCTTCTTTCCGTCTTTCAGGATTCCTGTACGAATTTCCGGTCCCTTTGTATCCAGAAGGATTGCAGTGTTTGTATGTTCCTCTTCACGAAGCTCTTTGAGCATATCCATTCTGAACTTCTGTTCTTCATGATCACCATGTGAGAAATTGAAACGTGCCACATTCATTCCATTCTGGATCAGCTTTCTCATCATTTCTCTGTCGTTGGTGTTTGGTCCCATTGTACAAACAATCTTGGTTTTTTTCATTGTTTCCTCCTCTTATTATTCAATTTGATTCTATGTTAGAACTCTACTTCACATGTTCGTGTGTGAAAAGATGGTCCTGGCAATATTCATAATTCCCGTTACACTTTGAACAATAACGGAACTCCAATGTCGGATCGTCAAGTTCCGTACGACCGCACACTGCACATCTGTGCTTTGCACCGCCTGCATACTGATTCTGCGGACGGCTTATCTGCTTCTGGAATTTCTTTCTGCGGGCAGCCTGTTTCGGACTGTGTCCACGCAGATTCCGGTTGCAGAAAAAGAAAATAATAAAGTTCAAAAGGGATGCGATGATCACGATCCGTATGATCAGACCGCCCTGCACTGCGTCTACCGCAAGCAGAACCACATCCAGAATTGCAAGCCACTTCATCTTGATCGGGATAATGCCGTAAAGCAAAAGCTGATAATCCGGCATGATGGATGCACATGCAAGGAAAATGGACATATTGATATAGTAAGTACTGTAAAGGCTTCCAAATCCGGTAATGCCTCCGATCAGTCCATTCACAATAAAGGCTCCAATAACTGTAAATAATATTCCTGAAAAAATGTAAACATTGTAACGAAATGCCCCCCAGTAGCTTTCCAGCGTATTACCAAGGGAATAGTATAACAGCATCATAAAGATAACAAAAATAATATTGTCATTCGGCGGGATGATCACCCAGCTTAGAAGTCGCCACACCTGCCCTTTCAAAATCAGTGCCGGTTCCAGTGTAAAATAAGTAAGAAGCTGTGGCATCGTAAAACTCAAAAGATATCCGATCGCATAGCCTGCAAGCAGATACATCGTAAGATTTCTAATTGCATAGCGCCCGAACCTGCGCTCCATTTTATCTAACCAGTTCTTCATTCAAAATCTCCTTCCACGTATGTTATTTTATCGTCTGCTTTTTACTTTGTCAATTCCATTCCACCTCTTTACTCTCTTTTCACATAATTTACATCTTTTGTTCACTTCCAGGCACTTTTTTCTACAATGCCATACACAACTTCTGTTTGTATTTTCGTTGGTTCTGTCGTATAATGTAAGATACTGTAGTTCTCTGCAAACTACATTTAATAGGTAATAACACAGACAAATTTTTTAATTGTAATAAGGAGTAGTTAAATCATGAATCAGACAGAATTACATACCCTGGGGATTGACATCGGTTCTACAACTGTTAAAATCGCAGTTCTGGACAGTAATAATGATGTTCTGTTTTCTGATTACGAGCGTCACTTCGCCAATATTCAGGAAACCCTTTCTGATCTGCTTGGTCGTGCTATCTACAAGCTCGGTCAGATCAAGGTATCTCCAATGATTACCGGATCAGGTGGTCTTACTCTGGCAAAGCATCTTGGCGTACCTTTTGTCCAGGAGGTTGTTGCCGTTTCCACCGCTCTTCAGGATTATGCACCACAGACCGATGTAGCGATCGAGCTGGGCGGCGAAGATGCCAAGATCATCTATTTTGAAAATGGAAATATTGAGCAGCGTATGAACGGAATCTGCGCCGGAGGTACCGGATCTTTCATCGACCAGATGGCATCCCTTCTCCAGACAGATGCAACCGGTCTGAACGAATATGCCAAAAATTACAAAGCACTTTATACGATTGCAGCCCGCTGCGGCGTATTTGCCAAGACAGATATCCAGCCGCTGATCAATGACGGTGCTACCAAAGAAGACCTGTCTGCTTCTATTTTCCAGGCAGTCGTCAACCAGACCATCAGTGGTCTTGCCTGCGGAAAACCAATCCGCGGACATGTTGCTTTCCTCGGTGGACCGCTTCATTTCCTCTCTGAACTGAGAGAAGCGTTTATCCGTACTCTCAAGCTGGATGACGAACACATTATCGCACCAAAGTATTCCCATCTTTTTGCAGCCGTCGGCTCTGCGCTGAACTCTAAAAAGGATGTAGTCACCTCTCTTGGTGAGATGCAGAAAAAGCTGGATGCCCATATTGAAATGGACTTTGAAGTTGAACGTATGCAGCCGCTCTTTTCCAGTGAAGCAGATTACAATGAATTTAAGAACCGCCATGCAAAGCATCAGGTGCCGGTTGGTGATCTTGCCAGCTACCGCGGTAATGCCTACCTTGGAATCGATGCCGGTTCTACCACCACGAAAGCCGCTCTGGTCGGAGAAGACGGTACTCTTTTGTACTCCTTCTACCATGGCAATGACGGTGATCCTCTTGGTACGACCATCGGTGCGATCAAGGATATTTACAGCCAGCTTCCGGAAGGCGTACAGATCGTTCACTCCTGCTCAACCGGTTACGGAGAAGCGCTCATTAAAGCCGCACTTCTTCTGGATGAAGGCGAAGTTGAAACCGTATCTCACTATTACGCCGCTTCTTTCTTCGAACCGGATGTAGACTGTATCCTCGATATCGGTGGTCAGGATATGAAGTGTATCAAGATCAAGAATCAGACTGTAGACAGCGTACAGCTCAACGAAGCATGTTCTTCCGGATGCGGTTCCTTTATCGAGACTTTTGCCAAATCCCTGAACTACACCGTAGAGGATTTTGCGCATGAAGCACTTTTTGCGAAACATCCGATTGACCTCGGTACCCGTTGTACCGTATTTATGAACTCAAAGGTAAAACAGGCGCAAAAAGAAGGTGCTGAAGTATCCGATATTTCAGCCGGACTTGCTTATTCGGTTATCAAAAATGCTCTTTTCAAGGTTATCAAGGTATCCGATGCATCTGAGCTTGGTAAAAAAATTGTTGTACAGGGTGGTACATTCTACAATGATGCCGTACTCAGAAGCTTTGAGACCATCGCCGGATGTCAGGCAATCCGTCCGGATATTGCAGGAATCATGGGTGCTTTTGGGGCTGCGCTGATTGCAAGAGAACGCTATGGTTTCAAAGAATGCAAAAATACAACCATGCTTTCCATTGATGAAATCAATGAACTTACCTATACAACCTCAATGGCAAAATGTAACGGCTGTACCAACAACTGTCGTCTGACCATCAACAGATTCAGTGGCGGACGTCGTTTTATTTCCGGAAACCGTTGCGAGCGCGGTCTTGGAAAAGAGAAAGCAAAGAGTGATGTGCCAAACCTTTTCGCTTATAAAAATGAACGTTATTTTGGTTACACGCCATTAGATCCATCCGAAGCAAAACGTGGAACGGTTGGTATTCCAAGAGTTCTCAACATGTATGAGAACTATCCGTTCTGGTTTACTTTCTTCACAAAACTGGGATATCATGTGTTACTCTCTCCTGCTTCTACACATAAGATTTATGAACTTGGTATTGAATCTATTCCGAGCGAATCCGAGTGTTATCCGGCAAAGCTGGCGCACGGACATGTACAGTGGCTGATCAACCAGGGTGCAGACTTTATCTTCTACCCTTGTATACCATACGAACGTGGTGAATTTGCCGATGCCGACAATCATTATAATTGCCCGATCGTCACCTCATACGCGGAGAACATCAAGAACAATATGGATCCGATCGTACACGGTGAAGTAGATTTCATGAATCCATTCCTCGCCCTCACAAGCGAAAAGACAATCACAGACGGACTGGTCCGTGAATTTACTTCTGCAAAGAATCTTCCAGCAGAAGAAATCAAAAATGCCGCTCATGCTGCATGGGAAGAACTTGCTGCATGCCGTCAGGACATCCGCAAAAAGGGTGAAGAAACACTCGCTTACATGGAAAAGACAGGAACCCGCGGCATTGTACTTGCCGGTCGTCCATACCATTACGATCCGGAGGTCAACCACGGTATCCCGGAGATGATCACCTCCTACGGACTTGCCGTTCTGACGGAAGATTCCATCTCCCATCTGAATCCGGTAGAACGTCCGCTGATTGTTATGGATCAGTGGATGTATCATTCCCGACTGTACGCAGCAGCCAATTTTGTAAAGACAAGAGATGATCTGGATCTGATCCAGCTGAACTCTTTCGGATGCGGTCTTGATGCCGTAACAACCGATGCTGTTGCAGATATTCTGACCGGTTCCGACAAGATTTATACCTCTCTTAAGATTGATGAGGTTAATAACCTGGGTGCTGCACGTATCCGTATCCGTTCTCTTCTCGCCGCCATCCGCGTCCGCGAGCAGAAGCATATGGAGCGCACCATTCGTCCGGCAAATATCGAAAAAATTCCTTTTACAAAGGAGATGAAGGAAACCTATACCATTTTGTGTCCGCAGATGTCACCGATCCACTTTTCACTGATTGAGCCAGCCTTCCAGGAAGCAGGCTACAAACTGGAAGTACTGAAAAATGATAACAAGCATGCAGTTGACATGGGCCTTAAATATGTAAACAATGATGCCTGCTACCCGTCTCTGATGGTAGTTGGACAGATCATGGAGGCTATCCTTTCCGGCAAATATGACACCGACCACCTGGCTGTCATTATTTCGCAGACCGGTGGCGGATGCCGTGCTTCCAACTATATCGGATTTATCCGCCGTGCTCTTAAAAAAGCCGGTTACGGACACATCCCTGTTATTTCAATCAACTTAAGCGGGCTTGAAAGCAATCCTGGATTCAAGATCACCCTTCCACTTGTACTGAAAGGTGTGTATGGTCTGATATTTGGTGATCTCTTCATGCGCTGCCTGTACCGTGTCCGCCCATATGAAGCTGTTCCAGGCTCTGCCAATACCATGCATAAGAAATGGGAAAAGACAGTTATCGAATTTATCAAGAAAGGCTATCCAAGCAGACACGAGTTTAAGCGTCTCTGCCGCCAGATCGTAGAAGATTTTGATTCTCTTCCATTAAAAGATGTCAAAAAGCCACGTGTCGGAGTTGTCGGAGAAATCCTTGTTAAATTCCTTCCAGCTGCCAATAACTACCTGGTAGATCTTCTTGAACAGGAAGGTGCCGAAGCCGTGGTTCCGGATCTGACCGACTTCCTGCTCTACTGCTTCTACAATACAAACTTTAAAGCAGAACATCTCGGCATGAAGAAATCAACCGCCCGCATGGGTAATCTCGGAATCAAGGCTCTGGAATGGTTCCGCAAGCCTGCCGTTGATGCATTAAAAGCAAGTAAACGCTTCGATCCACCATCACATATTGAACACCTGGCTTCGATGGCAAAAGAAATTGTTTCTCTTGGAAACCAGACCGGTGAAGGATGGTTCCTTACCGGAGAAATGCTGGAGCTGATCCACAGCGGTGCACCAAACATTGTCTGCACACAGCCTTTCGCCTGTCTGCCAAACCACGTAGTCGGAAAAGGTGTTATTAAAGAACTGCGCCGCCGTCATCCGGAATCCAACATCGTTGCAATCGATTATGATCCGGGAGCAAGCGAAGTAAACCAGCTGAACCGCATCAAACTGATGCTTTCGACTGCGCAGAAGAAGATGTAGAAATTTTAGATATGTAAAATATAGGTTCTAATGGAACGACCAGAGGAATCAAAAATACTCCCCACGCATTCAGTTGCACTGGGGAGTATTTTTGATTCCTCTGGTCTGTGTATTGGTAACTTTTTTTACATATGCAAAATTTTTTTGGATGGTGCGAACTAGGATTTAGGGAATTGCAGTCGGAAGGGAAGATTAGTGTAATATCCGACTCTCAAATCACTTCATAAATCGCATTTTCTTTTCCCGTTATCCCCATGTCATAGTTTTCCTATATCATTCTAAACTCTCCCCTCTTCAACACACTCCCACAGGTTCCCCCATTGATAAAATTCCCTCTCTCACTATCGAAAAAGCACATCTTTCATCGAAGCTTCATCTTTCTTTACAGTTTTTTCTCTCCGAATTCAGCACCGTCATTTTTACCAGTACAGTTAAACGGTCGATTTTACAAAAGAAAGTCCTCCAATTCACTTTTTGCGCAATGTAGATGAGACTCAGGAAGCGTGGAAGCCTTTGCTGAACACGCTTCCCGCCCTAAGAGGCTCATCGGAATGGTTTGCGCAATGGAATTGGAGGACTTTCTTTTGTACAATCGGCCACCACAACCTTTACATCAAAAAACAGTGAATTCTCCTTCTGGAAAATCCACTGTTTTCTCACATATATTAAGCTTCTTCGACTTCTACTTTTTCGCCAAGAATTTTATCAATACTTACCAGTTTTACGCTGAGTACGAATACCTGTGCTGCAACTTCCAGTTCTTCTGGTGTCGGGAAGGACGGTGCAATTCGGATATTACTGTCTTTTGGATCCTTTCCGTATGGGAAGGTTGCTCCCGCTTTTGTCATGATCAGTCCGGCTTCTTTTGCTTTGGCTACGATTGCTTTGGCACATCCATCCAACGCATCGAAGGAAATAAAGTATCCTCCTCGCGGTGCTATCCAGGAACCAATCTCAAGTCCGCCAAGCTCACTTTCCAGTACACTTAATACGGTGTCAAATTTCGGTCTTAAGATATCTGCATGTTTCTTCATATGCTGAACCATTCCATGGATATCACCGAAGAAACGCGCATGTCTGAGCTGGTTTAATTTATCATGACCGATGGTCTGTACGGACATCATCTTGCGGATTTCCGCAAGGTTTTCATCGGATGCTGCAATTGCTGCAATACCAGAACCCGGGAAGCTGATCTTGGAAGTAGAACCGAATTTGTAAACCATGTTCGGATGTCCTTCTTTTTTACATTCCATCAAAATCTCGATCAGATAATCCTGTTTATCCTCATACAAATGATGGATTCCATATGCATTATCCCAGAAAATACGGAAATCTTCTGCCGCTGGATTTAATTTTGCAAAACGGTGTACGGTTTCATCAGAATAAGTGATTCCCTGTGGGTTAGAATATTTCGGTACACACCAGATACCTTTTACAGCCGGATCATTCTCCACATACTGCTCTACCAGATCCATATCCGGTCCATCCGACGTCATTGGAATATTGATCATCTCAATTCCAAAATGTTCGGTGATTGCAAAATGTCTGTCATATCCAGGTACCGGGCACAGGAATTTTATCTTGTCAAGCTTTGCCCAAGGGGTGCTTCCCATGATACCATGTGTCATCGCTCTTGCAACAGTATCATACATTACGTTCAGGCTGGAGTTACCAAAGATGATAATATTGTCCTTCGGTACTTCCATCATATCAGAAAGAAGCTGTTTTGCTTCTTTGATTCCATCGATCACTCCATAGTTACGGCAATCTACTCCTTCTTCGCAGACAAGATCTGATGTACTCTTAAGTACATCCATCATCCCCATAGAAAGATCAAGCTGTGCTTTGGACGGTTTACCTCTGGACATATCCAGTTTCAGACCTTTTCCTTTAACATCTTCAAATTCTTTTTCCAGTCTGCTCTTTAATTCAAGCAGTTCTTCTCTACTCATATCTCTATATGCAGTCATCTTGAAAACCTCCCATAATCATCAACTAATCATTGTGTGTTTCTTGCCGTACTTTATACTTCCGAAATCTGCCATCTGCAATTTCTTTCAGCTGTTTTGACAACATCAAAACTCACTACAAGTAGTAAGTATATAGGAAAAATGATTTTTCGTCAACCAATTCTTGCATATAAATATGACATATCGTGATTTTTGTTGATTTAAATATGTTTTTTTGAATTTTTGTTTTTCATTTCATGCATTTTTCCATTTCGATGCTTTTCAAAAAGAGTAGATCAGATTTATATGCAGCATATTTTCTTTTCTCCTGCAGTATGTTTTGCTCTTCTGACAACAAAACACCCGGAACCATTTTCATGATTCCGGGCAAATATATTTACTATTTTACTAATAATGATTTTCCAGTCATATCTGCTGGCTGCTGCATTCCCATCAGCTCGATCAGCGTCGGAGCGATGTCTGCAAGGCATCCGCCTTCACGAAGCTTATATGCAGGATCTGCATTTACAAGAATGAACGGAACCGGGTTCGTTGTATGAGCGGTAAATGGTTCTCCTGTCTCTTCATCGATCAGCTGTTCTGCATTTCCGTGGTCAGCGCAGATAAACATCTGTCCACCAACTTCTTTCACTGCATCAACTGCTTTCCCTACACATTCATCAACAGCTTCAATTGCTTTGATCACTGCTGCTTCTACACCGGTATGGCCAACCATATCCGGGTTTGCAAAGTTAATTACGATTACGTCGTACTTATCCGCTTTGATTGCATCTACAAGCTTGTCACATACTTCATATGCACTCATCTCCGGCTTCAGATCGTAAGTTGCAACCTTAGGCGATTTGACAAGGATTCTGTCCTCTCCCTTGTTCGGTTCTTCTACTCCACCATTAAAGAAGAAGGTAACATGTGCATATTTCTCTGTCTCGGCGATTCTTGCCTGTGTCATGTTGTTTGCTGCAAGAAATTCGCCAAATGTATTCGTGATGCCTTCTTTTACAAATGTAACCATTTTATTTGGAATTGTCTCATCATACTCTGTAAAACATACATAAGTTGTCTTGATACGTTCTCCTCTGTCAAATCCGTCAAAATCATCCGCACAGAATGTTCTGGTGATTTCTCTTGCTCGATCCGGGCGGAAATTAAAGAAGATCACAGAATCTCCGTCTTTTACAGTTGCAACCGGTGTACCGTTTTTTGTCACTACAAATGGTACTACGAATTCGTCAGTTACTTCTTTGTCGTAAGAAGCCTGGATTCCTTCTGTTGCTGATGCTGCTGTGTCACCTTCGCCGCGTGTAAGTGCTGCGTATGCTTTTTCTACACGGTCCCAACGGTTGTCACGGTCCATTGCATAGTAACGTCCGGAAACACTTGCAACTTCACCTACACCGATTTCTTTCATCTTTGCTTCTAACTGTTCAACATATTCTTTTCCAGATGCCGGAGGTGTATCACGTCCGTCAAGGAAGCAGTGAACATATACTTTGTCCAGCCCCTGTCTCTTTGCAAGTTCCAAAATTCCATAAATATGTGTAATGTGACTGTGTACACCACCATCAGATACCAGTCCCATCAGATGAAGAGCTGTACCGTTCTTCTTCGCATTTTCACAGGCTGCAAGAAGTGCCTTATTTTCAAAGAAATCGCCATCATCGATTGCTTTTGTGATCTTGGTGAGCTCCTGGTAAATAATACGTCCTGCACCCATATTCATATGACCTACTTCCGAGTTACCCATCTGACCATCCGGAAGTCCTACAGCAAGTCCGCTTGCATTTCCTTTTACAAACGGATATTCAGCCATTAATTTATCCATAACCGGTGTGTTTGCCTCTGCAATACCGTTGCCTTTCTTTTCATCTCTCAGACCGTAACCGTCTAAGATCATCAAAACTGTTGGTTTTTTACTCATCGTCTTACACTCCTTCATTTTGTCTTAAAGCGTTTGATTTCTCTTTCAGTTAAATATTGTACATGATTTTACATATGCTTGCAAGCACTTGTTAAAACTTTGACAGCTGAAAAACGCAGGCATTTCTGCCTGCGCCTTGGTATAATTGACTATTTCCAGTTTACAATCTTACCAAAATCTGGTTTTAAAGAAGCACCACCTACAAGTCCACCATCGATATCCGGCTGAGCGAATAATTCCGGTGCTGTAGCTGCATTTACAGATCCGCCGTACTGAATACGGATTGCTTCTGCTGTAGCTTCATCATAAACTTCAGCGATACATTCACGGATAGCTTTGCAAACCTCCTGAGCCTGCTCTGTTGTAGCTGTCTTACCGGTTCCGATTGCCCAGATTGGCTCATAAGCGATAACTGCTGTCTTAGCCTGATCTGCTGTTACATTCTGGAATCCAACTTTAACCTGCTGACGGATGAAGTCCATTGTCACACCCTGTTCACGCTGTTCAAGAGTTTCTCCACAGCACATGATCGGTGTAAGTCCGTGTTCAAATGCTTTCAGCATCTTTTTGTTCACAGTCTCGTTTGTCTCTGCGAAGTATTCTCTTCTTTCAGAGTGTCCGAGAACAACATATTTAACACCAGCATCTGTAAGCATGTTCGGAGAGATTTCTCCTGTGTATGCACCTTTTTCTTCAAAGTACATATTCTCTGCTCCAACCTGGATGTTGCTTCCTTTTGCAGCTTCTACAACCGGAATGATATCGATTGCCGGTACGCAGAATACCACGTCAGCCTCTTCTGTCACAACCAGAGATTTGAGTGTATTCACAAGCTCTACTGCCTCTGAAGGTGTCATATTCATTTTCCAGTTACCTGCAATAATTTTCTTTCTTGCCATTGCAATAATCTCCCTTATTTTATCTTAATTACAGACGCTGCTTATTTATCGTTAGCAGCTGCTACACCTGGCAGTTCCTTACCTTCAAGGAATTCAAGGGAAGCTCCGCCACCTGTAGAGATGTGAGTCATCTTGTCGCCGTATCCGAGCTGGTTAACTGCTGCTGCCGAATCACCACCACCGATGATTGTTACTGCATCTGTCTCAGCAAGTGCTTTTGCGACTTCTTCTGTTCCTTTTGCAAAGTTCGGCATCTCGAATGCACCCATAGGTCCGTTCCATACAACTGTCTTTGCATCTTTTACAGCGTCAGCATAGATCTTGATTGTCTCTGGTCCGATGTCAAGTCCTTCCCATCCTTCCGGAATTTCGCCAGCTTTAACAACTTTGATATTTGCATCATTTGAAAAATCATCTGCAATTACGTTGTCTACCGGAAGAAGGAGTTTTACGCCTTTGTCTTTAGCTTTCTGAATCATGTTCAGTGCATATTCACAGTAATCTTCTTCAAGAAGAGATTTTCCAACGGTTCCGCCCTGTGCTTTGCTGAATGTATAAGACATACCTCCACCAATGATCAGAGTGTCTACTTTATCGATCAGGTTTTCGATTACAGAAATCTTGCTTGAAACTTTAGCTCCACCAAGGATTGCAACGAACGGTCTTTCCGGATTGTTTACTGCATTTCCAAGGAAATCGATTTCTTTCTGCATAAGATATCCTACAACTGCTGTATCAACATATTTGGTAACACCAACGTTAGAGCAGTGTGCACGATGAGCTGTTCCGAATGCATCGTTTACGAATACATCACAAAGAGAAGCGAGTTCCTTAGAGAATTCATCTCCGTTCTTTGTTTCTTCTGCTCTGTAACGTGTATTTTCAAGAAGGATTACCTCTCCATCTTTCATAGCTTCAACTGCTGCTTTTGCATTTGGTCCTACTACTTCAGGATCTGCTGCGAATTTTACTTCCTGTCCGAGAAGTTCTGAAAGTCTTACTGCAACCGGTGCAAGAGAAAGCTCCGGTTTCGGTTCTCCCTTCGGTTTACCAAGATGTGAGCAGAGGATTACTTTTCCTCCGTCAGCGATCAGTTTCTTGATTGTAGGAAGTGCTGCAACAAGACGGTTCTCGTCTGTGATCTTTCCATCGATCAGAGGTACGTTAAAATCGCATCTTACAAGGACTTTTTTCCCTTTTACATTGATATCATCTACAGATTTTTTGTTAAGCATAATCCTGCCTCCTGTTTACATTTCGTTTAAATGGGATGTGCCCGGGCATATCCCCGTGCTGAGCGCAGTCGCTTGCGGCAATCTACGTTTTCGCACGAATACGCATTTTGAGCACATAGTGCCCTTTATTTAACAGGAAGCTCCATCAGAATTTCCTGTTAAATAAAAGGGTCCGGTCCATGTAGACCGGACCCTTGCTTGAGCCTATCTCTGGAATATTCCAGTAAGAATCAATTCAGCCTGTCCAAACAAACGTTACGGATTAAAGTAATGTTCCGAAGTGTTTGATTGTTCTTACCATCTGGCTTGTGTAAGAGTTTTCGTTGTCATACCAAGAAACAACCTGTACTTCTGTTGTTCCGTTGTCAAGCGGAAGTACCATTGTCTGAGTAGAATCGAAGAGAGAACCAAATCTCATTCCTACGATATCGCTAGAAACGATCTGATCTTCGTTGTATCCGAATGATTCGTTAGAAGCTGCTTTCATAGCTGCGTTGATCTGTTCTACAGTAACTTCACCTTCAACTACAGCTGTAAGGATTGTTGTAGATCCTGTAGGGGTTGGTACACGCTGTGCAGATCCGATAAGTTTTCCGTTAAGTTCCGGAATAACAAGTCCGATTGCTTTAGCTGCTCCTGTGCTGTTAGGAACGATGTTTACTGCTGCTGCACGAGATCTTCTCAGATCACCTTTTCTCTGTGGTCCGTCAAGAGTCATCTGATCACCTGTGTAAGCATGGATTGTGCACATGATACCAGATTTGATCGGTACAAGATCATTAAGAGCCTTAGCCATTGGTGCAAGACAGTTTGTTGTACAAGAAGCTGCAGAAATGATTGCGTCATCTTTTGTAAGCTGTGTATGGTTTACATTGTAAACGATTGTAGGAAGGTCATTTCCTGCCGGTGCAGAAATGATAACGTGTTTAGCACCTGCATCGATATGTGCCTGAGCTTTTGCTTTAGATGTGTAGAATCCTGTACATTCAAGAACTACATCTACTCCGATTTCTCCCCATGGAAGTTCAGCTGCATTAGCTTTAGCGTAGATTTTGATTTCTTTTCCGTCTACTGTGATGGAGTCTTCTCCAGCAGATACTTTATCAGCTAATTCATATTTTCCCTGTGTTGAATCATATTTTAATAAGTGAGCCAGCATCTTAGGAGATGTAAGGTCGTTGATTGCTACGATCTCAAATCCCTCTGCTCCAAACATCTGTCTGAATGCAAGACGTCCAATACGTCCAAATCCATTGATTGCTACTTTTACTGCCATGATTTAGTCCTCCTAAAGATAAATTGTATTACTGTATATAACAGTTACATTTTTCTTGATAAATCTTATCATTGTTTAAGATTTATCAACTGTAATTTATTGTACTAAATTCAGAACAAAAATTCAATCCCCTTTTTTCACTTTATTTTTCTGAAAACCGGGGCCCTTTTTATGAATTCTGCATAATATTTAAAACCACATGCTTCGAGAATATTGTCAACTATGTTAAAATCATACCCTACATGCTCTGGTTTATGTGCATCTGCGCCGACGGTGATGATCTCTCCCCCCAGCTTTTTGTATCTTTTTAACACATCCGGATGCGGGTGTGCAAAAGGAAGGCCATACTTCAGTCCTGCCGTATTGACTTCCAGCCCTTTCCCGTGTTCAATAAGATACCGCAGGATTTCATCTATTTCATCCGCAAATCTGCCGTAAGAATATTCCTGTTCCCGATGTTTTCCATAGCGTACCACATAATCCAGATGTCCGAGCACATCAAAATCCGCTACAGCCCTGATATCGGCTATTGTCTCCTGAAGTGCCATCCGGTAGGCCTCTTCATCCGAAATTCCCTCAAAGAACTCAGGATAATAAGGATCCTTCCCACCAACCACATGCATAGATCCGATCACAAAATCATACGGATTTGCCGCGGTAAATGCTTTTGCTTTCTTCGCAAGGTGTGGCTGAAGTCCAAACTCCACACCGATCCGGATATCCAGCTTCTCTTTATACTTTTCCTTCAGTGCTCCAAGCTCTTTAAAATAGGTTTCCGGATCAAACACAAATTCAATATCATCACAAAAATAATCAATATCTTCATGATCCGTAAAACAGATTGCTTCCAGTCCTTTATCGATTGCTGCAAGAACCATATCTTCCGGTTTTGCCTCTGAATCTCCGGAAAAATAAGTGTGCATATGACAGTCCGCTCTCATAATTTCCCCTCCTTGTCATTCTTCATGTGTAAATCCACCCGGCTTTCCCGCAAATCATTTGTTGGATTGCAGTACGGTCCCAATATACCAAAAAACAGAACAATTCTGAGCTATCCCAGAATTGTTCCGCCTCCAAGTACATAATCTCCATCATACAGTACCAGTGCCTGCCCCGGTGTAACCGCTCTCTGCGGTGTCTCAAAGATGCACTCTATCTCATCTTCTCCCGTTTTGCGGACTGTGCACCAGTCCCCTTTATGGTTGTATCTGATTTTGGCAAATACGCGCATCTCACCTTCCAGATTCTCTACCGTCATAAAGTTCAGCTTATTTGCACGGACCCGCGTCGTCATCAGATCTTCATTCGTCCCTATCACAACTTCATTCGTATCCGGACGGATCTCAAGCACGAATGCCTGATACCCAAGAGAAAGTCCAAGTCCTTTTCTCTGTCCGATCGTATAGTGGATGATTCCTTTATGCCGTCCCAGGATCTTTCCGTCCGGTGTTACAAAATTACCTTCCGGGATTTTCTGGTTACTTTCTTCTTCAATAAAAGATGCATAATCGTCATCGGATACAAAACAGATATCCTGACTGTCCGGTTTGTTCGCAATCTGCAATCCAATCTCTTTTGCGATCTTGCGGATCTGGTCTTTTTCATATTCACCGACAGGCATCAGCGTTCTTCTCAGCTGATCCTGGGTAAGATTATAAAGCGCATAGGTCTGGTCTTTTGACCAGGTTGCCGAATGCCGGATCGCATAGCGTCCGTTCGGCAACTGTTCTACTCTCGCATAGTGACCTGTTGCAATATAGTCTGCTCCGATCTCCATGCTCCGCGTAAGAAGAGATTCCCATTTTACATAACGGTTACACGCAATGCACGGATTTGGTGTCCGGCCATGCAAATATTCATCCACAAAATAATCGATTACCTTCTCCTGAAAATCCTTCTTGAAATTCATCACATAATACGGAATGCCGATCTGTGCCGCAACTTTTCTGGCATCATCTACCGCGCTGAGTCCACAGCATCCGCCGTTTTCTTCCTGTATTTTCGATTCTTCGTCCTGCCAGATCTGCATCGTCACACCAATCACATCATATCCCTGTTCTTTCAGAAGATATGCCGCTACCGATGAGTCGACACCACCTGACATTCCGACTACCACTTTCTTTTTTGCCATTCTCTTTTCTCCTGCAGAAAATTCTAATACTCTTCCTCTTCTGCTTCTTCACCTTCACTGATATCGTTCTTCGGCTTCTGGAGTCCTTCGATCTTGATCCCGTGCTTCTCTGCATAATCCCACAGCGCTGCATGGATTGCCTCCTCTGCCAGTAAAGAACAGTGTACTTTAACAGGCGGCAGTCCGTCAAGTGCTTCCATAACGGCTTTGTTTGTTACCTGCATTGCTTCTGAAATATGTTTTCCCTTTACAAGTTCTGTCGCCATACTGCTTGTTGCAACAGCCGCACCACATCCGAATGTCTTAAATTTTACATCATTAATAATTCCGTTATCATCAATATCAAGGTAGATTCTCATGATATCACCACATTTGGCGTTACCAACAGTACCCACTCCGCTTGCGTTCTCGATTTCTCCCATATTACGTGGATGCTGAAAATGATCCATTACTTTCTCTGTATACATTGTAAATTCCTCCTAAAGCTGTATTTTCTATCGTATTATTTATTCTGTTTTTTTGCAAAATCTTCATAAAGCGGTGACATTCCGCGTAAATCGCTTACGATTGTCTTAAGCTGATCTACTACATAATCAATGTCTTCTTTTGTGATCTCTTCATTCAGAGTCAGGCGCAGAGATCCATGCGCAATCTCGTGCGGCAGTCCGATTGCAAGAAGTACATGGGATGGATCAAGAGATCCGGATGTACATGCAGATCCACTAGATCCACAAATTCCTGCCATATCAAGACGGATCAGCATAGATTCGCCCTCAATGAAACGGAAACAGAAGTTTGCGTTATTTGGCAGACGGTCTGTCGGATGTCCGTTCAGCTTGGTGTACGGGATTTCTTCCATCACACGTTTGATCAGATAATCTCTCATCTCACGCTCTTTTGCTGTACGTTCTTCCATCGTAGCGATAGCACGTTTTGTTGCTGTACCGATTCCAACAATACCCGGAACATTTTCTGTACCTGCACGACGTTTTCTTTCCTGTGCCCCACCATGAACGAAGGAACGGATCTTCACGCCTTTTCTGATATAGAGGAATCCGATTCCTTTTGGTCCGTTCAGCTTGTGTCCGCTGGCACTTAACATATCAATATGACATTCATCTACATTGATCGGGACCTGTCCGAAAGCCTGTACGGCGTCTGTGTGGAACAGGATACCATGTTTGTGGGCGATCTCACCGATTTCTTTGATCGGTTCAATTGTACCGATCTCGTTGTTTGCATACATTACAGAGATCAGGATGGTATCCGGGCGGATTGCTGCTTCCACATCTGCCGGATTTACTTTTCCGTATTCATCCACATCAAGATAAGTCACTTCAAACCCACGCTCTTCCAAATAAGCTGCTGTATGCAGGATCGCATGATGTTCGATCTTGGTTGTGATAATATGTTTTCCTTTATTCTGATAAGCCTCAGCGGTTGCTTTGAGTGCCCAGTTGTCAGACTCTGATCCGCCGGCTGTAAAATAAATTTCGTTGCTCTTTGCACCGAGTGCGTTTGCGATTCTTTCTCTCTGTTCTGCCACAACATCTTTGTTATGGGATGCGAAGCTGTAGATCGCAGAAGGATTGCCATACTGCTCTGTAAAATATGGCAGCATTGCTTCCAGAACTTCTGGTGCAGTTTTTGTTGTTGCTGCGTTATCCAAATAAATTAATTTACTCATCTTTTTGTCCTTCTTTCTTTATTTCTTTATTCATTTCCACAAGGGTATTTATCATAATACTGTCTACCGTCTGTGCCATGCTTTCATTGACTTTCTTCCAGACATATTTCGTGATACAGCTGCCCTGGATCTCGCAGCTGTCTTCCGAATGAAGTGCTGCACAAGTCGCAGGTTCAAGGTCTCCTTCAAGTGCTCTGAGTACATCACCAACAGAAACTTCCGCCGCATCCTTTGCCAGCCGATATCCTCCTCCCGCTCCACGGATACTCTTGACAAGACCTGCCTTTTTCAGCTTCGCCATGAGCTGTTCCAGATATCGTTCCGATATCTCCTGCCTGGCTGATATACTGCTGATGGAAACCGGTTCTTCTGCGCCATAACACGCAAGATCGATAAAGGCGCGTAAACCATAACGACCCTTCGTTGAGATCTTCAATCCATCACCTTCTCTTTATTTTTATATCCCACTGTTTTACTAGGATTTCTTGCAAATTGAGGATATCACCTCTGTTATGTTCTGTCAAGGCTCTTTCTTGCATATATTTTAAAACAAAAATGCCTTTGGAGCCGCTATGTCACAAAAACATTTTCTCCTGAAAGGAACTTTTATCCTTACTGTAGTCGGCATTCTCACCCGTGTAATGGGATTTTTTTACCGTATTTTTCTCAGCAGATCTTTCCCTGCAGAAGAAATCGGTCTGTATCAGCTGATTTTCCCTGTCTACACACTTGCTTATGCTGCAACTTCAGCAGGGATCGAGACGGCTCTGGCGCGCCTGGTTGCCGCCTCTTCTGCAAAAAAGCAGTCTGCAAAAGCTTATTCTTACCTGAAAGCAGCACTGCTTTGTTCTCTTTTTCTTTCCATCTGCTGTCTTTTTCTGCTGCAGAAAAATGCTGTTTTCCTCACCACAGTCATACTTGGTGATCCCCGATGCGCCTCTCTCATCTTCCTGATAGCATATGCACTTCCATTTGCAGCTCTGCACAGTTGCAGCTGTGGTTACTTTCTGGGGCTCAAGCAGATCCGGCTTCCTGCCCTCTCCCAATTATTTGAACAGCTGGTCCGGATCTTTTTTGTTATCTTCCTCTATACAGCCGATGCTCATACCGCTTTTACACCATCTGTCGCAATTGCTGTCCTCGGAATTGTCGGTGGTGAAATTGCAGCCGCTTTTCTTTGCATCCATAAGCTCAGAACTGCCGGGCAACCTTTCTCCCCACACCGGGAGCCGACTCTTTCTGCTGTTCCTCCCCTGCTTTTTTCTGCCCTTCCACTGACCGCAAGCAGAGTCCTTCTGAATCTTTTTCAGAGTCTGGAAGCAATTTCTATTCCTCTTGCCCTGCAAAAGTATGGAATGAGTATCTCCGCTTCTCTTAGCACCTACGGAATTTTGACCGGAATTGCCCTTCCCTGCATTTTATTTCCATCTGCCCTCACCAATTCCATCTCCACAATGCTCCTCCCCGAAGTTGCCAGTATGCCGGATGCTCAGAAAAAGCATGCTCTTCCGCAGCTTTTACGGAAAGTTATTTTTTTCTGCCTGTTTCTTGGTTTTGCCTGCCTGCTATTTTTCTTTACCGCATCCGGCTTTATCAGCAGACGGATCTTTCATACACCAGAAGCCGGAAATTATATCTTAACACTAGCATTTATCTGTCCTTTTCTCTATAGTAACACCGCACTGATCAGTGTGTTAAATGGTTTGGATCTTGCCGGAAAAACTTTTCTGATCAATCTGTTCACCCTGGCAGTACGAATCTGTGGTGTTCTTTTTCTGATTCCGCAGTTCGGGATTCTTGGCTATCTGTGGGCACTGCTTGCAAGCCAGCTTCTTACATTTGGCTGCTGCATGTTTCTCCTGATAAAACAAGGGCGATAAAAAACGGCAGAAAGTCCTCTTTACCGAATTGTTCAGTAAGAGGACTTTCTGTCATTTTCTATCACCTGACGCTAAAATGTGGCTGAACACATTCTTGCTATGTAAGAACCTTCACAAACCAGCGGACAATCCCAGGGTTTAAATATACCTCAGACAAAATTCCCGCCACGATCATCATAACAGTAAATCCTGTTTTTGTTCCATTCCATTCACTTTGCGGATAACGATAATAATACCGGATCAATAGAAGATATGCCGGTACATAAAAAATATATTGCGGGAAAATACCGGCAATACACAGCAGCATTCCGCAAAGTCCCATCCTTAAAACTGCCGCCACAGACAGTATCCCTGCTGCAAAGCCTGTCCAAAGGAGGATTCCAGCTGCTGTCAGTCTGCGAAATCCCAGATTTGCCACACAGACCGCTAACGCCAGAGGCATCACTCTCCATCTGAGCAGGTACCACAGGTAATCTTCATTTATGATTTTCACCTGTGTATACTGATTTAGAAAATATTCATGGAAAATTCCAGTCATCGTAACATAATTTTTCGCAATAAAATTAGCATATAAGATACCCATTCCAAAACCGATCAGATATAGCATGGGCAGCTGATATTTCTTCCGATAAAATTCCACATTCCGGCCTCCAATAATTTCACATAGTTCATTATATGTCCGGAGTTGTCAATTATGCGTTCACTTTATCTGTTATACTTTGCATCATAGGCAAGGATAGCGGCTACAGTCTTGGAATCTTCAATCTTTCCTTCAAAGATCATCTGCTTCAATTCTTCAACCGTATGTGCCTCTACATTCACAAATTCATTCTCATCCAGATGCTGATGGGTACGGATCAGGTTTCGTGCCACATAAACTTCGATTTTTTCGTTGCAAAGTGCTACAGTTGTTCGAAGCGTGATCAGCCATTCCAGATCATCACTGTGATATCCGGTCTCTTCTTCCAATTCTCTTGCCGAACAGTCTCGTCCCGGTTCATCTGCTTGGTCCAGCCCTCCTGCCGGAAGCTCCAGTGTAAAGCGATCCAGTGCATTCCGGTACTGTCTTACCATCAGGAGTCTGCCGTCATCCATCACAGGTATCACAGCAGCAGCCCCTTTGTGGTGGATATAGTCCCACACCTCATGATTTCCATTGGAAAACTCCATATAATCTTTGTATACATCAACAATTGTTCCCTGATATACCCTTTCTCTTTTTACACGTTTGATTTCTTTTTTCATCCGTTTTCCACTTCCTTTTCACACAACTATTAGAAACACGCTCCGCGAGTTTCTCAAGTTATCGCGGCAGTCGCCAAGGTCTCGTGCAAGCACGGACTTTGGCTCGTTGCTCGCGTAAATTAAATACAGCCATCCAAAAGATTGAATCTTTTGGACGGCTGTCGTTTTCTGATTATCGTGTTATTTAGCATAATCTGTAACACGGGATTCCCGGATTACATTTACTTTAATCTGACCTGGATATTCCAATTCATATTCAATCTGTTTTGAAATATCTCTTGCCAGCAATACCATATCATCATCAGATACTTGTTCTGGAACTACCATTACGCGAATCTCTCTACCCGCCTGAATAGCAAATGACTTCTCAACCCCTTTAAACTGGTTGGTAATATCTTCTAACTGTTTTAATCTGTTTGTGTATGTCTCCAAGGTTTCTCTTCTTGCACCTGGTCTTGCAGCCGAAATCGCATCTGCTGCCTGAACAACGCCTGCAATCAGAGACTGTGGTTCTACATCACCATGATGTGCTTCTACCGCGTTGATAATAAGCGGCGACTCTTTGTATTTTCTACAAAGGTCTACACCAATCTGAACATGTGAACCTTCTACATCGTGATCGATCGATTTACCGATGTCATGTAAAAGACCTGCACGCTTTGCGATACGGACATCCAGTCCGATCTCGCCCGCAAGCAATCCGGATAGCTGAGCAACCTCGATTGAATGCTTCAGTGCATTCTGACCGTAGCTCGTTCTGAACTTCATACGTCCAAGAAGACGAATCAGTTCTGGATGGATGCCGTGTACACCAACTTCAAGTGCTGCTGCCTCTCCTTCTTCGCGCATCATAGTCTCTACTTCTTTCTGCGCTTTTTCAACCATCTCTTCGATTCTTGCAGGATGGATTCGTCCATCTACGATCAAACGCTCCAGTGCAATTCTTGCCACTTCTCTTCGGATTGGATCAAATCCGGAAAGAACAACTGCCTCCGGAGTATCATCAATAATAAGCTCTACTCCTGTCAGTGTCTCAAGAGTACGGATATTCCGTCCCTCTCGTCCGATAATTCTACCCTTCATCTCGTCACTTGGAAGCTGAACTACCGAGATCGTAGTTTCAGCCACATGATCTGCCGCACATCTCTGGATTGCGGTGACAACATACTCTTTCGCCTTCTTGTCAGCCTCTTCCTTTGCACGTGTTTCAAGCTCTTTCACCATCTTGGCAGTGTCATGTTTCACATCTTCTTCAACAGTTTTTAATAGATAATCCTTTGCCTGTTCGGAGGTAAGTCCTGAGATTCTTTCTAGTTCCTGTACTCTTTTCTGGCTGAGTTCTTCAACTTCAGCCTCCCGCTGCTTCATCGCTGTCTCTTTTGCAGTAAATGCAGTCTCTCTCTGCTCAATTGCCGCAGATCTCTTATCCAGAGATTCTTCTTTTGAAAGTACACGCTTTTCATAACGCTGAAGTTCAGCTCTGCGTTCCTTAGTCTCTTTTTCAAGTTCATTCTTTGTCTTGATGGACTCTTCCTTTACTTCCAAAAGTGCTTCCTTCTTCTTTGTCTCTGCTGTCTTCAAAGCATCATCAATAATTTCTCTTGCTTTTACATCAGCGTTCCCAATTTTAGAATTTGCATCGTTCTTCAACTTGGAAACAGTAACAAAATAAGTAACCGGCATTACTACTATAAGCGTAACAACTACAGCAATAATTATAGGTATCAGCACAGGAGCACCTCCTTATTTAGTTTTCATTGTACAAATACAACACTTAAATTCTATACTGTTTTCACAAATATGTCAAGCATTCCAATCGCAAACTTGTATTACTTGACGGATATCTTCGTAACGAAATCCTTTCCGCACCAAATATCCATATATTTTCTGCTTTTCTTTCGGATCTGTACAGGCAAAGTCCCAGTGTTTTTTGCGAAGAAGCTCCCGGATTGCTTCCTGATCGGAATGCTCTTCATACATCTCTTCCATGATCTCTTCTGCCCGGTTCATATCCACGCCCTTCTGTCTCAGAAGGGCATAAATCTCCCGTCTGCTCTTTTTATCTTTCCTGCTGTCTATAAAGTTCCGAATGTAGGCGTCATCATTGATATATCCAAATGATTTCACATAGGCAATCGCCGCCTCGGTGATCTCCGATGGATAGCCGCCCAGCTTTAATTTATCTCTGAGCTGGGATTCAGTTCTTGCCATGTCATTCAGCAGGTGCATCGCACGAAGCTTTGCCCGCTTCAAAAGGACTTCTTTGATCTTTGCATAAGTATCCTCTGTCAATTCACACTCTTCTTTCAGGTGAAAACGGGACAGTTCGCCTTTGTAAACCACAAAGGCGAACTGCTCATCAACAGATACCCGATACTTTGTCTTTGTAACTGGCTCGATTCGGGTAATTCTCATCATATGTTTTATTCTTCCTCATCCATCACTTCTTCAGCATCTGCCGGAGCAGCCTGTGCCGGTTCTTCTGCTTCCTGCCCTTCTGCACCGATTCCGTAATGCGCACGGACTTTTTCTTCAATCTCTTCCATAATCTCCGGATGTGCTGTCAGATAAGACTTTGCATTCTCACGTCCCTGACCGATCTTTTCTCCGTTGTATGCATACCATGCACCACTCTTATTGACCAGATCAATCTTCGTCGCAAGATCCAGGATATCTCCTTCTCTGGAAATTCCTTTTCCGAACATGATATCAAATTCTGCTTCCTTGAACGGAGGTGCAATTTTATTCTTCACGATCTTCACGCGGACATGGTTACCAACCATCTCTCCGCCCTGCTTCAGAGTCTCAGTTCTGCGGACATCCATACGGACAGATGAATAGAACTTCAGTGCCCGTCCACCCGTTGTTGTCTCCGGATTACCGAACATAACGCCAACCTTCTCACGCAGCTGGTTGATAAAGATTACAACACAGTTTGATTTACTGATAACCGGTGTCAGTTTTCTGAGTGCCTGTGACATCAGTCTTGCCTGCAGACCTACATGTGTATCACCCATATCACCCTCAATCTCCTGCTTCGGAACAAGTGCTGCAACAGAATCGACTACGATAATGTCAATCGCACCGGAACGTACCATTGTCTCAGTGATCTCCAATGCCTGATCTCCGCTGTCTGGCTGTGAAATGTAAAGTTCATCAATATCTACACCGATATTCTTCGCATATACCGGATCCAGTGCATGCTCTGCATCGATAAATCCCGCAATGCCGCCTCTTTTCTGTACTTCTGCGATCATATGTAATGCAACTGTCGTCTTACCACTTGATTCAGGTCCATAAATTTCAATAATACGTCCTTTCGGAACGCCGCCAACACCAAGTGCCAGATCCAGGCTCAGAGAACCGGTCGGAACCGTCTCAACATGCACCTGTGCCGCCGGATCACCCAGCTTCATAACTGCTCCCTTACCAAAATCTTTCTCAAGCTTTGCAATTGCTGCGTCTAATGCTTTCTTTTTATTCTCATCATTCATTGTATTATTCGCCATCATTAATCTCCTTATCCCAGATTCTTCGCCCACGCTCTCCATCGAACGAATGTTTGTTCTGGTTCTATATTAGTACATATGTTCTGGTTTGTCAACTACATTTTTAAATCAGATCCACACGTCTCACCTTCCCCGGAGAAGAAACCGAACCCCTCCCGAAAACCTTTCTCGCCCAGATCCCCAAAGCTTCTGACTCTCCCATCATACCACATCTCCCCCTTCCCCCACAACCAGAACACTTCTTCTCGGAAGCCATTGCTGACATAATTTTCGCATTCGGAGGCTCATCGGAATGCCCTGCACAACTAAATCTGTCCGGTTTATTTTATTAAAAGCGCGTCCGTCTTCTATTTTCCCGCAGACCACCCGTCCTGCAATCTAAAGCTCAAACACCTCAAGATCATCCGGTACAAACAACTTCCCGTGATAGTACTCCCGTCCTTCCCGCGTATAAAGCTCTTTCCTCTCCTTAAGATGCATCTCTTCCGTATGATACAGGATCAGATGCGGAATCTGAAGCTCCTCGGCAAGCTGACATGCTTCTTTCACAGTACTGTGGTGCTTTTCATAAGGCTTGAACTTATCTGCTTCTCCATACAGGCAGAACGCCTCATGGGTCAGCCAGTCACTGCCTTTCACAAATTCATAATCTTTCTCATTGTACGGTTCGTCACCGCAGCAGGTAAACTTCACTCCGTTCGGAAGCAGCATCGTAAATCCGAACTGCTTTGCCTTCGTGGAAAAAATATCGAAAAAGGTGACCGGACAGCCAAGGATTTCCTTTGTCTCTCCGTGATGCACCGGCACAAAAAGAATCCGGTCATCAAAATATTTCGTCACCTTTTTCTGGATCGTAAGTTCTGCGATCATGCGGATTGATCTTGCCAGTTCTTCATGGCAGTAGATCCGCAGATTCCCCTCATATTTCCCCTGGCCGATCTTCTTCTGCCCGATCATCCGTATCAGCCAGATCACGCCCAGAAGATGATCGATATGTTCATGGGTAATAAAAATATCGTGAATGTCTTCCAGCTGGATCCCGGTGTCTTTTAACACCTTTAAAATACGGTTTCCGCCGCCGGTATCTACCAGAAAATGCCTGTTTCCATCCGAGAGGGCAAAACATGTATTATAACATTCCGTTACTGTTGCATTTCCCGTTCCAAGTATTGTAAGCTTCATCCGTCATTACTCCTGTCTCATTTCAACCACTTCACCTGCACATTTGTAAATACTTCCTCCCGGCACAAATCCTCTAACCGAAGAAAGTGGATAAATATTGGTATGCGGTCCTACTACACTTCCCGGGTTCAGAATGGTTCCACATCCAACTTCTACATGGTCACCCAGCATCGCGCCGAACTTTTTCATACCGGTCTCGATATTTCCTTCCGGCGTCTTTACAACCACCAGTTTTTTATCGGATTTCACATTAGATGTGATAGAACCTGCTCCCATATGTGACTTGTATCCAAGGATTGAATCCCCCACATAATTATAATGTGGAACCTGTACTTTATTGAAGAGGACCACATTTTTCAGCTCGGTAGAATTTCCGACAACTGCCCCTTCTCCTACGATCGCATTTCCGCGGATAAACGCACAGTGTCTTACCTCTGCGTCCTTCCCGATGATCGCCGGACCGCCGATAAATGCAGTCGGTGCAACCTTTGCGGATCTGGCAACCCACACATTTTCTCCACGTTTTTCATACTCTTCTTCCGGAAGAGACGCACCCAGTTCCAGGATAAAACTGCTGATTTTCGGAAGTACTTCCCACGGGTAGGTCACTCCTTCAAACAAATCCTTTGCGATTGTCTCTTCCAGCGTATACATTTCTTTAACCGTCATTTTTTTCATTCTTTCTTTCCTTTCAATACTCTGCCTTTGGTTTCTTTTTTATAAAATACTGCTGCTCTGTCATAGCAGCTTCTTAACTGATACTGGTTATTCAGTCCCAGTACCCCGTTGGTTCTGCTGACAATAAAATGGTCCAGTTTTGTCATATATTCATCCGATGTAATTTCTCCCTCTGCCACATAGTTAAGCCCCTTTTCCCAGCTTGCCGTCAGCTCCGGATTCAGAAGTGAACGGATAGAATTCAACACCACATCATAAATCATTTCTCCAAGAAGCGTCGGTGTGATCACCTGCGTCTTTTTATTCAGTGCCAGATATTTGATATTGAAGAGCTTTTTCAGGATCTCCGCCCTGGTCGCACTGGTTCCGATCCCGCTTCCTTTGATCTGCGCACGAAGTTCCTCATCCTCGATCAGCTGACCTGCATTTTCCATCGCAAGGATCATGGAACCGGAATTGTATCTCTTCGGCGGTGAAGTTTCTCCCTCTTTGATATCCAGTGATTTCACATCCAGGATATCACCTTTTTTTAACTTCTGGATGGATGCAAAAAATGCGGCATCCAGATCCACATTGTTATCACTTCCATCTCCTTCCGCGTCATTTCCATTTGCATTTTTCTTTGGGGCAGGGACCCCTGCCACCTTCAGATATCCTTCTTCCGCAAGTACACGGAAGTTGGAGAAAAACTGTTCTTTTCCGATCTGTGTTACCAACGCCACTTTCTGATAAACTGCCGGAGGATAGAAGATACTCAGAAACCTCCGGACGATCACATCATACACACGATGAGCCGTTGCAGATACCGAATTCAATGCTGAAAGTCCCTGTCCTGTCGGGATGATTGCATAATGATCCGTGATCTGCTTGTCATTGACATAACGCGTCTTTGCCAAATTTTTATATGCTCCGTAATGCAGAATATCCTGCATATATGGTGCAGTCATCTGATATTTACTCAGCCCGTTCAGGTTCTTTGTGATCTCCTTTGATACTGCCGTCGAAAGCACTCTGGCGTCTGTTCTCGGATAGGTGACAAGCTTCTTCTCGTAAAGCTCCTGCACAATGCGGAGCGTTTCATCCGGACTGATCTTGAACCGTTTGGAGCATTCGTTCTGAAGTTCTGCAAGGTTAAACAGAAGTGGCGGATTCTTTTTCTCTTTTTTCTTTTCGATGGATACAATCCGGCAGGTAAGAGGGGATGTTCCCTCTTTCAAAACAGCGATCAGCTTTTTGGCCTCCTCTTTCTCTTTAAATCCATTCTCTTTGTAGAGCTTTGGAGACTCAAAATAAGCCGAACCTTTCACTGCACGCCACTCACCGGTAAAAGTATGTCCGTCTACATTTACCGATTCGATCACACGATAGAACGGCGTTTTAACAAATTCACGGATCTCCCGTTCCCGCCTTACGACCATTCCAAGGACACAGGTCATCACACGTCCGACAGATACAACCGTGTATTTATTCCCAAGATAATTTGAAATGCTGTTTCCATATTTGAGTGTCAGAAGTCTGGAAAAGTTGATTCCCATCAGATAATCTTCCTTCGCACGGAGATAAGCCGAAGCTGACAGATTATCGTATTCTGACAGATCCTTCGCCTCACGGATTCCTCTGAGGATCTCTTCCTCCGTCTGGGAATCGATCCACACACGCCGGCGTTCTTTCCCTTTTACGCCTGCCATCTGTTCCACCAGACGGTAAATGTATTCTCCTTCTCTTCCCGAGTCGGTACAGACATAAATCCGGTCTACGTCCTTCCTGGTCAGTATTCCTTTTACGATCTCAAACTGCTTCTTTACTCCCGGTATCACCTCATAGAGAAATTCCTGCGGAATGAATGGCAGTGTCTGCAAAGACCATCTCTTATACTTTTCATCATATACTTCCGGATAACTCATCGTGACAAGATGACCAACACACCAGGTTACGATCGCCTCATCTGATTCCAGATATCCGTCTTTTCTTTTCAAATTCAAATGCAGTGCCTTGGCAAATTCCTGTGCCACACTCGGCTTTTCTGCAATATATACCGATTTACCCATATAATAATTTTGTACTCCTGTATTTTCACGCTATAGCAACTCTCACAGCGTTTAAAAAGTGAAGCTGATACCAGCTCCACTTTTTTATCATATCATATTCAGAACATAAAACAAATTATTTTCTTCGAAAAATCTTCCGGATTTTATCAACGAAGCTTTGTTTTGTCCGTCCTTCCGGATGTCTGACGGTGATTGCTTCACGCATAAAATATTCCTGGGAATTGACTTTTGAAGTTCCTTTTTCTTTCATGTAGTATTTGCCGTCACTCTTTAATTCCCGCGCTTTTACATTGTCCGCAAGCATGATCTTCAGCATATGTGTCAGCTGTTTCCTGATAGTTTCATCGTAAACCGGACATGCCACTTCCACGCGTTTTTCCGTATTACGCGTCATCATATCTGCGGAACCGATATAGATTTTCTGATCCGCTCCGGTTCCAAAAAGGAAAATACGCGGATGCTCAAGATAACGTCCGACAATACTGGTCACACGGAGATTCTCTGTGTACCCTTTGACTCCCGGAAGAATACAGCAGATCCCACGGACGATCAGATCCACCTTCACCCCTGCATTCGATGCCTCGGAAACCTTCTGGATAAAATCTACATCCGTCACAGAATTCATCTTCATGATGATCCGTCCGTTCGTTCCCTTTTTGATCTCCTCGTCCATCAGTGAAAGCACCTTTGGTTTCAGACTGGTCGGTGAAACAATAATGTGCTGATAGCTTCCATTGAGATTGCCAATGGACATATTCTTGAAGAAGACGGCTGCATCCTCTCCGATTCCCTTATCCGCTGTGATCAGCGACACATCCGTATACATCGTCGCTGTCTTTTCATTGTAGTTTCCGGTTCCCACCTGCGTAATGTACTCGATATTGTTGCGGTTCCGGTAAGTGATCAGACAGATCTTGGAATGCACCTTATAACCTTCAAATCCATAAATCACACGGCATCCTGCCTCTTCCAGACGTTCGGACCAGTCAATATTGTTCTGTTCATCGAATCTGGCTCTCAGCTCGATCAAAACCGTAACCTCTTTGCCGTTCTCGGCCGCTGCACATAAGTACTCTACCAGCCGTGCCTTCTTTGCCAGACGGTAGATTGTGATCCTGATCGTAAGAACGGTCGGATCATAAGCCGCTTCCTTGATCATACGCAGAAACGGATCCATACTCTCATACGGATAAGAAAGAAGTATATCTTTTTTCTTTACCTGCGGAATCACTTTTCCATCCGTCAGATAGCGGGACGGCTGCGGAGTAAACGGTTCGTCGATCAGAGAACGTTTCAGCGATGCCGGAACCTTATCCATAATCGAAAAAATATAATCCAGCTTCATCGGCATCTTGGTCCGGTAGATCTGTGCCGGTGTGATCTTAAATTTGTCACAGAAATACTTTTCCAGTTCCTTATCCAGCGGCTCCGCTGTCTCCATGCGGACCACTGCCATTCTGCGGCGCTTGTGAAGGGTTTCCTGCATCAGCAGGCGGAAATCATCATTGATCTCCAGTGCCTCATCGTCCGGCGACACATCTGCATTCCTTGTCACGCAGATATAATTCTTGTTCGATACCTCGTATTTGTCGAACACCACATCCAGATATTCCATGATCACCTTTTCCATACGAATATAACGGATATCATGGCCCGGAAGATATAAAATGTCTGACACAAACTGTGGAACCGGTACGATTCCAATCATGGAAGTTCCATTCTGCTTCAGACTTGCGATCACATACAGTTCCTTATTGAGCAGATGTGGGAATGGATGATTGGCATCCACGATCTGTGGAGACAGGATCGGTAGGATCTGGTCTTTGAAGTACTTTTTCACATACTTCTTTTCCTGCTGCTCCAGCTCTTTTATCGATAGTCCACAGACACCGTATGGATTCAGCAGCTTCTTGATTTCCGAGTAAGTCTTGTCCCGCTCTTTATACAATGGTGCTACAGCCGCAAAGATTGCATCCAGCTGCTCTTTCGGATTCATCCCCGAACGGCTGTCGATCGTGCTGTTATCCGTAAGCGACATATCATACAGGCTTCCTACGCGGATCATAAAAAATTCATCCAGGTTGCTTGTAAAAATGGATACAAACTTCATTCTTTCAAGAAGGGGTACTGAAGAATCCTTTGCTTCCTCCAGTACCCTCTGATTGAACTTCAGCCAGGACAGTTCTCTGTTCTGTGTATAGTTCTGCATTTCTTTTTTCATATTAGCCCACCTTCACTCTTCCTTTACACTGGTATAATTTCATTCTACCACTGAATCAGAAGAAAGAAAAGTTAACTTCTTTTAAACTTTCCTGCAAAAGCTATTTCTTTGTGATAAAGCCTTTTGCAGTCAGTGTCTCAGCACAGAGAACAGCTCCTCCTGCCGCACCGCGGACTGTATTGTGGGAAAGTCCGATAAATTTATAATCGTAAAGGGAATCTTCTCTGAGTCGTCCGATAGAAATTCCCATTCCGTTCTCATAATCTACATCCAGTTTCACCTGCGGACGGTTGTCTTCTGTCATATAGCGGATGAACTGCTTCGGTGCACTCGGAAGCTCTGCTTCCTGCGGGAAGCCTTTGAAACTTTCCAGTTTTTCGATCAGCTGCTCTTTGGTTGGTTTCTTTTCAAAATTGATAAATACGGCAGCGGTATGTCCGTTAAGAACCGGTACACGTACACACTGGCATGTGATCTTCGGAGAATCTGCTTTTACGATCTGTCCATTTTCAACTCTGCCAAGAACACGAAGCGGTTCCTGCTCGCTCTTTTCTTCTTCTCCACCAATGAATGGAATGATATTTTCTACCATTTCCGGCCAGTCTTTAAAGGTCTTTCCTGCACCTGAAATTGCCTGGTAGGTTGTAACAACCAGTTCTTTTGGTCCGAATTCTTTCCATGCTGCAAGGCAAGGCGCATAGCTCTGGATCGAACAGTTTGGTTTTACTGCGATAAATCCTCTTGTAGTTCCAAGACGCTTTTTCTGGTCTTCGATGACTGCAAAATGTTCTGGGTTTACTTCCGGGATTACCATCGGTACATCCGGTGTCCATCTGTGGGCACTGTTATTAGATACAACCGGTGTCTCTGTCTTTGCGTATGCTTCCTCGATCGCACGAATCTCATCTTTTGACATATCAACTGCACTGAATACAAAGTCAACTGTCTTTGCAACTTCTTCTACTTCGTTGACATTATGTACAACGATCTTCTTGACTGCTTCCGGCATCGGAGTGTCCATTTTCCAGCGGTCTCCGACTGCTTCTTCATATGTCTTCCCTGCGGAACGCGGGCTTGCAGCCAGTGTTACTACCTCAAACCACGGATGATTTTCCAGCAGAGAGATAAATCTCTGTCCTACCATTCCTGTTGCACCAAGAATACCTACTCTTAATTTCTGATCCATTTTTATGTCCTCATTTCCTGTTTTGTCTTTTTAATGCGCACATTTGTACGCGCGATTTGTATATCATAGCGCATTTTCCGACATTTTTCAACCCTGACAATTGAAAAACTATGTCTACTTATTAACGCTCATGTTACTGTTCCCAGTACCTGTGACCAGCAATGCTCATTTTCCTTATAACGATTAGCACTCTTCCAGATATGCTTCGTGAAGCGCGATCACCTTTTTCATAGCTTCCGGTCCAGGTGCACCGATCGTATTTCTCTTATTGACACAGGTCTCCATGCTGATTGCATCATAAATATCTTCTTCAAATACCGGAGAGATCTCCTTATATTCTTCCAGTGACATATCATCTAACGCAACCTTCTTATCGATGCAATAAAGTACCAGCTTTCCTACGATTCCATGTGCATCACGGAACGGTACCCCGTGATTTACCAGATAGTCAGCTGCATCTGTTGCATTGGTAAATCCGTGTCTGCAGCTTTCCAGCATACGTTCTTTGTTGAACTTCATGGTTGCGAGCATTCCGGTAAATAAAGCCAGGCATCCTTTCACGGTATCGATGGCATCAAATACCAGCTCTTTGTCCTCCTGCATATCTTTATTGTAAGCAAGCGGAATTCCTTTCATTGTAGTCAGGATCGAAGTCAGTGCACCGTATACACGTCCTGTCTTTCCACGAACAAGTTCCGCAATATCCGGATTCTTCTTCTGTGGCATGATACTGCTTCCGGTGCTGTAGCTGTCATCGATATCGACAAACTGGTATTCATTGGAATTCCAGATGATCACTTCTTCTGAGAAGCGGCTTAAATGCATCATAATCGTAGATAGAGCACTCATCAGCTCGATCAGATAATCACGGTCCGATACCGAATCCATACTGTTCAGTGTCGGTCCGTCAAATCCGAGAAGCTCTGCGGTGTATGCTCTGTCCAGATCATAAGTAGTTCCTGCAAGTGCTCCGGATCCAAGCGGACAGGTATTCATTCTTTTGTAAATATCTTTCAGACGCATATGGTCTCTTTTGAACATTTCAAAATAAGCACCCATATGGTGTGCCAGTGTGATCGGCTGCGCTTTCTGCAGATGGGTAAATCCAGGCATGATCGTCTCGGTGTTGTCCTTCATGATCGCAAGAAGTTCGCGGAGCATATCCACAACCAGTCCCTGCAGTGCGGTGATCTCACTTCTTGTATAAAGCTTCATATCCAGTGCAACCTGGTCATTACGGCTTCTTCCGGTATGCAGCTTCTTTCCTGCATCCCCGATCCGGTCGATCAGATTTGCCTCTACAAAACTGTGGATATCTTCGTATTCCTCTGTAATCTCAAGCTTTCCGCTCTCTACATCCCTGCGGATGCTTTCCAGTCCGTCCAGAATCTGCTGCTTCTCATCGTCTGTCAGGATCCCCTGCTTTGCAAGCATCATAACATGCGCCTTGCTGCCCTGGATATCCTGCTCATAAAATCGTTTATCAAATGAAATGGACGCATTGAAATTATAAACCAGTTTGTCGGTTTCTTTCGTAAAACGTCCTCCCCATAACTGTGCCATAGCTTTCCCTCTTTTCTTCAACGTAATTCTGTGCTTTAGTGTACCATAGAATGTCGGATTCTGTAAAGTTCCCCTCTTAACTTTTCACAGAACTTTCCTCTTCCTCCCGAAGTTTCTTTTCCCGTTCTCTCTGATTTTTGGAATAAATACAGCCACAATAGTCCTGGCGGTAAAGTCCGTAAATCTTTGACAGCTCGGTTGAACGCTTATATCCATTTCTCTTTTTAAAATCCGAAACCAGATAAGCCACTCCATATTCCCCGGCAAGCCGCTCACCAATCTCATTCAGCTTCTGTGCATTTTTCAGCGGACTGATGGAAAGGGTTGTGGTGAAATAATCATATCTGCCTTCTTTTGCAAATCTCGCAGCTTCCCGGAGTCTGAGCTCATAACACCTGAAGCACCGCTCTCCACCTTCCGGAATCATCTCCAGTCCCTTCGCCATCTCGTAAAATTTTTCACTGTCATAATTTCCCGCCTGAAAATGGATCGTATGTTTCGCCGGAAGCTCACGGATCAGCTTCTCCTGTTCGTGGATCCGTTTTTCAAATTCAGATTCCGGAAAAATATTCGGATTGTAATAAAACACCGTAATCTCAAAATATTCTGACAGATATTCCAGCACATAACTGCTGCATGGTGCACAACAGCTGTGAAGGAACAGACGTGGAACCTTCTTTTCCGATACGATCTGTTCTATCTTTTTATCCAGTTCTTTCTGGTAATTCTTTTTCTGCATCTGTTCATCTCTCCTCATATTGCAGATTTGTTTCTTATTATAATGCAGCTGTTCTCTTCGCACAATATCTTTTCTGCTCTGTTTTTCTTTTTCCGCTCCATTCCAGCCAGATGCACACACGCTTTTTTTTATTTCTCATAAACTGTAAGTAAAAGACTTATGATCGTTTCTGTATCTGGAGGATTATCATGCAATATGCACTGGAACTGAAAAACGTTCATTATGCTTACCATACACTGGAAGGAGAAACCTACGCCCTGAAAGACATCACCTTTTCGGTCCGCGAAGGGGAATTTATTGCTCTGGTCGGTCCCTCCGGGTGCGGAAAATCTACACTGCTCCACCTGATTGCAGGTCTTCTCACCCCGGAAAAAGGTCTCATCAAAATAAACGGCAGCTATCATCCGGACAATACTTCCGGCATCGGATATATGCTGCAAAAGGATGAACTTCTTGAGTGGCGTACCATCTATCAGAACGTTCTTCTCGGTCTCGAGATCCAGCATGCACTGACTGCCCGTTCCCTCGCACTGGCAAGAGCCCTTCTTACACAATACGGCCTGAATGCCTTTGCAAATGCAAAACCATCCGAACTTTCCGGAGGAATGCGCCAGAGAGTCGCGCTGATCCGCACGCTGGTCCTGAAGCCGGATATCATGCTTTTGGATGAACCCTTTTCTGCCTTGGATTATCAGACCCGATTAAATGTCAGTGATGATATCGGGCAGATTATCAAAAAAGAGAAAAAAACAGCGATCCTTGTCACCCATGACCTTGCTGAAGCGATCAGTCTTGCTGACCGGATCCTTGTTCTCACAAGCCGTCCGGCAACCATCGGGCAAACGGTCAATGTTTCCTTTTCTGATCCGGGACTTTCCCCGCTTGCCCGCCGCAATGCCCCGGAATTTAAGACTTATTTCAATCTAATCTGGAAGGAGCTGAACCCGGATGAATGAACTTTCAAAAAACCAGCTGCATTACCTGAATATGCGGCGCCGACATAAACGGATCGTTGCCGTTTCCAGAGTCTCCATCCTGCTTGCCTTTCTCTTCCTCTGGGAATTTGCCGCAAATACAGGACTCATCGACTCCTTCATCTTCAGCAGCCCCTCCCGGATTGCCCTGTGTTTTCTGGAAATGACCGGTGACGGCAGTATTTTCCGCCATATCGGAGTAACCCTTTACGAAACTCTGGTCAGTTTTGTTCTGGTAATCTTCTTCAGCCTTTTTGTCACCGTCCTTCTCTGGCTCTTCCGGAAGCTTTCGGAAATCCTGGAGCCTTATCTGGTCGTCCTGAACAGTCTGCCAAAATCTGCACTTGCTCCGCTTCTCATTGTCTGGCTCGGCGCAAACCGCACAACCATCATCATTGCCGGAATGTCTGTTGCAATCTTCGGGAGCATCCTGAATCTTTATTCTGAATTTTCCGAAGTCGACCCGGATAAGATCATGCTGATCTACACCCTCCACGGGAACCGGCTCCACGCCCTCTCCAAAGTCGTGATCCCAAGCTGCATTCCGGCGATCATCAGCACCATGAAGGTCAATATCGGGCTCTGTCTGGTGGGCGTGATCATCGGAGAATTTATCGGCGGCAGGGAAGGACTTGGCTATATGATCATCTACGGCAGTCAGGTCTTCAAGCTCGACTGGCTGCTGATGAGCATCTGCATCCTCTGCGTGATCGCCATGCTGCTCTATGCTCTGATCGGACTGATCGAGAAGTGGTATCTTTGCCGGTGTAAGATTTCCTGATATTTATCAGAAACTTCACAGGGAAAGTCTCTTCTTTCTCCCTCGCTTTTTCAAAAAGGAACCATACTTTTCAGATCATTTCTGGTATGCTCCCTGTCAAGAGGACAATAAAAAATAATAAATTTTTGTATCGTCAGCCATGCTATGGCTGGCGATATTTTATGCTGCTTTTGTATATTGCTCATGATATTTCATTGGTGTCATTACATGCAGTTTTCTTTGAAGTCGTTGGTTGTTGTAGTAATCTATGTAATTAGCTATCGCAGTAATCAAAGAGCTTCTGTCATTAAAACACTGTTTATAATGCATTTCTCGTTTTAGAATTCCCCAAAACCCTTCCATTGGTCCATTATCAATACAGTGGGCAACTCTAGACATACTCTGCTTCATATGATGTTTTTTTAATCTAGTATAAAACTGTGCGCTTGTATATTGAAAGCCTCGATCAGAATGAACTAATGGGTGTGCATCTGGCTCCTGACGAACAGCCTCATCAAACGTGTCCATAACTAATGGATTATCATTATGATCGCTGATTTTAAAGGAAACAATCCTTCTATCATATAAATCTAAAATAGCACTCAGATAAACTTTATGAACTTCTATTCCGTTGTAGTATTTAAATTCAGAAACATCTGTAAGCCACTTTTCATTCGGTTTTTCGGCGTGAAATTCACGGTGTAAATAGTTTTTTGCTATGTGATCAGGATTTCTGTCTCCTCTGGTACAACTCTTAGGTTTCCATTTAATATTTGATTTTATATCGTATTTCCTACAAATACGAAGTACTCGTTTATCATTCACATGAATTCCTTTATGTCCATCTAATTAGTTTTTGGATGGCTTCATATTCGGCTAACCGATGGATTAAAGATAGCGGCCCCTCCTTTCCAGTTCTCTGACTTTTTTAACAGATCATTCTCCATTTGTAAGTCTAGATTTCTTCTTTCCAGTTCAGCTATCTTGTCACGTAGCTCTTCTTCAGGTGTTCTGCTTGGAAGAGAAGCTATACGACGTCCACGTCTGTCTTCCAGACCCGCTTGACCCATCTTTTCGTATCGTATTACCCAATTGCGAACTTGTTGATAGGAACAATCATATTTGAGTGCCATTGCACCATAATTCTTATCATTTGCAAGACAATCTGTTACTATTTTTAATCTCTCATCAAGTGTAGTGTTCTTTGCTTTTTTCATGTAAGCACCTCCAGTGGATGTTTTTAATATTCCACCAGAATTATACACCTTAATCCAATCGGAAAGCTGTCTGTGTGAACGAATTCCGTATTTTGTGCAAATATCCTGAAGAGATCCTTCTCCGTTAAGATAATCATTTATAGCAGATATTTTTAAATCTTTTGAATAAGATTTGTTTTTCGGTTGATTGAGTAATCCAGTTGGTCCATCATACTGATAAATAGAAATCCAATTTCGAATACTATGATGATCAACTCCCAATTCTTTTCCTGCTTGCCGTATGCCAATTTCTCCTGCAAGGTAGCGTTCGACTATTTTTACTTTTTCTACTGGTTCTATCTTACTCTTTCTGAACATGAAAATACCCCCATATAGGACTTTTATATTTCATTGTCCTATATGAGGGTAGCATATCATCTTAATGAATCAACCAGTTATAGTCTTTTCATTTTATCCGTGATACTCTCCATTATACTGGATCAATGTAATATCTTCTACATTTGTGATCTTCCGGATCTTCTCTGTGAAATCGAGATCATTCTGCCGACAGAATACCTCAACTGCCATCTCTGTTTTCTCCCCACGCATCGTCTTTGACTTTATGAAGTATTTCATTCTGCCAAAGCTGCGGATGATCTCATCACCGGCTTCATCTCCCTGATAATGGATCACGGCGATATAGATTCTGCCTTTCTGCTGCTTATGATAAAACAGATAAATCATAATGATCATAACCGCTGCTGCAATCAGTGCCAACGGATACATTCCCGCTCCAGTCGTGATACCTGTCGTGATCGCCCAGAAAAGATAGAGCAGATCCATCGGATCCTTCACCGCCGTACGGAAACGTACGATAGACAATGCACCGACCATACCAAGGGAAATCACGATATTCGTACTGATTGCCAGAGTAACCATGCAAGTGAGAAGTGTCATGCCGACCAACGTAACTGCAAAGCTCCGAGAGAAGATCACCCCTACATAAAACTTGCTGTAAACCATATAGATCACTGCTCCGAGAAGCAACGCCACGATCAGCGAAATTGCCATCTTCGGTGCATTAAAGCTGTCAAATACGCCGGATTCCAGCACCGACTTCTTAATCATATCTTGTATACTCATAATAGTTTTCTCTCCTGTGTTTCATTCCAATATTCAAATCCATATAAATACTGCGATTTTTCATAACAGAGTACATATTTTGATACTGCTGTGAATTCTTGTGCATTTGGCGGAAGCAAGTCACGCACGATCTGTGGAAGCATCTCTGTGAATTTCACTTCCATAACCAGTTTCCCCGGTTCAAGCACCGGAAGTGTCGGAAGGGACGGATCAAAGATGTCATAACTTCCGACCGCTGCCCTCACATCACTGTCAAATGTAATCCTGACTGTCCCCTCATCCATGATCCACGGTACACGGTCATAGTCAACGATCGTGCGTGGACGCATGAGATTGCTGACACATTCCACATAAAATTCTCTGCACAACGGATACGGACTGCTTAACAAAAATTTATAATCTCCATCAAGGATCTTATAGAATTCTTCCTTTGTCAGAGGAGCACTTTCTTTATAAATATAACTTCCGAATTTCTTCTTCCGCTCCAGCTTGATCGAACGGTCACTACAATCATAAATACGAATCCTGTATTTTTTTCGCATCAGGACACCAGATTCCTTTTCCGCATAAGCGCTGTTGAAATAATCTTCAAAATAGAGGCTGCGGATCATATAACCATTTCCCTTTGCATTTGGATCCTTTTTCAGCAAATGCTTCATCCTCAGCTCCAGCAATTCTTTCTCACTGGTACTGATCAGATATTTCCATTCATTACGGAAGCGTTCTTTTGATAAATCATTCCTCATAAATATCTTCCTCAACATTTTGGCCGCCTGTAATGTAGAAACATTTCATACCATAATTCTTTCCAGCGTCTGTTATATAATAATCAAAAGCATCCTGCGTCTGTCCAGATGTATTTGTCGCACGGACACGCACAAAATACTGACCATCTGCCGGAACTGTAGTCTCCGCTTCCGGAATTTGAATATTATTCTTACGAAATACAATCTCATTAAACTTATAATCTTTTGCCAGTTCAACTGTGTAAGTGACCGTCTCTGCATCAAAGTCATACGATGCGTCCCAGTTGAACTTCAAAATATTTCTCTCGATTACCGGTTTTCCGATAAAAAACGGCATTGGCTTTTCCAGGCTCTCCTTATAAAGTTCATAATTTTGTTCTACCTCTGAAGGGATTGCCGATGCAATTGTTTCATACTTCGCTTCAGTCAACGGTGCATACATCTGGTCCGGCATCTGATTTAAATACTTCTGAGTAACTGTACGATATTCCTCTATCATACTACTGATCCGATCCACACTGAGATAGGATCTCAGATCCTGGATCGCCGCGTCAAGTTCCTCACGGAAATCCTCCGACTGCAGACATCTTTGAAAGAGAACATTTCCCCAGTAATTACTGACTCCACATTCCCAACTGCCTTGATCGGAACGGTTTTTAATGTTATATTCGGTTCTCATGAAAGAGGTATCATTATCCCACGCGATCAGATACCATATATTTGAATTCTGTGGACTATATAAATATGTATTACGATTCTGTGTATCCACATTTCCGGTCAGTATCTGATACGCCATCCAGTACGTCAGATTCTCTCTGTCAAAATATTGATCCAGGATATCCTCAATCGGTTGAGAAGTATCATTCAGATCTGTCAGCATTTGAATCAGTTTCGTATGATCTGAATCTCCTTTGATCTCCAGGAGCTTTTCAAAGGCTTTCTGGTCATAGGTCGGATCGTCTTCTTTTTTTATTACATCTTCATAGCGGAAAAACTCAAACGAATTAATTTTGTACAACTGTCCCTTCGAATCCATTCCATGGTTCTTCATTCCTGTCTTGTTGAGCTGTTCCACCTGTGTGTACAATCCATAGTCCTGGAATTCTGAGCTGTCCCCCTCGGTAAGATCTCTTACATATAAATGTACAAACTGGGTTCTAAGTGACATCAGCTGCGGTATCCCTTTCAGAAGATCGTAGGACAGCTTATTACGGAAACGCATTCCATCTGTCTGATGTTTATTCAGATTGATCGTGCGCTGTCCACGCCAGGTTCCCTTATTCTTCTTCAGCTCAATCTTATAGTTTTTCTGCGAATTACGGCTCGATGTCTGTCCTCTGATCTGCACGGTAGCATTCGGCACATTTTCACCATATCCAACCTCCCCGCTCTGCGGACCTGACTCATCACCAACCTGAAGAAGCGCCGCTGTCTGGTAACGTTCTACTCCCATCTTGTCATAATCATAGGCCGAATAACTGTTAATCTCCTTCCAGGTATGAGCCGTTCCCTCTGAAGAATTTCCACGGGAAACGGTGAGATACATCGTCACAACACTTGTCTCGTCATCATTTTCATAGAGACTATCCTTATCCCTGAGGTGAACGTCGTTGATATCCTGTGTCTCTGCCTTTTTTATCTCTTCCTGTTGTTCTGTCTGTTTCTTTGAAGTATCCCCTGTTTTCTCCGGGGTGGTACATCCCGTCAGGCAACAGGACATTCCTAATAAAAGGGCACATCCCAACGCAAGTAATCTATATTTTTTCAAGCTTATCTCCCCTCTCTATTTTCTCTTCCAAAAAGCATCCAAGCCGTGTGAAGAAACCTGTTTTATCCTCTGCCACAATCGGCTGTACGCTCAAAATATAATACGGAAGTTTTTTTATAAAATATCCAAGACGCAGTGTACAGATCAAAAAGAACACTGCACTTCCCAGTAAAAATCCAAACCCATAATACACCTGTGGGAAGAATAAAGACACACAGGTAAATGTCGTCGTACACGCGGCGAACATTCCTGTTGCAAATAATGCTCCCTTGTAATCTGTAAAATAAAGTAAGATCAACATCATTGTGTTAGCAATTGCATAGAGTCCATAGCCGACGCAGAGTGTCCTAAAATATCCTTCCATAAGATCATTAAATCCAAGCGGAAGATATGTCAGAAGCAGCTGTCCGATCGAAATCGCCAGTGCCGTTGTAAGTAGCTGCTTTAACGCCGTATATTTCAGCTCCATGTTTAAAACCTTTCTCATCTCTTTTCCCGCCTGCAGGATATCCTTGATTTCTCCCTTGTCATTAAACAAACTATAATAATTCCGATATTTCGGATAGAAATTCACTTCCACAGATACAACGAAATTAACGGTTGTAATAAGAATCGTCAAATAGGCGATCATCGCAGGTACATCATGATACGGTGCACCATAAAATAATCCCTGAACATGTACACGGATCGGTCCGCACCACATGATAACAAGATGTGCAAATAGTCCGATGTTCGTGAACAAGCCTGTAAACGCAAGCGGAAGGAACTGATCCACCCAGCGTAAAAAGAAAAATGCACTGATCTCTCTCTGCGGAAAATAACGGTACAACAGCGTCACATCCCAAAGCAGCATGATTCCATAACCGATCGTAACTGCGATCATCAACGCCTCTACATGTGGAATCCCAATCAGGATCAATAGGAATCCGACCAACAATGATACCGCTACCGCTGTAATAAATGAAATAAGAATCCCTTTGTAATCCTTGATCGCTGTCAGATAACTCATCGCATTCCAGGTGACGATCAATTCTCCGAAAAACTCCAGGCACAAAAACTGATCGATCAGATTGATTCCTGAAAACAGAAGAAAAATCCCATACATGATTCCGCCGACTACAAGCAGGATCGCTGTTGAACCCCAGAAAGAAGAAAGCACCGCCTCGTAGCGTTCTTCATACAGCATGTCCGCAATATATCTCGTCACGACCATAGAGAAAAAACTGGTCACGGTCAACGAAGCGAGAAGTGTGTAAGTAATCATACAGTTCAGAAGTTCCCGGTTATGTCTCGTCGCACCGGTATGATCGCAGATAAAAGCGATTCCTACCAACAGCACGATACCGAGCAGCATCGGACCTGTACAGATCACTCCTGCATACCCATACGCTTTTGCCGTCGCTGCAAGTCCGCGCTTCTGGAATAATTTTTTTAACTCAAATCCGATTCCGGCCATCTGCCTCTTCCACCTCCTGATACATCTTCCGGTACTTTTCAAGCATTTCTTCTTTTCGATAATATGCTTTCACTCGTTTCTGTGCATTCGCCCCCATGCGGAGTCTCCGAGCTCTGGAAGCGCACATCTGATCCATTGCCTGCGCAAGCCCCTCTCGATACATCGGTGGAACACAATATCCTGCTTTTCCGTATCGATCCTCCTCGTTACCATTCAGAAGCTCCCTGCAGCATCCTACATCTGTAGTCACACAAGGCCGCCTTGCAGCAAATGATTCTAAAACAGACAGCGGCTGTCCTTCCGATATACTCGTCAAAATTGTAAAATCCAGCTTCTCCATATAAGAGATGATATCCACTCGTCCTGTAAAGATCACATTTTCCAGATGAAGCTGATCGACCAGCGCATAACACTCCTGCGCATACTCCTCATCATCGACGCCTCCCATAATGTGGAGACGCACATGTTCTCTTGTCGTGCAAAGCTCATAAAACGCATAGATCATCGTCTTGATATCCTTGATCGGTGCCAGACGCACGATCGCACCGATGTCAACCCATCCGTCTTCCTCTTTCAATGGAATAGGGGAAAGCCTTTCATAGTTGATTCCGTTCTCAACGACACGACATTTCTCCTTGTCACATCCCATCTGGATCTGTGCATGCATGGCATTGGTAAATAATGCTGAGACTAGAAACGCTCTCGTATAAATAATATCCGACAGCATATAGAAGAAAGAAATCCACTGCTTTTTAAATGCCGGCTGTACCCATTTTGCACGAATGATCTCTTCTTCACGCTCTCTTGTGTATATTCCATGCTCTGTCAGCAGCACTTTCTTCCTATAAACATACCCGCCCAGGCATGCAAGAAGTCCGCCATATCCTGTACAGATTGCATGATAGACATCTGCCTTGGGCACTTCACTTCCCATTAGATAAAGGACCGGAAGCAGCATAGAACGCATTGTGTGAAATGCATCCGCAAACGGAGTATATGGATAATCTTTTATACAGCACTCCGTCAATATATTCAGGAATTTCTCACTTCTTAAAAAAGACATAGGATTCAGCTTCTGGTCATGATAGAGCCGAAACAAGATTTCCCAATTCGGGCGTCTACACAGCATCAGCTCTTTCAGGCTGTTCGTCTCTTCCTCTGTAAAGGCATGAAGCATTTTTCCAGAATCCTTCAGCCGCAAAGCGTCATCCAGAAAGACCTCGTGAACTTCTACAACATTTTTCGGAAGCTCGTAGACAAATTTCCCTTTATCCTTCGCATTTGCCCCAATCACCCACAAAACAAACTCATGCTCTTTCATTTCATTGATATACTGGTGCATCCAGGTGGATACACCTCCAAATATGTAGGGATAACACCCCTCCAATATGAGACAGATTCTCACAATTAACTCCTTATCTGTCGCGTGTTACCGCTTTGTATTTCAATCTTCTAATTTCTCAATAGTTACTGTTGGTTCCTTTGCCTGAAGCAGATAGAGATTTCCTGTCAGATGTGTAAGTTTTCCTCCTGAAACTTCACCTGGTGTTCCTTCATTGATCCTCACCATAAAATATGCTTCATCATAGAAGTTTTTAAGCTCCAATTCTATAGACCGCTCTGTCACTGTCTTTGTGAATGTAACCGCTCCATAACGCTGGATCGCACCGGATAGTTCTGAACCGGTGAGTTGTCTCAAGGACGGTGCCGAATCCACCAGCCAGTCCATATAATCAGCGAGGTTGCCCTTCATCTTTTCCCAGCCAAGCGCCGCACCGCGGTCTTCGTCCAGAAGATCATCCGGATGAATAAAATGACTGTTCACAAAATGCATATTTAATTCCGACAGTGCCGCCATCTTCATATAATTATCGATAATTGCACCGGAGATGATACGCGGCTGTTCTACAATCCCATCCTTTGCAACTTCAAATTCCTGCACATACGCAAACTCACCGGTGAAATAATTACTGGCGATCGTCCGGATCTCCGGGAAATCTTTCGCGAGCATCTCCCTTCCTTCTGCTGATAATACATTGGACGGCGGTACATAGACTGACATTGATACACTGGGAAATGTATCCTCTCCAAAATGGATCAATTCTTTTACAGCCTTTTTCATGGCCGCCTCATTTTTCCATGTATCATACGGAAGCACGTCACCATAATCCACATTTGAAAGACTCAACGGCTGATGATTGTATCCATGATACCCGAGTTCTCCACCTTGATGAAGCAGCATATTTCCAAAATACTGAAAACGTCTGGTATCCTTCTGTTTCTTAATCGTTCCATCCGTCGCATCCTCATAATTTTCAATAATCACACCGGTATAGCGAACGTTGTGATTAGATGCAAGCTCCTGCATATCCGGCCACCACACATCCATATAGAAATCACTAATGCTCATTCCATAGTCCCGCTTCACATAAGTACCATCTCCCTCCGGAACCGGTGACGGAAAGTCATCCAGATAAAATGCTGATCCATTGATCACCGGATAAACCCCCACATCAGTAAGGAGACTGTAGGAAGCCGCATAGAATCCACGCACCGCTTTCTCATACAGTCCAAAGTTGTCTACTACAAACTTCCCTTTTCCATATTGGTTCTCCCAAATGACAGGCTGACCGTTTTTTTCATTGACATGCGCATAAACCTTCGCATTCTCACTCAGCTGCACTGCCCAGGCAGAGTCATACGGATCCGTGATTGCATAAGCCTGTCCGCCGCCAAGCATAAATTCCGGTTCAAAATAAATACTGTCTACAAGTATATTGTCATATCCGGAAGAAATGATTCCAAGCTTCTGCTCAATCACTGATGAATACGCTGTTTTCTGAAGTGTCAGGGCAAAAAGTACATTCCCACCCTCTGACACCCAATCACACAGTTCCATAAGATTCTCTTTCAACGGACTTACATCGCTCAGTAATACAACAACCGTTTCATAAGCATGATAATCTGGAATAGAGGATGCACTCTGCAGGTCTACCACATCTGTTCCAACCTTCATATCTTTAAAAATTTGTTGAAACTGCTCCCATGCAGCCACACTCGCCTCATCTTCACTGTTACGAAGTACCAGACAGGTCTTCGGCAGTGATTTCGCAGCCATCTGTTCCGTAACCACTTCTTCCTGACTGATATATGCGACTTTTCTGTTTTTTTCAGTATATTGAATTCCACTTCGTTCAGCAAAAAGGACGATCGCGATCATCAGAAATACACCCAGGATCACCAGCATACTTTTAAACGGAAATGTTTTCAATGATTTTAATCCAGCCAAAAAGCCAATACCTCCTTACTCTTAGACGACAGATAGATCTGCTCCTCTTTCATCTGTCTTAAACACTGCTGCAACTCCGCTCCCTTTTTTCGTTCTGCCAGATACCGGATCTTCAAAATCCAGAACTCCTCTTTCCGATGCCATTTCTGATCCATCAGCCCTAGAATCTCTTCCACCTGAACATAATCTCCTGTTTTCATCAGATTTTGGAACAGACGCACACATGTGGAAAGCGTCGTTTTCACCTTCAGCTTTTGTCTTAAAAGACGGATATAACGTTCCCTCTGTTCTCTCTCCATCTGGGCTTCCAGAATCCCCTGATTCAGATACTCTTCCATAAAATCACAGTACTGCTCCAGGATCTCCGGATCGTCCGGTGATTCCGCATACAGCTTCTCCATCTTCTGCAAACGAAAATCATATTCCTTGGAAAGTTCAACCATGGCTGTGATCGCATAATGGACAACCTCTACATCTTCATTCATGCGGGCCTGTTTCAGAAGATCCATATATTCTTCCGGATCATCATTTAACACATCCATGATCAGTTCACGGCGCACTCTCGGTTCGTTAATCAAAAGTGCTTCCTCTAACGGAACGATCTTTTTGTCCGTATCCGAAACTGCCTGAAAAATATTTTTATAAATCTCTTCATTTACACGAAGCTTTTCCACTCCCGGTTCTATCCTATTGTCTCTTCTGGTCAGCATTTGCAAATGCAAAAGCAGCACGCACACTGTTCCCCAGAAAGGGACGAAGATCACAAGTGCCATCAGATATTTTTTCACCTTCAGCAGATGTGTCTTTATCCCCAGCCAGACCAGCACACAGCAGACAATATGTAACAGGATCAGGAATACTCCAAGCACTGTCTGAATCATAATTTTTCTCCTGTATTTGCATTCTCCACGGTATCGATCTCATGACAGACGAAGCCGTTATTTTCCAGTCTTGCAAGAATGATCGGCAAGGAACTTCTGTCCGTCTGTGAAAGAATGAGGAAGATCTCTCCTTTTTCAGAAATCCCCCTGACATCATTTTCACGGACCGAAGCCTGTAGCGCTGTGTCTGCCTCTTCCAGTGTCATCTTCGGATACTCCAGCTTCAAAAGCACATAGGATGCCCGATTCTCCTCCCTCATAGAATGGAAGGAATACAGCCGTTCTTCAAAATACTCCTGCTTCAATATACGTGTACCCTGCACGTACTGCCTGTTCTTGATTGCCTCCTGATATTCCAGTGCGCGCAAAAGTGCTGTTTCTACCAGACCGCAGAGAATCTGGAACAGATTCAGATAATAGAGGGAAAGCTGTTCATTTCCCACTTCCTGAATGAAAATCAGCATCACGAGCTCTCCATCCTTGTGAATCCCGTTCATATACATCGGATAGCCGTCCAGGAAATTCCGGTTTACCCACACCTTTCCGGACACAATCGTCTCTTTCGCTTCCAGATAATCATCCAGACAAATGGATTTTTTCAACACATCTGTCATTCCCTGGGATGCGATCTCAAGACGTCCATAGCTCTGATTCTTTCCAACTGAATAAATCGCAAATGTATGATTCTCAAGAACTGATTCCATCACATGCAGAGTTTCAATAAAAAGCTCCTGCGGAAGAATGATATCCAGTTTTTTCGTAATATCAAAAATCTTACCAAAGCTGTCACGGCTTCCCAGAATCTGCTTCTTGTACTGCCGTTTATCAGAAAGCGTCTCCTGATACATTTCTCTCATAAACAGAAATTTATCCAGGATCAGTTTATTCTCCTCTTTCATGAATTGAATATTATCGCTGTTTTTCAGTCGGATGTAACCACAGATCGCGCCGACTGCAAAATAGAAGATAAACGGAATCCAGTTCGAAGGTTCGTAGAAAAGTGTCGTCCAGCCGATCCCGGTTTTCGTATATGCTGCCAGCAATGAAAGTGTTTCCAGCCCCGCTGCAGCAAGCCCGTAATTAATACCGTACAGACTGCTGAACAGCACGATGTAAACAAGCCTCAGATCGATCATCTGAAACTGCACCTGATTTCCCGCCACCCGGTTCAATGCTTCAAAAACAAAAAATGTGAGCAGCAATTCCGCGATTTTCACGATTTTATCATGTACTTTCAAAAAAGTTTTTACTACATCGATCTTCCGTGTCTTATGGTTCGTTTTCTCACAATAATCCTCATAAATTTCTGTGAGATCCTCCAAAAGAGAAATCTTCGGAAACCAACCGTATTCATTTCTCAGAACGTGGTCATCAGATATCCCATCCCGGATCAGCACATCTGACAAATAGGTAATGTTTGCAGCCGGAAACATCTGTGCCAGTCTCTCCCCGAACTGTTGAAAAGTAAAATGAAATACCTGCGGAACCTGAAGACAGGCGCTCCCCTCTCCCCAGTTATCAAAAATCTTGTATAATAAATCCCCAAGATCACTCAAAGCAAGAAAATGCATCTCCTGTGCCGGTGCTTCTTCAAATGTAATCTGCTTCTTATTGATCACAGTTGAGAACAGCTTGAAAAAATAATCCTCCTCATAAGTACCGGAATAAAGATACGGCGCACGCAGAATCTTGACAGCGATCTGATGCAGCTCGCCGTATTGCCTGCAGAACTCTTCTGCCGAGCGGACCATCAGCGTCTTTCCTGTTGTATCTTCATATAAACTATCCGGTCCTGTAATATACAGAAGCCTGGAATTCAGATTCCCCTTATAGTAATGTAATAGCTTGCGTAAAGTCTCAATCTCACCCTCCATCGTCCCATGAAATGTAAGATAATTAGAAAAATAAATCACTCCCTCAAATTCATATGTCTTGAAAATGTCTTTGAATTCTTCCTCCGTCTTCGGCATCGGGTATACCGATAAGCTCTTATTGCGATTTGACTTTTGTTCAGTCTCTCCAAGAAGAAGGATCTGACACTCAGGGAAAGCCTCCTCGATAAATTCTGTTGTAATATATCCGATATTTCCGGTCACCAGTAATTTCATACGTCACCTCGTAATCATATATTGCGCATTTCTATCATTTCCAACCTATCATTTATGCAGAAGGTGTATTTTCTTTTATCCTCTTTTTGTCTTTATACATCTTCTCGTCAGCACAATGGATCAGCTCCGGCAGATTCTTTTCCTCTGCATCTGTCCAGACATATCCCATTGCAACAGAGATAGGAATAGCTCACTACATTTCCATAATAAAATAAAACGAGTGCTATAATGCTGAAAACGCAATATGCTACACATCCATTAATAATTCTTTGCAATTTAAGATTTGTGATCTCCGCCTTCGTAACACCGTCGGAAGCATCAATCGTCCACTCACCTTCCGGGGCACTTACTTTTCCTGTAAAAATTCTGTCGGGAGCATTCTCATATCTCCCGCAAATATATAATGCAGCTACCATAAAGAAGATAATTATAAGAGTAACTGCAGTATGTATCTTTTTCATAATCATTCTCTCTTATAATATTTTTTGCCATTCCGGCAGATATAATCGCGTCAGCATAACTGCCGAACAATTTTTTATTATACCATAGATTCTCATTTTTGAGTTTATTTTTTTCACACGCCCTTCTGTCTACTTCTTTTTAAGCCTTCCTCACCAAACTCATTATAATTATGAATCCATTGTCGAATCTGTCTAGCACTTTTAACATTATATTTTTTTGCTAGTGCTTTTGAACCAACACCTAAACTTAGATGCTCTAGAACAATTTTTTTCTTAAGCTCAAAGTTATATTTTGCCATAAGAAAACCGACCTCCAATAGTTAGATTTTTGGGTCTAACTTCTGGGGGTCGGTTCATTTTTGTACCTTTTTTTATATTTAAAGCTCCCACGATAATTGTCTACTCCTATGATATATTTTTCGAAATATACAAATTTTCCGCATTTATACTATCATACCAGCCCTTATCCGTCCATACTTGATCTGCACAATTCCACACGCAAATCATTTTCTGCCTATACCGCCCCAAACTGCAGATACCACACTGCCATCTTATCTCCCAGAAAAATTGCAGTTGCAAGTCCAAACACAAGAAATGGTCCAAACGCAAACTGATCTGTTTTATTCAGCCTCTTTCGTACCAGCATCAGTGTCACATAAGCACCTCCTGTTATAATCCCAATACACATTGCACATATCATTGACGCGCCACCAATAAGCAATCCGCTTACCGACATCAGCTTGATATCTCCGCCTCCGAAAGCCCCTGGAATTGCAAGTGCCAGCACCAGCATCGGCACTGATATGATTCCCATACCGGTCAGTCTTGTAGCAATTCCCATCTCCGGATAAAGCATAAAGTCCAAAACCGCAAGTATCAAGATCATAATATGAAATCGATCATAAATCATCTGTATATGCCAGTCAACCAAGGCAATCACAAACAGTATTCCCAAATATATAAAAAAAACTGCGCCTCTTAGTGAAATCACACCCATTTTCCCGCAACCATATACAATCGCACAACCGGTCATGGATACTCCACCTGTTAATTCCACTAAGAAATATCTTGCAATCCTCTTGCTCTTTGCACATATTGCGCTTTTCCCGTATGTTAATTTATCGATGACAATATGTAAGAAGCTGAAGATGCCAGCTCCGAAAAAGAACCTTATTATCCATAATATGATTTCTAAAACCACAAACATCCTCTCATAATTAAATGATTTGTTATAAATTATATCAGTTCTTTCGCAAAAAAGATACTGTTTTTAATGCTTTATTTAATTTTTCTGTCACAAAATTGATCATGACAATATTTTGAAACCTGCCGGAGACCTTTTAATAACAGGAAATGCAATTTCCTGTTATAGAAAAAACGGAAACAAAAAATGGATCAATCTCTTTTGTGAGAATTTGATCCATTTTTACCGCATCTAAATCAGTTGTCCCAGCACCGGAAGCCTTTTCAGATAAATTCTTCCGGAAAATGCAATATGCGGCAATTCATAAAACATACAATGCTTCGGACAGATTGGCTGATACAATGAATCCGCTACAATGATTTCTGCATCTTTCAATGCTTCTTCCATCTCTTCTTCCCCACAGATCCATCTGTCCTGTCTGCAAAGCAGACCTTCTGTTTTTTCCAGCGGGCAGAGAACTTCCACCGGACAGCCATATTTCTGTTCGATCCCTGCTGCCAGAGATTCCATGGTCACCGGTTCTCCGATCAGAGTCACTTTCTTTTGTCTGCCTGCCGCTTCAGGCTTCTTTATTTCTTCTCCCGATGCCGGATTTCTGTTTCCCTTCTGCTCCATGATTTCTTCAATTTCACCCTGCATCCGATTCTTCAGATATGGCATCTGCTCTTTTTCTTCCAGTGCTTTCGCAATCCGCTCTGTATAAGAGCCAATCGGCGTTCCAACCACATACGGGGTTCCGAACTTTTCTTCCAGTACTTTCGCCGCACGAAGCCCGACCGAAGATACCACCAGATTCACCTCTGCTTCTCCTGCCTGCAAAAATGCATCCAGTTCATCTCCCATTGCCCAGGTAGACAGCACCTTCCATCCACAGGCTTTCAGGTTCTCTTTCAGCACCTCTACATGAGATACCGGTCCAAAGTCCAGTGGTGTCACACCAAGCAGATTGACGGTGCGTGTCTGAATCCGTCCTGTCTTTTCCCCGGTAAATCTTTTCGCGATCTCCTCTAATGCAATTCCTGCCCCATACACATAATCATGCATTCCGTTCGTCGGTACTGCAAATGCAGGAATCCCGGTTTCTTCTTCCAGTACCTGTGCCAGTGCCGGAAAATCGGTTCCATTCATATACGGAATTGGGGATCCTGCAAGGGCAATAAATTTCGGATGCAGCTCCCTTGCTGCCTCTTTGATATCATCCAGAAATTTTTCATCATTTCCCATGATCGCATCAATTTCTGTCAGACCGGAAATATAGATCAGACTGTCCTGATCGTACCAGCGGATCTCATCGTGAGTGTTATAGGTCGAATTGCATCCGGACGGGTCGTGCATGACTGTCATGCCGCCAAGCTCATAAAGTGCAGAACACACACCGGATACATCCGATGTGTAAATTGGTATGATTCGATAAGATTGTCTCATATACAGCTTTCACACCCCCATCCTTTTCGCACAACCAGATCTTCCGTGTCTTTTTCTTCGGTAAATGCTTCGACCATAAGCTCTGCCGTCCTGCGGATCCCGTCAAATCCGTAAAGGCCGCCGCCCTGTACCATATTGACAAAATACGGACTTCCTGTAAACCATGCCGCCTTCTGTCCGATCGCCAGTATTTTTTCATCCGATGTTCTCGGAAGCACACGCATTTTCACCTGGATCGTTGCAATCAACTGCAGATCCGGTGCATGCTCCTTCAGCCACTCAAATTCTGCTTTTTCTTCCGGACTGATGGAATCCAGATAGATCCGTATTACCCGGAAGCCATGAGTAAGCAGAAGCTTTGCAAGTCCGAGTGGACGCGGATGGTACAGATAATCAATGGCAACCGCAGTGTCTCCGATCACCTCATGCGCCTTTTCCAGTGCCTTTTCACAGGCAGCAATTTCCTCTTCTACCGAAATCGTTTCCTCCAGCTTTCCATAGCCCATTGTCTGGCAAAAATTTTCCAGCTGTGCTGTGATTTCTTCATAATCAAAGCTGCCCGGCAGATACAGGTATGGTCGTTTCAGACGCTCTGAAAGCGCTTCCGCACCATACTTAGATGGTGGATAAGAAGATATAAAAAGTTTCCCTTCGGAAAGTGCCAGATAGTCTTCCCAGCTTTTACATCCCGGCAGTTCTCGGAAGATTCCCTGATGTGCCCGGACGATTCGTTTCAGATCTGCATTTTTTTCCAGTACGAAATCACTGCCGAGAAAACTCACGGCTTTTTCATCTGCTTTTCGCTTTGGAAGTGGTTCATAAATCGCTTTTCTCAGCTTCTGATCTGGTGTCGGTCCATGCTTCTGCATGATCGGATCCATATAACAGCGGATAAATGTAATCTTTGGGAACCTCTCTTCCAGTTCCTGATACACCCGTTCCAGATCGCATCCCAGAAAATGATGCAGACAGACGGTAAATAAAAGAACTGCTTTCGGTTTTTCTTCCAACTTATTCAGCACATCCGTCACGCCTTCGATGGTGATGTCCTCCAGATTTCCATTTAACAGATTCTCTTCTTTTACGATCACAAAGGAAAACCGGTCAGCCGCATTCATTTCCGCCGCTGTCAGCACCACACCTCGCATGCAGTTATCTGCACAGACATAGATCTGTCTTGCCTCCGGCATCAGCATTCCGGTATGTACGATGTTCCAGTTGCCGTGGACCGGCGAGTTAAATTCAAGCCCCGGTGCAAATGGAACCGGAAATGTGGCATCCTTGATGGCTACTGCCGCGCCTTTTTCATCCACCGGATGTCCTACCCGTTTTAACATGGTCTCTCCTCTCCGCACACTGCAAGGATCTGATCTGCCAGCTTCCGGTATTCCTCTGCCATCTGCGAATCCGGTGCGTATTCCAGCAGAACCTTGCCGGCTTCTTCTGCTTCCATCACAAGTTCGCTCCGATCAAGCCGTCCAATGATCTGCGTGTGAAAATCCTCTGCAAGCTCCCGCACCTTTTCTTCCTCTCTCGGAACCTCTCTTTTATTTAAAATAATACCGCCAAGGGAAGCATATCCCCGGTTCCTGAAATTCTCTACTGCCATTGCAATATTGGCCCCGGCATGGATCGCCATATTTTCACCAGATGTGATGATGAATACCTGATCCGCATAGCCTTTTCGCATTGGCATGGAAAAGCCACCGCAGACTACATCACCAAGTACATCGTATAACACGATATCCGGCTGGTAGGTCTCATAAGCACCGGTTTCTTCCAGCTTCTCAAGGGCGGTGATAATCCCGCGTCCTGCACATCCAAGTCCCGGTGTCGGTCCACCTGCTTCTACACAGACCACACCTGCATAGCCAACCGTAACCATATCTTCCAGTTTTAGATTCTGTTTCTTCTGTTGGAACATTTCCAGTACGGTTGGAATCTCCTTTCCGTGTCGGAGCTGGATGGTCGAATCCGCCTTCGGATCACAGCCGATCTGCATGACCTTGTATCCTTTTTCGGCAAGTGCCACCGCAAGATTGGATACAGTTGTGGATTTTCCGATCCCGCCTTTTCCGTACACTGCTATCTTTTTCATTCCGCTTTCTCCTCCGCTTTCGTAATGACGTTCGAGTACGCCGTTTTTGTGGATACCCCATTCAGACGCCCGATCTTCCCTGACAAAGCACTGATCATATCTTGCGGTGCATCAATGGCGATGCTGATGATATTAATTCCCTTCTCCCGGTACGGAATTCCCATTCTTCCAATGATATACTCTCCTGCTTCATGCAGGTAATGGTTCAGTTCCTCAATCGCGGCAGGATTCTCCACAATAATTGAAATGACTGCTACTCTGGTGTCCATGAAAAGTCTCCTTCCTTTTTTGAAATGTCACCGATTCCGCATTTCAGATTGTTTAGCAGATACGTGGCAGCAATTCTCCGCCCGGCTGTGGAAGAAGTGCCTGCGTTCCGATTTCTGTAGTCATGACTACTTTCCCCGGCTGCTCTGCAGTTACTTCTCCGATAATTGCCGCATTCTGTGAATACGGACATTTGTGCAGTACTTCTACAATCTTTTCTGCCTCTGTTTTTGGTGCCATAATGACCATTCTTCCTTCACATGCAAGGTAAAGTGGCTCCAGTCCAAGCATTCCGCAGACTCCCTTCACTTCCGGTGCAACCGGAACTTTTTCAGCATTCAGACGGATTCCAACATTACTCTGTCCCGCAATCTCATAAAGTACTGTTCCAACTCCACCTCTTGTCGCATCACGGATGACATGCAGATCATGTGTTGCATTTATCACTTCTTCCACAGTATGCCATAGTGGTGCACAGTCACTGGTCACATCCGCTTCGATTCCGAAGTCTTCTCTTGCAAGAAGGATCGTACAACCATGGCGTCCCACATCTCCGGTCACAATGATCGCGTCTCCCGGCTGTGCCAGTTCTCCTCCGACTTTTACGCCGTCCTCGATCTGTCCCATTCCGGTTGTTGTGATAAATACACCGTCTACCTGTCCCTTTCCTGCTACCTTGGTATCTCCGGATACAATACGGACACCGGCTTCTTTTGCCGTTTTCTCCATTGCTGCTGCAATCTCTTCCAGTTTTTCCATCGGAAATCCTTCTTCAATTACAAATGCACAAGTCAGATAAAGTGGTTTTGCTCCCATACATGCAAGGTCATTAACTGTTCCGCAGATGGAAAGCTTTCCGATATTTCCTCCTGGGAAGAATGCCGGAGATACAATAAATCCATCCGTAGATACTGCCATCTTTCCGACTGGTGGTGTAAGAACTGCCGCATCATTCGCAGTCAGATCCGGATTGGCAAAATGTGCTGCAAATACTTTATCGATCAGCTCTGAAGTCTGCTTTCCGCCGGCTCCGTGTGCCATAGTTACTGTCTGGTTGTCCATTTTATTTTCCATTTTTAACTTCCTTCTCTCCTAATCGTTTCCGTATATATGATACCGGATTGTTCCGGTGTTCCGTTCCTTCGTTTCCCTGATACCGGATTGTTCCGCACTTACGTGCTCTCACAATCCTCAATACATTCGTAATCCGCTCATTTTTCTTCGCAAAATGGCTACTTACTCATGTTTTGGCGGGGATAAAGGTCAGAAGTCTTCCTGCAAGCAAGCTTGCGTCAGACTTCTGACTTTTATCCCCTGGTATCATACATATAGTAAGCCGAGCATGCGCCCTCGCCGGATACCATGCAGGCTCCTACCGGGTGCTGCGGTGTACATACCTTGCCAAACACCTTGCAGTCGGACGGTTTGCATTTTCCCTGCAGTACATCTCCGCAGCGGCATGCCGGATTTGCTTTTCCTTCGATCTTTGGCATATTGTATTTCTTTCTGGCATCGTATGCTTCCCATTCTTCTCTCAGCTGCATACCGGATCCCGGAATGATTCCAAGACCTCTCCACTCGCTGTCGCATCCTTCCATCAGTTCATTCACCAGCCTCTGTGCCTCACGGCTTCCTTCTCTGGTGACAACTCTCGGATAGCAGTTTACGAAGAACGGCTTTCCTTCCTGGAAGCGTACCAGTGCGACCGCAAGTGCTGTAAGCAGTTCTTTTGCCGTAAATCCTGCTACCACACCGCTGACTCCTTCTTTTACCAGTTCCTCACAAAGTTCGGTCCCCGTGATTGCATTGACGTGTCCCGGATATAAAAATACATCCGCACTGCCTTTGAGTGCCTCGTAGGCTCCCGGCATCGTCTTATTGGCAACCAGAAGAGAATAATTGGAAATTCCATCTTCCTTTGCCTGTTTAACCGAAAGGCATCCTGCAGGTGTCGTTGTCTCAAACCCAACGGATAAAAATGTCACCTGTTCTTCCGGATGATCTTTCGCATATTTTTCCGCATCTGCCGGTGAATAAACGATATGGATCTTTGCTCCTTTTTCTCTTGCTCCGGCAAGGCTCATCTGACTTCCCGGTACGCGGACCAGATCACCAAATGTGCAGATCGTCACCTGCTTCTCCAACGCCAGATAAATTGCTTCATCAATAAAGCTGACCGGTGTTACGCAGACCGGGCATCCCGGTCCTGAGATCAGTTCTACCTGCTTTGGCAAAAGTTTTCGGATCCCCAGACGGAAAATTTCATGGGTATGGGTTCCGCATACTTCCATGATCCGCACTGCCGGTTCGTCATAATTTTCTATGATCTCTCTGGCTGTTCGTTTCTTTTGTTTTTCCATTACAGCAGTTCCTCCATAAGCTGATCGGTCTCGCTTTCATCTTCATCGGTGATCTTTGCGATCGCAACTCCGGCGTGGACCATGACGTAATCACCTGGTTCCAGATTCTCCAGGAGCTTGGATGAAACCTCTCTTTTTGCACCGCCTGCGTCAACGACGGCGGTTCCGTTACTGATTTTTACAACTTTTGCTGATAATCCAACACACATGTGGGTAATTCCTCCTTTTCCTCTTTTATTTGTAAGTTCTAATAGCTTTAGATTAACTTTGTTTAAAATTTTTTATGTCTGATTTTAATTTTCTAAATCCATAAAGTCTGGTTTTATTTTATCTCATGCTTCTGTAAATATGCCATTGCGTAGGCTGCCTGACCAAGTGACAATCCTCCGTCATTTGGTGGAATGAGGTGATGGTGCAGGGTGATGAGACCTTGCTTAACCAGACCTTCTTCTACCAGCCGTAGTAGTAAGCGGTTCTGGAAAACTCCGCCGCTTAGAGCAACTTTCCGGATTCCGGTCTGATGACTTGCTGTAAGGGCTGCGGATATGATCTGTCTTGCAAGTTCCTGGTGGAACTCGTATGCAAGTTGTCCGGTGCCTTCCCCAGCGAGACGTTTTTTTGCGAGGTTTTTGACTAATTCGCCGGTATTTAGAATCAGGCGGTCTTCTGCCGTTTCTGTAAATGGCTTAAGCATGAGGGGTTCGTATGGATGCTGCATTGTTTTTTCGTAAGCTTCTGCTGCGAACTCTAATGCCGTAGATGCTTCTCCCTCGAAAGTGGATTTTTTCCGGATTCCGAGGATAGCACTGACTCCATCAAAGAGACGGCCGGCACTGGTAGATCGAACAGCATTCAGGTGTCGTCCGGTCATTGTCACCAGTACTTTTGCCTCCGGTTCGGTGCAAAGCTCCAGTTTCTTCATCCATTCGACCGTTTTTTCTTTATCCTGCAATTCTTCATAGAGAAGAGAACCGGCAATTCGCCAGCCTTCTTTTGCAGAAAGATCTCCACCTACCTGCCAGAATGGCTTAATGCTGCCAAGTCTTTCAAATCCATTGTAATCACAACGAAGAATTTCTCCACCCCAGATGGTCCCATCCGTTCCATAGCCGGTTCCGTCAAAGGAAACGCCGATCACCGGATCTTCGCAGTCATTTTCTGCCATACAGGACAGAATATGTGCAAAATGGTGCTGTATCTTCAGAACCGGGAGTCCAAGTTCTTCCGCAACAACTGTCGCATTGTATTTCGGATGCAGATCGCATGCCACAACCTTTGGTTCTATCTCCAGAAGTGTTTCCATTCTACCGATTGTTTCTTTTAAAGCTTCCACGGTGCGCAGATCTTCCAGATCTCCCACATAAGGGGATGGGTAAAATCTGCCGTCCACACCGATACAGAATGTATTTTTCAGTTCTCCTCCAGTGGCAAGTACCTGCCCTTTCCACGACATCTGAACCATGGTCGGAAGTGGCGCATAGCCTCTGGATCTGCGGATCATATATGGCTCATTTTTATAAAAATCCATCACTGAATCATCGGCACGGATCCGGATTTTCCGGTTGTGGGAAAGCATACAGTCGCACAGACGGGAAAGCTCCTGAATCGCTTCTTTGTCCTCCCTGCAGATCGGTGCACCGGATGTATTTCCACTGGTCATAACCAAAAAAGACGGCATCCGGATTCCATCATCATAGGTAAAGAGCAGAAGCTGTACCGGTGCATACGGCAACATTACTCCAACCTTTGGATTACCAGGCGCAATACTTTCGCAAAGTGTTTCTTCACCATCTTCTTTTTTGTCCAGAAGCAGGATTGGTTTTTGATGTCCGGTCAGAATTTTTTCCTGTTCTTCACTGACCAGGCATTCTCTTTTCACAGATTCCAGATCTTTTGCCATAACTGCAAATGGTTTCGCCGGACGTTTTTTCAGTTCTCTGAGGCGCTTCACCGCCTCTTCATTAGTCGCATCGCAGCACAGGTGGAAACCTCCAATCCCCTTAATCGCCACAATTCCGCCTTCTGCAATGGTCCGTCTGGTGTAAATGATTGCGTCTCTTCCGCGTTCTTCTCTGCCGATCAGGTAGACCTCCGGACCACACTCGTTACAACAGACTGGCTGTGCATCGTATCTCCGGGTTGCCGGATCATAATATTCTTTTGCGCAATCCGGACACATCGGAAATTCTTTCATGCTGGTGCGCTCCCGGTCATACGGAAGGGCATCCAGGATCGTAAGTCTTGGTCCACAGCAGGTACAGTTGATAAATGGATGCAGATATCTACGGTTCTTCGGATCAAACATTTCTTCCTTGCATTCATCACAAATTGCAATATCCGGTGAGACAAAAATCTCACCTTTCGTCTTTTCACTTTCAATGATCGCAAACTCCGGAAAGTCTTCTGCTTCTGCTACCGGCTCAATATTCATTTTCAAAATTGCTGCCCGCTTCGGCGGCTTATTCTCAATATCCGAGATAAATCCATCCACTGCCTCTTCCGGTCCCTGCGCAAAGATTTCCACATACGGACCTTTATTGGACACGCTGCCCCGGATCTGATGCGTAGCCGCATGCCTGCTCACAGTCGGACGAAATCCTACGCCTTGCACGATCCCATAGACGCGGATCTGTTTTGTCACTTCATTTTTCATCTATTCACACAGTCTCCCTGACACTGCAAAATGTCTTGTATTTACGAAGATTCCCTGAAAATCCGGAACCATTTTTTCCATACATGCATCTGCGAAAATGATATCAAATCCACCATTTTTCACAAGATCGATATAATCATCTTCCTCACGCAACGACACATCCTGCGGACAGGCAAGCTCTTTTTTCCTCATAAACCAGGTTGCTGTCTGCACCTCTGCCGAATTCTCTCTTTTAAGAATTTCCTGCCGGATTGCTTCCGCCATCACCTGCTGGTGTACCACAAGGATCTTCTTTCCCTGATAGTCCAGATTCGGAACCAACTCATCTGCTGCCGGATAACCGATCTCATACGGCGTACCAAAGGTCTTTTCCAAATATTTGGCTACTTCCAGTGCTGCCGCAGATACAACAATATTTTTGCCAACTTCCGATGCCCTTTCTACTGCCTCAAGCCCATCGCCCATTCCATAGCAAATGGCTTCTTTTCCTTCTTTTTTCAGTTCCTCTCTTACTTTATCTGCTGCTTTCAGATCGCTTACATCCTGTGGCGTCATTCCAAGGATACCGACTTTTTCTTTGCATACCTCATATTTTTCCTTTGCAAATGCAGTAAATAATGCAAGATACGCTTTTTCTTCCCCTTTATCGTAAAGCTCCATTCCGTCGGTATCAATGGCAAGAATCGGAAGGTCGGTCTTTTTTTCACACATTCTTTTCAGTGCCTGGTAATCCGTTCCGATCACAGCCGGAACCGGAGTGCCGACAATCGCCGCAAAATTCGCATCAATCTTATCAGCTGCATCGACCAGCTTTGCGACCAGACGGTCATCTCTTCCAAGGATTGCATCCATATCACGAAGTCCTGCGCTGAATACTGCACTTTTCCGTTCAAACCATCTCGGCTCATCAAAACCGCAGACATTTCCTGTGCATCCTCCCGCGTCGCAGATGACGATGATTCCGCCAAGTTCATATAACACAGACACTGCGCCCGACTGATCCGGTGCAAATGGTGTCAGATATTTTCTAAGTCCTCTCATACTACACCTCCAAAAGGGTTTCAAACAACCGTGTCACACCTGCATAACCATAAGGCTGTCTGTCCTGATTCCAGATCACATTCGGCTGATCCGGATGATAGTATCCCGCATCCTTTCCAATGGTCATATTCACGCCGCTCTTTTCCGGATCGTAGTACAGCATGGTCGGTTCCATATTGGAAAATACCTTCGTCTCCGGGCTGAGCTGGGATAACTGGTTCAGGTAAATAAAGTTCTCTGCTGTCAGTGTTCCATAGATTTCCGGCACCTTAAATCCATATTTGATCATCGCAAGTGCCATTTCAAATGGATCTCCGTTCATGCATTCCCCGATCGCAAAGCTTGCATCCGGCCGTTTCTCTTTGAATTTCGCCACGGTTTCTTCCGCTTTTTCACGATAAACTTCATCAGAAAATGTCACCCCAAGCACTTTCCCAAATGCCTGATACTGGCTGGCGATCTTGTCTGTCTGGTAGAGTCTCCTGAGTTCAATAAACGGAATCTGCAGACGGTTATGAAAATCCTCTGCCGCAAATCTGGCTTCCGGGTGAAGTACCAGATTAAAATTTGCCTCAGACATGGTCTGATATTCCTCATAGTCCTTGCATCTGGAGATTTCATGGATGGTCTTAACTCCTGCGCTGTGCAAAAGATCATACAGCTCACACTCATCGATCAGCGGCGAGAAAAATCCAAGCAGGTTCACCACATTTCCTTTTTTCTTCTTTGGCTCCAGAAGGGAATATAAAGACTGACGTACATGCACCATCGGCGGCTTTCTTCCTTCTCTTGTCAGCGCGTACATGTAGCATGGTCGAACCGGAAGTCCGGCTCTTTCCTCCGCTTTTCTGCACACACGCTCCATGTCCGTCCCAAGAAGAGCATCTACACAGGTAATACAGATCATCACAACGGACGGTCTCTTTTCACAGCAATTGCAGATTTCTTCTACTGCCTTCGGAATCTTTTTCAAATGACGTCCCGTTACGATATCGGTCTCGTCCATCATCAGATAGAAAAAACGGTTATCATATTCCCTCATGGAACTGATAAGCGAAGTATTTCGTCCACAGCAGCCCGGTGCCACGATCAGCATGATCGAATCCGGCACAGCAAGTCCCGCTCTTTTTACTCCGAATCCTTCTGCTCCCGGTGAGTTAAATGCAAGCGTTGCCGGTGAGCTGTAGATCAGGTGTGTATTCGACCGGAGCTGTGCCGGAATCGCATCTCTTCCCAGTTTATTTAATTCTTTTACGGTACAATAATATGCTTCTTTTGCCATACCTTCTATTCCTCACTCTTCAGTAATAACTCTGCCAGATCAAAAAATCTCTTACTGATCGCGGAATCTTTGTCCCCTTCGATCACCGTCATTCCCTGATCCTCATAGCGGATGATCTCATCACTTCTCGGGATTTCCCCGACGATCGGGATCCCGCTTTTTTCGGAAAATGCCTGTACTTTTTCCGTCTCATTTTCCACATTCCTGTGGTTCAGTACAATACCGAAAACTCTGGCATAGCTTCTGTCCTCAAAATTCCTCACCGCACTTGAAATATTATTTGCTGCATAAAGTGCCATCTTTTCTCCGGAAGTTACGATCAGAACCTTTTCGGCGTACCCTTCCCGGATCGGTGCTGCAAAGCCACCGCATACCACGTCACCAAGAACGTCATAAAGTACAACATCCGGCTTATATGTTTCAAATAACTGCAAATCTTCTAACAGCTGGAATGTGGCAATAATCCCGCGCCCCGCGCATCCAAGTCCCGGTGTCGGTCCACCTGTTTCAATGCAGAGCACACCACCATAGCCTTCTTTTGCAATATCTGAAAGCTCCTCCGGTTCTTCATCCTCTTCTCTCATATAATTCATCACTGGTCTGAGCGGCTCGCCGCCAAGCAGATTGATCGTAGAATCTGCCTTCGGATCACATCCAATCTGGATTACTTTCTTTCCCATCGCCGCAAATGCTGCCGCCAGGTTGGACGTAATCGTAGACTTTCCAATACCGCCCTTTCCATAAATTGCAACCTTTAACATAATCCTTTTTCCTTTCTATAACCAAGCAGGCAATTTATCGTATACACAAAAAACCCGCCTCCCAAAACGGTAGACGAGTCCCACTATACATCTTCGTATATCACCAACTGTTTCCCGCTCGGATCTACCTTGCCGTCAAAGTCTCTTGTATAAAATTATCTCCATTCAGCATTCAGATAGGAATCTTCCACTCCGTCTGCATCATTATTTTTAATTATATCTCCACGCCTATAGGTCAGTCAATTCTAACTATGTTTTATCATGGTATTTTTCTATATTTTTTCAGGACTTTTCTATGAATAACTGGTCAAATTCCCCATAAAATCTTGTAACAAACTTTATTGCAGCGTATACTACACCTATAAAACAAAATTTTGAGGAGCCCATATGATAAAAAAATTTTCACTACACTGTATAGAAAAAGTTTTATTCTTCATCGGCATTTTTCTGCTTACCAGCGAAATCCTGAAACAATTACTCCTGACCTTCGTCATGAATAATGGGCACTACAACCTGTGGTACTTCCCATTCCAGCTCTGCAGCCTCCCGATGTATCTGCTGGTTCTCTACCCATTTTTTCACACAGAACCTGCCAGAAATACCATCCTCGGCTTCCTTTCCACCTATAATCTTCTCGGTGGAATTGCCGTTTTTTTCGATACCAGTGGAATGCATTATCCGCTTCTGATCCTGACAGTTCACTCCTATCTCTGGCATATTTTACTAATTGTCACAGGAATCCTGTCCGGTATATTTCTGGTACAGAAATCTGTACCAATGACTCCTCTTTCCTGTTCAAAAAATATTAAAAGACAGCCGACTGACGCTTCTTCACGCCGTCTGCTGCCTTCTTTTTCCCGCATCACTTTGCTCTATATTCTGTTTGCTCTCATCGCAGAATATCTGAACCACATTCTGGATCCCTTTGGTGAAATTAATCTTTTCTACATTAATCCAGATTACCGGATGGAACAGATTTTCTTTGTGAAAATCGGTGAACTCTACGGAAATAATTCTGCAATTCTGGTCTATATCCTTGCGACTATATCAGGGGCTGGGATTTTGTATGGAGCCTGGAATCTCATGATCCGTTTTTATTCTTCTCATTGACATTGCTTTTGGGAAATTTCTGCTCCCTTGCTCACATACTCTGCTCCCACCTTCAAACTAAAACGCCCGGATCTTATCCTCCTCATCATCCGTCGTATCTTCAATCTTCCGTATCACAAGCTCATACGAATAATCATCGCTAACCTTCACCTTCACAGTCTCTCCTGCTTTATGCCCGAAGATTGCCTTTCCGATCGGAGATTCGGTACTGATATAATTATGAATTGAATTCCCACGAATCGAAGTAACCAGCTTATAGGTTTCTTCCTCGTCATCCTCCGGAAAATATACGGTCACACGGTTATTGATTCCGGCAACACCTTCTTCGGAAGTATCGGATACAATCTCCGCATTTTTCAGCATTCTTTCCAGATACCGGATCCGGCTTTCATTCTGGTTCTTATATTTTTTTGCTGCATGGTATTCAAAGTTCTCACTTAAGTCTCCCTGCGCACGCGCTTCCTTGACCGCTTCAATGGCTTCCTTACGGATCACATGCTTGCGATGCTGGATTTCCTCTTCAATTTTCTTTACATCACTTTCTGTAAGCTGCTCACGCATATCTTTCCATCCTTCTTTCTGTAAAATAATTTCCATCAAAATATGCATCCACTGATGCACCTAACACAAAGCACCTCAATTGCAGCCAATCGAAGTGCTTCGTAAAATTTTCCAATATCACTAAAAGAAGATTCTCCGGATATCATTATACATCACAAATACCATCAGGCAAAGAAGAAGTGCCATTCCTGCCAGATGTACATACCCTTCTTTTTCCGGAGGCACCCGCTTTCCGCGGATCACTTCCACGATCAGAAATACTAGACGGCCTCCATCCAATGCCGGAAGCGGAAGTAAATTCATCACTCCAAGGTTCGCAGAAAGCAGGATCGTCATCTGCAGAAGATTCAGGAAAATCAACAGTGCTCCACCAGATTTGCTTTCCTTATACGTGGTATCCACCGCGCTCACAACGCCCACCGGTCCAGATAACTGATCCACTCCGATCCGTCCTGTCACAAGCTGTTTCAAACTGTCAATCGTCAGATTGATCCAGTATTTAACATTATACGCACTGTATGCGGCAGTCTCAAATACATTGGTCTTAACATAATTGCTGCTCGTAATTCCAATCAGATAATATCCACTGTCATTCTTCTCCGGGGTAACGGAAACCGTATTCTTTTCGCCATTTCTTTTGTATACAATCTTCATCGTCTGTCCCTGATGAAACTGATTGTAAGTAGAAATATCCTTGAAAATATGGATGTTCTTATCATTGATCTTTACAATCTCATCCCCTGCCTGAAGCCCTGCCTCAGCTGCAGGCGTTCCTGCATTTACCGTTCCTATGACCGGTTTGTCTACACCGACAAAGCAGATAATAATGAATGCACCAATAAAGGCAAGAATAAAGTTAAATACCGGACCTGCGGCAATGACCGAGATCCTGCGCCACGGCGATTTGCTGTTGAAGCTTCCCTCTGATAGATCCTCTTTCTCATCTTCCCCCATCACACACGCACCGCCGATCGGCAGTATTTTCAGACAGTAGTCTGTATTTCCGATCTTTTTGTGTGCCAGTGTCGGCCCCATTCCGATCCAGAATTCATACACATTGATTCCATTAATCCTCGCCAGAAGAAAATGTCCCAGTTCATGAAAAAAAACGATGAATCCAAAAAGTAAAATCGCCAGTACGATTCCCATTTGCTACCTCCTGCTTCTGATTCTGTCATACGTTTCCTGCTCTGTGTCCAGAATCTGTTCCACAGTCGGATTCGCAATTGTCTTATGTGCTTTCATGCAGTCTTCGATAATCTCTGTAATTTCCAGATATTTAATCTCCCGGTTCAGGAACTGGCTGACTGCAAGTTCATTTGCTGCGTTAAATACCGTTGGAAGTGTTCCACCGCATCGCCCTGCCTCGTAAGCAAGTGCAAGCCCGTAGAAGGTATCCATATCCGGCTTTTCAAAATCAAGGTGTCCGATACTCCAGAAATCCACACGTTCTCCCGGAAGAAATCTTCTTTCCGGATAATAAAGTGCATACTGGATCGGCAGCTTCATATCCGGAGTACCAAGCTGTGCGATCACGGCTCCGTCCACATACTCTACCATAGAATGGATCACACTCTGCGGCTGTACAACCACCTGCACATCATCAATATCCACATTAAAAAGCCATCTGGCTTCCATCACTTCCAGTCCTTTATTGACCATGGTCGAAGAATCGATCGTAATCTTACGTCCCATCGCCCAGTTCGGATGCTTTAAAGCATCTTCCACACGGATATTCAGAAGATCCTCCTGCTTCTTTCCACGGAACGGACCACCGGATGCCGTAAGCAGGATCTTCTTCAGTTCATTCTTTCCATGGCTTCCCTGCAGAGACTGGAAAATGGCACTGTGTTCACTGTCCACCGGAAGGATCTTCACACCACATTCCTTTGCAAGCGGCATAATGATATGCCCTGCCGTAACCAGTGTCTCTTTATTTGCAAGGGCAATATCCTTTCCGGCTTTGATCGCTGCAATTGTCGGACGGATGCCGATCATACCCACGATCGCCGTTACAAGGATCTCACTTTCCTCCATCGTGGCAATCTCCAGAAGTCCATCCATTCCGGAAACAACCTTTACATCCAGATCCCGGATCCGGCTTTTCAGTTCCTTTGCCTTCTCTTCTGTCCACATTGCCACAAGTTTTGGCTGGAATTCCCGGATCTGTTTTTCCAGAAGATCCACATTTGTCCCTGCCGCAAGCCCTGTCACTTCGATATCTTTGTTCTCACGGATCACCTCAAGTGTCTGGGTTCCGATCGAACCTGTTGAACCTAATATTGCTATTTTTTTCATTTGAAACCTCCTGTCAGATTACATCAGTGCAACTGCCAGATAATAAATCACCGGAGCCGTGAAGATCACACTGTCGAAACGGTCCAGGATTCCACCGTGTCCCGGAATCAGTTTTCCGTAATCCTTGATCTCATGATTTCTCTTGATCGCAGATGCTGCAAGATCCCCGATCATGGAAATGATTCCACCAACAAAACAGATCAGCGCATATTCGCCGACTCCTGCCAAAGCACCACCCCATTTATTGATTGCAAGAGCGTAAAGCGCGCCGAGAAGTGCTGCGCCTGCAAGTCCACCGATTCCGCCCTCTATGGATTTCTTCGGGCTGAGCTTCGGTGCCATCTTATGCTTTCCGATCAGTACACCCACACAGTACGCACAGGTATCACATCCCCAGGAACATAAAAATACAAGTCCCACGAGGAAAAGTCCGTCTTTCAACAGACGTGTCTGATAAATATAGGATAACATAATCGCCACATAAAATACGCCAAAGTACGCAGTCATTACCTGTTCAGACACATATTTCGGAAAGGCAAATACATAAACTGCCATTACAAGGATCAGCAAAATGATTGCAAACATCATCAAATCTTCTTTTTTCTGTGCACGGATCAGAAAATAATATGCAACTACACCTATATAGCCTACGATTCCGAGTGGTGCTTTCTCAATCTTTACAACCTTGTAAAGCTCGGAAACTCCGATCAGACTGATGATCAGAAGTGTTGCAAACAATACATCCCCACCAAGGAAGATCGTTGCAAATGCAATGATAACCAGTACAATTCCGCTGAGTAATCTTGTCTTAAACATTTTCTTCGTCCTCCTTGATTCCGCCGTATCTTCTGTCTCTGCTATTATATTGCTCAATTGCTTTTTCTAATTCTTCTTTTGAAAAATCCGGCCACGGAACATCTGTAAAATAAAATTCTGCATAAGCAAGCTGCCATAACAAATAATTGGAAAGTCTGAGTTCTCCGCTGGTACGGATCAGAAGATCCGGATCCGGAATCCCATGTGTATCCAGATATCCTTCAAACAGTTCTTCTGTAATCTCTTCCGGTGCAAATCTGCCATCTGCACAGTCTTTTGTCATTTTTCGCATGGCACGGATCATCTCATCTCTGCTTCCATAATTGATCGCAATCTGGAAATTCAGTCCGTCATTATTTTTTGATGCCTCTTCCAGTTCCTTAATTCTGGTACGGATATCTTCATCCAGACCTGTCTTATCTCCGATCACACGGACACGCATCCGGTTCTTTTCCGCCGTCTTCAGACAGGTTTTCATATAGTTACGAAGAAGCTTCATCAGTGCATCCACTTCACTCTTCGGTCGACTCCAGTTCTCTGTGGAAAACGCATAGACCGTCAGATATTTGACACCCATCTTATAAGCAGCCTCACAGATCTTTTCCACATTCTTGCTGCCCTGCACATGCCCGTAGTTTCTCGGCATCCCTTTTGCTTTCGCCCATCGTCCGTTACCGTCAAGGATAATGGCTATATGCTGCGGTACATTCATCTTTTAATCCTCTCTTGATTGATACTAAATTTGCTGATATAAAAAAGGAAAAGAGGCGCCAAACATCTCGCCGCCCCTTATCTTTCCTTCTTATACTGTCATAACTTCTTTTGACTTTGCATCGACTGCTGCATCAACTTCCTTGATGTATTTGTCAGTCAGCTTCTGGATCTGATCTTCAAGATCCTGAATTTCATCCTCTGAAACGTCTGTGCCTTTCAGCTTCTTGAATGCATCATTTCCATCACGGCGGATGTTACGGACTGCAACCTTGGATGCTTCTCCTTTTTTCTTAACATCTTTCACCAGTTCTTTTCTTCGTTCCTCTGTCAGTTCCGGGAATACCAGACGGATAACAGTACCATCGTTTGTTGGATTGATTCCGATATCAGACATCAGGATTGCTTTCTCAATATCTTTGATGATCTTCTTTTCCCATGGCTGGATCTGAATCATACGTGCTTCCGGAACAGAAATGTTCGCTACCTGCTGGATCGGTGTCGGTGTTCCATAATATTCTACCGTTAATTTGTTCAGAATATTCGGGTTTGCACGTCCTGCACGGATAGAAGCAAGCTCTGTATCCAGTGCATGGATGGTTTTCTGCATCTTTTCATCGTATATTTTTAATTTTTCGTTCATATGTTATCCTCCCTTAATGGGTGCTGCTTATACAGTCACCTTTGTTCCGTTGAAATTACCGCTCATTGTTTCTACGATACTGTTCTCTTCGTTCAGTCCGAATACCAGCATCGGCATCTTATTCTCAAGGCACATGATCGATGCGGTCAGATCTACTGCCATAAGCTTCTTATCGATGATTTCCTGAATAGAAATCTCATCATACTTCTTCGCTTCCGGATTCACCTTCGGATCGCTGTCATAGATTCCGTCAATTGCTTTTGCAAGAAGCATTGCATCTGCTTCAATCTCAATTGCACGGAGAACAGCTCCTGTATCTGTTGAAAAATACGGATGTCCTGTGCCACCTGCGAAAAAGATTACTTTTCCTTCGTTCAGTGCTTCCACTGCTGCATCTTTTGAAAACAGGGAAGTGAATGCTCCACAGACAAATGGAGTGAAAACCTCTGTCTTCATGCCTACATGTCTGAAAATATCGGATACATAGATGCAGTTCATCACCGTTGCAAGCATTCCAATCTGGTCAGCTTTGGTACGGTCGATTGTCTCACTGGTTCTTCCTCTCCAGAAATTACCACCTCCGGTTACGATTGCAACCTGGATTCCCTGATCTACGATCTGCTTTACCTGCTTTGCAACGCCAATGCATGTTGCCTCATCAAAACCTGTCTTTTTGTCTCCTGCAAGTGCTTCTCCGCTTAATTTTAAAAGAACTCTTTTCATCTGTCTTTGCTCCTGTCTCTTGGTTTTTAAGATACTTTCGCATACCTGGATTTAGTATAGCATACCTAGGTTTAAAATGGAAGTTCTAAGTTTATTACATTGAGGGTGGGCAGCGCAAAATTTTGTAGAATTGGAGGAATTGACGCAGAATGTACAAATAATCTTGTTTCACTTCCGTTGTGCAAACCATTCCGTGAAGCCTCTGAAAGCAAAAATCATTTTCAGCAATGGCTTCAATGATTTTTGAGTCTTCTCTCCATTGCACAACAATTGGAATTGAAACAAGATCATTTGTACATTCTGCTGGTTTTTCCCTGATTTATATGTTTTGGCATTTGTTCAATGTAACAAACGGAAAGCGGTAGCTTTGACTCACTGAGCGGTTTTGCTTTGACACCACAATGTTGTATGCTTTCCGCAATTTCAACAATTGAAGAGCTATGCTTCTTTATTTTCTGGCAACTGGGCGAGGATGATGGCGCTGAACATCAGAATGCATCCTGCTATTTCTCGGATACTTAGTTTCTGACCTAATATCACCCAGCCTCCGAGGACAGAGAATACGGACTCCAGACTGAGGATCAGGGATGCCACGGTTGGATCGGCATCTTTTTGTGCCACGATCTGGAGGGTATAGGCTACACCACTTGAGAGAACTCCGGCATAAAGTACCGGTACTGCTGCTGCGAAAATATCTGACAGCCGTGGTGTTTCAAATAAAAACATTGGAATTGCCGACAAAACTCCGGTTATAAAGAACTGGGTGCAGGCGATCCGCACACCGTCTGCTTTTGGTGAAAAATAATCGATCACCAGAATGTGGATGGTAAATACAACCGCACATAGCAGTACCAGAATGTCTCCTTTTGCAAGTACCAGCTTATCGGTAATACACAGCAAATACAAGCCTGCGACAGAAATTGCCACGCTTATCCAGATTCTCACTCCGGCTTTCTTTTTCAGAAAAATTCCAAAGATCGGCACAAGCACGATATAAAGTGCTGTAATAAATCCGGCTTTTCCTACCGTTGTGTACTGTATTCCGATCTGCTGCAGGTTACTTGCCACACAAAGTGCCAGTCCACAACAGATTCCACCCAGGATGACATTCTTTTTTTCTTCTTTCCTATCTGTTTTTTTCTGTCTTTCTGCTCCGTCATTTTTCGCACGCCATTTGTCCAGGAAACAGATACATGGAATCAGAAAAATCCCACCGATCAAAGAGCGTACACAGGTAAATGTAAAGGGCCCGATATAATCCATCCCCACGCTCTGTGCTACAAAAGCTGTTCCCCAGATAAATGCGGTCAAAAAGAGCATCAGTGTATTCTTTCCTGTCATTTTCTTCATCGAGCCGTCTCCTATTTGCCAAGTTCGTGAAGATATAATTTTGCTTCTGTTTCAATGAAGATCGTTCCGGCTCCGTTTACACTGAAGAATTCGATCAGAAGAACGTGACGGATTCTTCCGTCCAGAATATGTACACGGTTGACACCATTTTTTGATGCCTGAAGACCATAGCCGATGATCTCGTCAAATTCTTTCGGGAAATTACGTTCTTTGCGCAGTTTTTCTACTTCCGGGACGGTAATCTTATAATAAATATCTTTTCTCTCTTCGTCTTTGTAGATTCCAGGATATTTTGACAGATAAACCAGCTTGTCCGCCTGCATCTTCTCTGCAATCTCAAGTGCAGTCTCTCTTGGATCAATATATTCGCTTTCGTTGTCGATATCATTTGGCACGATGACCGGAATATAATCATTGTCCAGCATCAGACCAATCGTCTCTGTATCCACGCCGCAGATACCGATTGCCTTAACTCCACAGAGTTCAAGAAGCTTGGCAATCCGCTTATTTTCACGGAATTTGTCCAGTCCCATACGGGTATCATGTACCACGATCGGACGCATACCAACGCTCTTTAAAAGAACGATATCCTGCATCAGTCTCTGCTCTTCCACTCCGCTGAGCCACTCGGCACATCCGTACTCGATAACTACTGTCTTCTGATTAAAGTCTCTGATATATGGTAACGCATCTATCAGGATTGAAGCTTTATGCTCCACAAGTTCTAATTCTTTATCCATGATTACACCTCATTTTTTGTCTTATCTAAAACAGTATAGCATAGAATGCTCTCTATTTGAAGAACCCATTTTTCACAAAAAACAGGAAGTGGCAAATGTTCTGTAAAATCACCCTTTTTCGCTGCTACCACCATTTTTTTCACATCCATTATACCCGGAAGAACCGGTTCCTTGCATCAGCAAAGTACCGGTTCCTCTGTTTCCTCTGTCTCATTTATTTGATTCGTGATATAGGCTTCCATTCCGCTCTCCGGAATCCCAAGTGCTATGGAAAGCTCCGAATACAGGTTGCCTTCTGCCATCCTCAGATAGCGCTCGTCAGTCGCCGTGATCTTCTTTCCCTGCTTCAGGCGGGACATCTTCCGCTGATAAAGGGTCTTGATGATCCGCACCCATTCTGCACATTTGCAGCTTTTCATGCATTCCTTGTACTTTTCCTCTCTCTGCTTCTCGCTTCCAATCCAGAGTCCTTCGATCTGTGGAATCTCACGGATCAATTCTTCTGCTTCTTCTTTGGAAATGACTCTTCGCATGACAATTTTTTCATTGTCTACCGGTGTAAATACTTTTCCACGCTTTTCACGTACCGGTCTCAGAATATAATACAGTTTGTCCTTCGGCACTCCATCCATTTTCAGCGTCGTAATTTCAGTCACTTCACAAATTCCTGTCCGGCCATAAACAATCAAATCTCCTACTTCGTACATTTTCTTCCTTCTTTCTTAAACTTGCCGAATCTCTACTTCTTTATTTTATCAGAAAATTAGTTTAAATTCTAATGTTTTTCAGATTTTTGTGAATCTTAGTCAAAGCTAACGCCTGTGGTTTTATGCAATTTTACTAGAAAATAGGGGGGTTTTGTCGCAAGATGCGTCCCAAAAAGAGTCCTGTCCCATTCTTTTTGGGACTTAGACACTCGACTAAAATTTACTCTTTTTCCACAGTACGAGAAATTGATAAAACTGGGGAAGGGGCGCTTGACCGTTGTTCCAGGTGGAAGGTGTTTCTTGAAGATACGCTTTATTCATATGGGCACTCTTTCAATAAACATTCAACCGCCATCCGGTATTCCCGGATGGTCTGGCTTTTGCGGATTTGCGTCAGATATTCTTCGTTGTTTTTAAAGTTTTTGCCAAGATACCACCAGAGTTCTTTCATTTTGACTACTGCGTTTTTTTCTTCCGGAGATTTTTCGATATAGGCATCAAGAAGATGATCGCAGAATGTAGCAATCTTCTTGGTGTCAAATGTAGATTTCCCTTTTATAACTGCCGGAAGAAATGGGTTCATCAGAATTCCTCTTCCGAGCATGATGCATTCTGCTTCGGGAAATTTCTCCTGGAAAATTTTGTAGTCTTCCGCACAAAAAATGTCTCCATTATAGACCAGAGGATTTTTGCTGTTCCGGCAGGCGTAGGCAAAAGTGGTCCAGTCGGGTTTGTTTTTGTAGTAATCCTGCTGGACTCTTGGGTGAAGGATCAGTTCTTCCAGAGGATATTGGTTATAGATATCCAGAAGCTCTTCGAACTCTTCCTGATCATATTTACCGCTTCTTGTTTTGATAGAGATTTTCATATCGAGTTGATCGAAAACTTCGGCAAGGAAATGATTCAGTTCATCGGGATAAAACAAAAAACCGGATCCCCTTTTCCGGTTGACAACTGTTTTGGAGGGGCAGCCGAGATTCAGATTGACTTCTTCATATCCGAATTCTTTCAACTGCCGGGCCAGGCGGATGAAATCCTCGGCGCGGTTGGTCAGGATCTGCGGAACGGTATACATGCCCTCATTATTTTCCGGAAGGATCTCATTCCATTCCTGTCTGCTGAATTTGCCTTTCGGGTTTGGATTTAAAAATGGTGTAAAATATTTATCCATTGGTTCAAAAAAGGTGTGATACGCCCTGCGGTATACCTCACCTGTAATGCCCTCCATTGGCGCCAGATAGATTTTCATGACCTTTCTACCTCCGTCACATAAAGTGTTTCTTTGTCTACTCGGAAATGAATTTCCATTCCCGCGTAAGACATGCCGTAAATCCGGACTGGATCCTTTTGATAAGAAGGTCTCGGATCCTGCTCCAGGATCTGAATCAGTGCTGCTCTTTTTTCAGCCGGAATCTGTTCCAAATACATTTCCGGGAAATTCACATCCAATTTATAATCTTTCTTTTCTTCCGCGAAACCGCCTTTTGCCTCCGGGTGGCTATCCACGTATGGAAGGTAGGGCTTGATATCGTAGATCGGCGTCATATCCAGAAGATCCGCACCTTCCACGATCAGCACCGGGCCTTCTTTTTCCCGGAATTCCACCCCAATAAGCTTTACTGAAGAAAGTCCGATCGGATTCGGGCGAAATGGAGAACGGGTGGCAAAAACTCCCACCCGTCTGTTACCACCAAGCCGCGGTGGACGTACCGTCGGGCTCCAGGTATCCCGGATAGATTCCGAAAATTCCCAGATCAGCCACAGATAATCATACGCCTCGATTTCCCGCAGTGCATCCGCATTCTGATATTCCGGCAGAAAATGGATTTCTGCCCGGGTATCCGCAAGATTACTCTGTCGCGGAATCCCGAATTTCTCCACAAAATCAGATCTTATATACGCGATCTGCTTTATTTGCATTGTTCTTTTTCTCCATCAACAAACATCATCACAAAAGCAACTGCCAGAATTGCAGAAGCGATCAGAAGTGCCTTTTCAGCAAACATTTCCACACAGGCATTTCCGATAACTGCACCGATCACAAAGAAGAAGATGATTCCATAGTACAAAAGTCCTTTCTTGATATACTCTTTATCCTTCGTGTTCGCATAACTGCACATATGCTGGGTCGCACTTCGTAAGTTTCCGATGCACATGGTGGTTGCAATTCCGTTTCCATGGATTTTGCGGAAGCTTTCCACCTGAATCCCACACGCAAGGGATGTGAGTGCATTCGCCACCAGATTAAAATCCTGTGGGATAAAGCTGACACTCAGTAGGATCACTGCCTCACAGAATACCGAAATCTGTCTCCAGTGCAGAAGTGTCAGATCTTTCGTCCGTATTTTCACCAGATCCGCAAGGGCGATTCCAATGGCAAATGCCAGCACCGGAACCAGATAGTGGAGTGCCATATGCCAGTTTCTCTCTGAAATATTGATTCCAAGAAGCAGAATATTTCCGGTTTGTGCATTGGCAAATACTTTTCCTCTGCACATATAGGAATAGGCATCCATAAATCCACCGGCAATCGCAAGGATCACACCAAGTTTAATTGATTCTGACATCTGTTTTGAAAATTTCAAGTTACTCATCCTCTCTGTCGTATGCTTTGATGTATACAAAATTCTCATTGTTTCGTTCTGTATGATAATCCAAATTCAGTGCCGCGTCAAGAAAATCCTTACCACCGGACTCCACTGCCTTCACCGTCATGCCAAGTGCCGCTTCCACGTCCTGCACCGTCAGATCATCCAGAAAGACCTCTTCTCCGCTTCGCAGCATATTGATCGGAATCTGCAGAGTATCTCCCAGATCCTCTCCTGCTTCTTTTCTCTCTTTTAACTGTGCCACCAGATCCTGTCCGGTAATCAGACCGGATACGGTGATCGTCTCACCAAAGAAATCATTACGGATGCAGACAACCGTGATCTTTACTTTTGGAAATGCTTCCGTGATCCTGTCTGCAAATTCCTGAATTGTCGGATACGCAAGCTTTGCAGTCGCAATGGTAAATGTCCGTGCGATCCCTTCTTTTAACTTTGGATATTCTTCACTTTCCTGAAGCTCTTCAAAGGCATGGTAAAATTCATCCCGTAGAAGCCGCATCATACCAACACCATTTTCCAGCTGGATATATCCGTCATAGCGTCCTTCCTCTGGGAAATCCCGCTCTGCAAGGATATACCACTCGTCACTTGCATGGATAAAATGAAGTCCAAACTCGTCATACGCCTTCTTCTGATAGCTCTCGATCAGATCAATGACCTCTTCCGCTTCTTCTTTATCAAAAAGCTCCAGTGGATAAAGTCCCTCCCTGTATTTGGAAAGTCCTGCCGGAACCACTGACACACTCCGCATAAACGGCAGATACTTCATCAGATCTTCGATAGAACGCTTCAGCTCATCCTTATCATTAACTCCCTTGCACAGTACGATCTGCCCATTCATCTCCACATGTCCGGCATACAGATCATCCAGGAATTTCAGCTTTTCTCCGGCGAAACGATTGTGGAGCATCTTGCAGCGCAGCTCCGGGTTCGTTGTCTGCACAGAAATATTGATCGGCGCAAGCTGCATCTCGATAATACGATCCACATCTTTCTGCTTCATATTCGTCAGGGTAATATAATTGCCCTGCAGGAAAGACAGACGGGAATCATCATCTTTAAAATACAAGGTCTCACGCATTCCCGGCGGCATCTGGTCGATAAAACAGAAAATACACTTGTTGCTGCAGGAACGGTAGTCGCTCATCAGACCATTTTCAAATTCTACGCCAAGGTCATCATCATACTCTTTCTCGATCTCCAGAAGCCATTCTTCCCCGTCCGGCTTGCGGATCAGCACTTCTACATACTCATCCTTGATCATGTAACGATAATCAAAAACGTCCTCTATTTTCTGGTTGTTTATTCGTAGAAGGACATCTCCCGGCTCGATCTCCATCGCCTCGGCAATTGAATCCGGGTAAACCTCACGGATCAAATGTCCCTGATACTCATTTTTCTTACTCAAATTATATTCCTCCCAAAATCTGGAATCGGAAACAAGATCTTTTCCAGGCTAGCTTCCTCTTTCATGTAATCCTCATATTTTTATCATAAACGACTTTTTCTGCAATGATTACATACTTTTTCATCATACCATAAAACTGTAAATTTCGGTAGGGATAAAATTCAGAAGCCTGAAACAGAAGCCTGAAACAAAAATTCACCCATAAATTCAAACGATACTTTTCATTCTCCAACAAAACACCGGGGAACGAAACCTTTTACAGTTCCATTCCCCGATGTCCGTTTTGTATATATGGTTATCTATATACAATTTCCATATGCTTCAAAATAAAATATTCTATTTCTGATACCGCATGTTACAAGAAAGGCTTGCGGTCTTTTATTAGAAACGGCTAAATCAAGTTCCTCCTGTTCTTACGCGTATAAGTATTGTCGACTTCTATATAGTAGCATATCTGCGGTGTACTTTCCTAGTGGTAAAAAGGGAGATTCTTTTGCTACTGAAAATACCGGTTTGACAGCTTGCGAAATCCACCGAAATGTATCGAAAAATGTTTTCTTTCTCCGAATTCCTTTTAATTATTCAAAATAAATTTTCTTCTTTGTAATATCTGTTCAAAATCAGAAACAGGATTTTAGTGATTTTTTACAGAAAATCCGTTCGATTCTACACTGCATCCCCACGCTCTGTCACCAGCTCATATCCAACACTTGCTACTCGTCTCCCCATACATCCGCGACATTCTGCTGCCTCTTCACCGGTACAGATCTTGTTGTCATACAGCTCATACTGCTTCCGGTTCTTCACCGGAGAAAGGTTCGGCATCACGACATTGGCTCCTGCCTGCAGCCCTTTCTCTCTTCCAAGCGGATCCATCGTCCCAAGTGCTGTCGTTGCCGGAAGAAGTACCTTCGGCAGCAGGATTCGGATCACAGCGAGCAAAAACAGTGTCATCTCCACACTTCCTGCCGGTTCTTTTGCAAACTGCGTATCATGATGTGGGATAAACGGTCCGATTCCCACCATCTCCGGCTGCAATTCTTTCAAGAATACCAGGTCTTCTGCCAGATCTTCTGTCGTCTGATAAGGTGAACCAACCATCATGCCAGCCCCCACCTGATAACCAAGCTTCTTCAGATCATACAGACAATTCTTCCGGACTGCGAGACTCATTTTCTCCGGATGTAGCTTCCGGTAATGCTCTTCATTCGCCGTCTCATGACGAAGCAGGTAACGATCCGCTCCGGCTTCCCGGAATCTCTTGTAACTCTCATAAGACTTCTCTCCGATAGACAAAGTCAGTGCACATTCCGGATATGCTTCCTTGATTTTTTTAATAATCGCCACCATCCGGTCATCCGTATAATAAGCATCTTCTCCGCCCTGTAGCACAAACGTCCGGAATCCAAGCTCATACCCATTCTCACAGCATGCCATGATCTCATCCTCTGTCAGACGGTAGCGCTTTGCATTCGTATTACTCTTACGGATTCCGCAGTAATAGCAGTCATTCTTACAATAATTGGTATATTCGATCAGCCCTCTGGTAAATACCTTTTTCCCATAATAAATCTCCCGGATACGGACTGCTTCCTCTTTCAGTCTCCGGACTGCCTCCGGATCTTCTGCGCATTTTATCAATTCGACAAAATCCGGTTTCGTAAAATCCGGATTTTCGATGAATCTTTCGTAAACTGGTTTCATTCTTTCCATTCTCCCTGCCTGGTTTTCTGTATCTTTTCTGAATTTATGGGCATTTGTCCATGAAATTATAAAATTTATTCTATCACACTTCATCAGCCGCGGCAATCACTCCATCAATGTCTACGATTTCATCAAGCGGAATCCGGTCTCCACTCTGTAATACGATTTCATTCAGATAGGTGTCAATCCTCCGGATACATCCGGACTTCTTCTTGTAAGAGCCACCTTCTTTTTTCTGATCCGGTACAAAATATTCAAAATCCACTTCCCGTGGTGCCTGACTCTGGCATACTTCCCGTAAATACAGATCCAGTATCTGTCTGCAATCCTCACTGAGTCTGCGTTTCCGCTCGGTCAGTCTTTCGGTCTCCCTGATTGCATCTTTATGTCCGGTCAGCGCTGCAAACGGGGCAAACTGCGCCGCTCTGTCCTCCCTTGACATCTGCGGATGTCTGACCGATACATGATGCGCTAAATGAATGATATCCTCATATCCTGTCATGCCTTATGTCCTCCGATCTGCTCATTCCGCGCTTTGGTAGTGGCTCCTTCCTGAAAATTAAGTCCCTTCAGAATTGCATTCTTCCCATACTTCTTCTTAATCGAAAGCACTGCCTCCTGCATCTTCTTCTCCCGTTCAAGCTTCTCATCCTGCTGCTTCTTTTCATTGTCTTCGGTAAAATCAGTAAACAGATCCAGTTGCCGGAATTCTGTCTTATCTGCCGCTTTCTTTTCATCCAATACGTGATTCGCTGCCATCGAAATCCGCCGCACCATCAAATGCGGATTCACAATCCGGTCATACAGTTCCATCACTGCATCCGTTATCATTCTCGCAGAAGCTGTATACTCTCGTAGATTCGCTGTTCCATGTGCATGCTTTGGAATCTTTCTTCCATACCGGTCCACTGTCACCTCCCCTGTATAACCTTTTCCACTTGTCAGATTCTCGATATCATATCCGACAGTCAGCACGATCTGATCCGTAACCAGATGCTTTTCTACAAGATCAAGTGTCAAAAGGTCCAGCATCTCTTTAACCACAATTTTCGCCTTTTGGGCATCATACGGGCAATGTAGTACCTGGCCTGCGCCAACACTGTTATGCTCCGGCTGATACGCTTTTACATCCACAATCGTACACGGTTCCCACCCCCATGCATGATCGATCAGAAGTTCTGCATTCACACCGAACATTTTATACAAAAGCTCTTCGTTATAAAATTCATTCTCTTTTCCAACCGAACATCTGGCAATATCTCCCATGGTATACAGTCCACATTGTTCCAGCTTTTTCGCATAGCCTCTTCCCACACGCCAAAAATCCGTAAGCGGTCTGTGATTCCACAAAGATCTGCGATAACTCATCTCATCCAGACTTGCAAACCGGAAACCATTCTCATCCGGTTCGCTATGCTTTGCCATAATATCCATCGCAATCTTCGCCAGATACAAATTCGTACCAATTCCAGCTGTCGCCGTAATCCCGGTCTGCTCATAGATTTCCCGCATTATCTTTCCTGCAAGTTCTTCCGGTGTCAGCCGGTAAGTATGCAGATAATCGGTAACATCCATAAAAACCTCATCGATTGAATAGACATGTATGTCTTCCGGTGCAACATACTTCAGGTAAATGTCATAAATCCGGGTGCTGTACTTCATATAGAGTGCCATCCTCGGAACCGCCGTGATATAATCCAGTGCAAAGCTTCGGTCTGCCTTTAATTCCCCGGTGTCACAGGATTGCCCGGTAAATTCATGTCCTCCATTTTTCCGCTTTCGCTCGCCGTTGATCTCCTTCACCTTCCGGACAACCTCAAAAAGTCTTGCCCTTCCCGGAATCCCATATGCTTTCAGCGCAGGAGAAACAGCAAGACAGATCGTCTTCGTTGTCCTCTCCGGATCGGCTACAACCAGATTCGTCGTAAGCGGATCCAAATTCCGTTCCTTGCACTCCACCGAAGCATAAAAAGATTTCAGATCAATTGCTACATAACTGCGTGTCTGCTCCGGCATTCGCGGCACCTCCTTACATTTTTCAAGAGAACATATGTTCTTTTTTTCAATTATACTATATTTTTTCGCCGACCACAAGATTACAACTATAGATTTTTTATTTTTTAAGCAATTGGATATTCAGATCCACATTTCCTTCAATCCCCGCCACGCTTCCTGTACTGGAATACTGCCACATACTGAACCTATACGGCGTCTGCGGAAGTTCTTCATAATCTGCATACCAGACCGGATAATCCAACAGCTTTTCCAGATCCAGTTCATACGCTTCCCACAGCATATTGCTGTAAATCATGGCATCATAACCGGCTTTTTCTATTTCTTTACAAAATACCTTCGCATTTTGGGTAAATTGTTCTCCCGTTACACCATCCGTCCGTGCTTCGTCTTCCAGAATATGCTCTGGATCATACACAACCGGCATCTGAAGCTCCTGCCCTTTCAAATGTTCCAGAACAAAATCAGCCTCTTCCTTTGCCTCTTCTTCATTTACCGCCTGCGAGAAAAAATAAACGCCCACATCTATTCCAGCTTTTCGGGCATTTTCCATATTCTGTTCAAACTTCTCGTCTGCATTTAACGTACCTTCTTCACCATAGCCACGATATCCGATCCGCAAAATTGCGAACTCATAGCCTGCTGCTTTCACCTGCTCCCAGTCAATATCTCCCTGAAAAACAGATACATCTACGCCCAGCCTTGAAGTATATTTCTTATCCTCATAGCTGATCTTATTTTCATTTTTTACAAAAAATGCTTTATCATACGGATTCTTCGCAACTGCTTCATTGATTTCCACCGTATAACGCTCTCCGTGTGCATCTACAAAATCAAGCGTATTTTTCTCATCTGTACTTTCCGCATTTTTTGCATCCGCAGAAGTTTCTGCTGTTTTCTTTCCAGAACATCCTGCAAGCAAAGCTACTAACATTCCGAAAATAATCCATTTTGCTGTTCTCATCTGATCTCCATTTTCTTCGCTGTATTTTCCGGCACTTTTATCACACCAAACCGCCACAAAAGGCTTTTTCTTTTTTCTTATACTCCCTATAGTTGTTCTACAAACTCTTCACAGCGCATGATTTCCTTCACCGCATCCGTCAGTGCATAAAACAAATATGCATCTTTCACTCTTGCTTCCGGATGCGAAAATGAGATGACAACAGATTTGCCATCTCTGAAATACCAGATTCCCCTTGAAGTCATTTTCCAGTCAACCTCTCTGTCCTTATAACATGCATCCATAAAAGCATACTCCGTGCCACAGCAAATAATAAAGTCTGCTTTATACAAATCAATCTGCTCCTTGATAATGTCATGATGATCAACTGCTGCCCTGTAAATTTCACCATTATTTGAAGTATGTCCACCAGAAGTTTTCTTCAAATTGACCGCTGCTATTTTCTTCAACTCCCTCAAGCGTCTCTGTTCATTGTCTATCTCCATCTCAGACCACGGAAATTCTTTTTCCCAGGACAGAATTCCTTCCGTCCAGCGTGCAATATTATCCCATGTCTGTGGTCTTCCACCCTCATAAACAAAATCCCGCAGATCCCAGCTTTTTCCGCCATTTACTTCTTTTAAGATATATACGATCTTATATCTGGCATTTAAAAATTCCTGCTCGCAGATCACTCCATCGGCTACAATACTGGCATCTTTTTCTCTTAATTTTTGAAATAAAAACTCTTCTCGTTCTTTAATCGACATAGCTGTTTATTATTCTCCATAATCTTTAATTATACTGTAATTTATAATCCAAATTACTGTTTTGATAGTTCCAAGATAACTGTGTTTCCTATATTGTAAGGCTTTCTGATGTGTTTGTCACTCTTTTGTTTCTATCAGGTTACTAATGTAAAAGTTCGTTTACCTTTGCTTGAACAGCAGAATAATTTGGCTGCTGTACTTGGGAAGTACACACCTGTCGTGATGAGCAGTTTTCTTATTTTGATTGGATTTAAGTCCAGAGAATCTGCTATAGATTGGAGAGAACAATTCCCATGATTATTCGTGCAGCTCCAACGGCAGTCCGCAAGGATATCGTTCAGGCTTCTCATTGGAAGGGTCCAGTTTCAGGAGTTTGTTGACATCCTTCAGTCCGGACTGCGTCCCATTGATTGACTTGTTTACACTTTCCAGTGCTTTGGAGAGCTTTGTGGTATCGCCGCCGATTTCAACGGTGATGCCCTGGATTCTGGATGCTATTTGCGTAACCACCTCCTCGCAGGCATAAGAAAAGCCCATCCGTGAATCCGCCTTTCGAGAAGATATAGTAGTGATAGTTGTTGCCCTTTCCAAAAACTGAAGCATAATCCCGAATCAAATCGAGTTCATCCACACCGATTTCCTCATTCCGGTATTTGCATGAACCGATGATATAGTCTTTGCCCTCAACAGGAGTTCCGACGATATCAATCTGTATCTGCTTTTTCTTCTTCGGGTCTGTCCCCCACCACTGGCTGATTTCACTCAGCTCAATAGGAAGGCTGCCATCCTTCCCAACTGAGATTCACATCCTCAGTTATGGCACATATTACCGCACACTTCTGTACATAGCAACCTGTTTTTTGCGGTTTTTCGGATGACCCATCTTCTCCTTCACTTCGTCCGGCACATCGATTAGCCCGAACCGATAGAACATTCCGTATATGTAGGTCACTCCCCGGATATCGCCCAGAGCTTTGGGTCTCTCTACTACTTCTTCTTTAATATTCTTCAGTGCCAGCAGTACTGAACTCCATGCCAAACTCTTACTCTTCTCCCGGCGGTCAATCCACAGTTCTTTTGTGTACTCGCCGTTCCTGCCCTTTTTAATTTCGTAAGAGAATGGCAACCCGGAGTAGGTCTTAAATTTTACTCCAGTATAGGCCAGAACCACACCCCAGAAATTTTCTTCTGTTGGCTCATCCCTCCACCGCTTCATTGCTCTATATCTCCGCTGCCGCTCTGCTCCGACACTGATCTTCCCTTTTTCTGCAGTGCTTGTGAAGTACACACCTTTCCGATATGGCAGGTACGAGGTGACGGAGGCTTTGGAAAGTTTCAGGGTGTTTGCAGTTGAGAGTATGGAGGTTTTGTAGTCTTGTGTTTCACGGTATTCTTGAAAGGTAGCTTGCACCTTCCCCGCCACTTCTGATTCATACACACCGGCCGTGATGAGCAGCTTTCTTACTTTGATTGGATTTAATCCCAGTTCTTCGCCGATGGCCTGCAAGGACATCTCAGAATCATAAAGTGCCACAGCACTTTCCATCTGCTCTTTCAGATTTTTCCCGGCATCGTACTCCGGCTTCAGCTTCTTTCGTCCTCCACCGGGCTTCCGAGATTTATACGCTCTTTTCTTTCCCATGCTTATTCGTGCAGCTCCAGTGGCAGACCATCCGGATCATGGAAGAAGGTCATCTTCTTGCCGGTATAATCGTCAACACGAATCGGCTCACATTCAATACCTACGGGTACTATGTTTGTACTATATATGCTAAACACTATTGTCTTCAAACAGTCTGGATATGTTGTTGGTTTTTTCCTTAGTTACGCATGGATTTACTTTATGGGTGGTGCTGTGAGAAAGCATATTTATGAAAAAATAAAGAATTCCGAACTACTGATGTCAGTAAAAGGAATAGTGATAATAGCGGTTGTTTCTGTGGGATATATGATGCTTGCGTTTGTTAGGATCTATAAGTCTCAGTCTTGGATTTTGGCAACCGCAGTAACCGTTATTGGTGTCTTTCTGCTTTTTGTTATTGCCGTGCAGATTGAACATTACCATTGTGGAGAAAAGTTATGGATGCTGCTAGGTGATTATGGAATGGATATATATATGATTGGGTATTATGTGCAGCAAAGCATTCCGCTTTTCATCATATGTATTATATTTTATGGCAGCATTGGGCATGGCTTTGGGTTAAACATTCAGGAATCCGTTTTGATGTAATCCATCATGTTACTATGAATGATTACAGGATTCCAAGTGAGATGTATAAGGCTAAAGGTGCAAAGGTGATTTGGGGACCAATGGGTGGTGCACAGGTCACACCTAAGTCATTGAAGGTCTATGAAAAAAATCAATTTGTTGCTGCATTTAGAGAATTTGTTAATAAAAGCTGTTCATGGAATCCATTTTACCGGCGAAGATGAACTGCACATCCGACAACTCCTTACAGACCTTGATGAGTGTGCCGATGCCCTTCTCCTCAGAGAAGCGGCCGAAGTAGAGGACGTAATCCTTCTTCTCCGTTTCTTTCCAATCCACCTTGTCGATGAAGTTGTGCATTTCTAGGATGATGGAAGGTGTCAGCTGGTAATTAAAATTGTTCAGGTGATACTGAAAGTTCTTATGATAAAATCATCTGCTGTTACTGAACCTAGGTAGCGAGATAAAAACCGCTCTCGCAACTCTACCCATCTCTCAAAATGTGCCGCAAATACGCTATTTTTACGGCGTTTTCACCATGTACATCTCACTACCTGCGTTCGGTTAGAGGAGATTCCTTTACTACTCATTTCTTCGGCAAAATACAATATGTCGGTATAAAATAATCATTAACCACTACATATAGTGTTTCTACGTTTTTAGACGCAAAAAATAGGTCATCAACTCGAAAATTGATGACCTAAATATCGGTGCAAAAAGCTCACTTATTTGATTATTGAAAAAAGCCTACCTGGTTTCCGTTCCTGCCTGCTATGCTTTAAGCAAGCCGGATGGTAACCAAGTGGGCTTCTTTAATTTCGGATATTCTATTTTTCAGTGCTGGGCTCTTCCTTTGCTTCGCCACACGCCCCTCACATTTCCCCACTGTCGGCTTTTTCTTCCGGGGTGGGATTGTTTTGCGATGGAGAGCCTTCTGCCCGACACAGGGCAAACGTGGGGCTTACTGTTCCGTCCAGCACTCTCCCATTTTCAATCGGCAGTGCTTCTTGAATTTGAAAGCTGACCAACCTCTGCTCCGGGAACAGATTTCCAATCATACGATAAGATCTGCATTTATTCCATTTGGCATTTTTATAAACCATTCGCACGAAGGCCACGCACTTGATCTCACAGCTGCTGAACTCATTCAGTTTTCCCACTCGATGAGCTCCTGCATCTGCCGCACTGCATACCTGCACGGCGATCTGATTCATTTGGGGATTGTATAAAAACCGATAGTGTGACGGCCAGCCGAGCGTTTCAAGTGTGCTGCGAAAAATGGTGATCCGTCCTTCATCCACGTTTAATGTCATACCGAGAACACCGGCGTGCCATATTTTCTGTTCCTGCAATCTACTCACCTCCTCCTAAAAATGGGCGCACTTCCCCCTTGGTTTCTTTTTATCATTCTAATCCGCACTGGCACCGGGGGCCGTCCCCGTCAGGATGCCCATCGACACATATCCATCTATTTGCTTCACTTCTGATTCTTTCAGGTGTTCTTCTACAGGCACGCCAAAAGTACCCGCAATATCATCCGGGTAAAATCCCTTTCTGGTATTCACAGGCTTTGTTTCTTCTGATTGCGGCGCACTTTCCCCTTTCTTCCGTTTCTGACCTTCGTGGAAAATTTCTGGCACAAGCAGGTCAAAAACATACAAGGTCTCCCCTTCAAAGTTGATTCGATACCCCAGTATCTTATAGCGGCAGTCACTATCCCAGCCCATCTCGTTATAAACCAATTCTGAAAAAGGCTTACAGGACATTTTTCTGCTCTTCCGCTTGTCCGGCTTCGCAATACACCAGCGCAAAGCGTCCTTATCATTTTCATCACAGCCGCGTACAACGATGCGCTTCAAATCACTGTTGAACATGACGTGTACATAAACCACATCTTCCAGCCCACTGATGCAGGCTGTGTTAAATGTGATGCTGTCTTTTCGAATCACAATTGCCGGGTCCCGGAGGTGAGCGAACAGTTCTTTTCGCACCACTTGATATCCATCATATGAAAAAGTGCTCTCCAGTTCTTCAGCCTTTGCATCTCTTTCAGTCTCCAATGCCTGCTCCTTCGGCGGCATTAACGTTTTGTTTTCCTCCATCTATGTCAATCCATCCTTCCATTATTTCTTCCGCTTCATGGAGCAGTGTATTTAGACCATCTGCGGTAAAAATGTTCATTTCCTTAATTTCTGATGCCGGCCGAAGTACATCCCAATTGCCGGCATAATGCTCCTGCTGCAAAATACCAATCTGTGCGACACTCGTGATTGGCTGGCCAAAAGTCCCCGCCCATTCCGGTGGGAAAATATAAATCGTCTTTTTAACTGTTTCGCCTTCCGATTCTTCCTCCTTAGGTGGCAGGACGATTTCCTCCACCTTGATCATCTCCGGCTCATCCAGTTCAAAGAGCATCAGCTTATCGCCTCCCTGCTCCACAAGCTGCCCACGGAAGCGGTACTTCAAATCTTCGTCCCACTCCATGATATCAAAAAGAGCCTTTGCCAGTCCTCGACACCCAAGGGTACTTGCACACCAGCGTCCTTCTTTCAATCTACCCCAGCGGATTGCATTCGGATTGCTCTTTTCGCACGGCCGAATGGCAATACATCTGTCAACCGAATTCAGAAGCAATTCTACATACTCCACATCATCAAACTTTTTCAGACAGGCAGCATTAAACCGCAGCCTTCCGTTTGAAATCGTCATCGCCGGATTCTGCAAGGTTGCAAAATACTGTGCCCGGACTACTTCATAGCCAGTAAGATCCAGACGCTTCCTTACTTCTACCGTGTTGGACTGTTTTTCCCGCATGACGCTTTCGGATGCTTCCCGGTATTCCTCTGCCGAGAAACCTGTCCAATCCTTATCAAAAGGCACATATCCGCGAAGGACGCCATCATCTACCACACTCAAAACTGGCAACGGATGATTTTTCTTTTTATACGTCCGGGATGCGCGCAGATGATTGGCCGCATTGAAAACATCTCTGGAAACAATCGCCTCGTGATGGTCCCGCTGACGGTACTGCGTTCGATCATTGTTGTTCTTCTTTGCCTTGTGCGTAAGGAAGTTTGGTGTGAAAGTCTTTCTCGCCAGCACATCCCCACAATGGCGTTCATTTGCAATGATGCCGGCAATCGTGCCCGGATTCCATTCCGTGTTTCCCAGCTTCGTCTTCCGCTCGTAATCTGTCAGAAGTTCCGCAATATCCTTTAGCGAAAATCCATTCAGGTACAGGTAATAAATAACCTTTACTGTCTGGGCCTCATCCTGATTCACCACAAGGTTACCATCCTCATCCTGGTCATATCCAAGCAACGCCGGCGTAAGGAAAAGTCCACGGCTGAACCGCCGATCAATCGACCAGTTCATGATAATTGATTTGGAATGGGATTCTTCCTCTGCCACGGATGCCAGAATCGTCAGGATCATGCGTCCGTTACTGTCCAGGGTGTAGATATTGTCCGCTTCAAATTTCACCCCTACAGGCGGGTCAAGATTTTTCAGCGTTTCGATAACAGAAAGGCAGTCAACGATATTTCTGGCAAAACGGGCGATGGACTTTGTAAGGATCAGGTCAATCTTTCCCGCCTTACAATCCTCGATCAGCTGCTGCATTCCTTTGCGGTGTGCCAGCGAAGTGCCACTAATGCCTTCATCATCATAGATGCCAACAAATTCCCAGCCGGGCTGTGCCTTAATGTAATCCGTATAATAATTTTTCTGAAGCTCATACGAGGAGGTCTGTTCATCATTGTCAGTGGAAACACGTACATAGGCAGCGACACGACGAATAGAGGTGCTTTCTCCAAGCCCCTCCACAATTTTGGCCGGGATAACCTCCAGTTCGGAAGTATCCACGCCTCTATATCGGTCTCTAATTCTCTGCTTACGATCTATCGCTTCTGTTCCACTGCTCATTCTATAGTTCCTCTCATTCCCCCGGTTTTATGCTCCAATACCACTGGCGCATCTTCCGATAACTTCGGATGCCGAGTTCTTTCTTTGTGTTTTCTGCTGTTCTACGGCTAATACCTTCATCGCTCAACCGCATATAGATTTCTCTGGATCTCATATCATCTTCTGAAAGCAGCTTCTTAATCAGGTAGGCTGCTTTTTCAGACTTTGATTCAAATACTGGTGTTTCCGGCTCTGCTGCCGGGTCCTGTGCTATTTCACATTCCAGCCATTGGAAGCCCTGCTCCGCTGTTATCGAAAATTTGATTTCTCCATCTGACGGAGCCAGACTGTTTTTTATCTGCCGGACGATACGGACATCTGTGTTCTTTGGATCTCGCTCCACCTGCAGGACACTCCGGGCAGCCGCCACCACATCAATACTGCCAAGGCTCCGATACAGGCCTTTTGTTCCCTCTTTTTTGTTGAGGTGACCGATCAGCACAATGGCGCAATCATATACAGATGCCCACATTCCAAGACGCTGCATCAGCTTTCTTGCTCTGCCTGCAATCTGAAGGTCAGAATCACTTCCGAGATATGCCTGTATCGGGTCAATAACCACAAGCCGTGGCCGAAATTCTATAATAGCCTGTCGGATGCGTTCATCATCCAGTGTCAGGTCACTGTATGTTTCTTCATTTATAAAAGCCACATTCCCACAATCTGCCCCACACTTTTCCAGCCGGGGCTTGATGGTATCTGACACACCATCTTCTGAACACTGGTAAATGACCCTCTGCGATAATCCAACTGCTTTGCCATCCGGCAGCTTTCCGCCTTTAGATAACTCTGCTATCAGATTCATCATCATTGTGGACTTACCATCGCCGGGGTCGCCTTGCAGCAATGTGATCTTCCCAACTGCTATGAACGGATACCACAGCCAACGAACAGAAGTCGCCTGTACATCACTATATAATGTAAGAATCCCTTTTTCTCCTTTGCTCGTCATCATCGTTCCTTTCCATGTGCAGTCTTTTCTACATTTATATTATAAGGTTTGATTGATGATTTGACTGCTACCTATCATGTAGCACGTTTCATGTTCTGCTACATAGCAGGTAGCAAAGTGGGCTAAGACCACACAGCAGATAGGGGTGTGAGCTTTTGCGGTCTTAAACTCTTCTATAACCAGTTGCTATGTATTTTTCTCTACGGGATAATTGTTACAGCCTTATGCGGGTAAACATAAGGAGGACCACACATGGCCATAGATTATGAAGCTTTGGGCAAGCGTATTTCAAACGCCCGCAGACAAACTGGTATCACGCAAGAGGCTCTTGGGGAACAGCTTAACATGACCCGAAAACACATCAGTGTTATTGAAGCAGCTATCAACCGTCCGAGCCTGGATACTCTGGTTGATATCGCAAATGCACTGAACGTATCAGCAGACGACCTTCTCGTAGACAGTCTGACACACTCGGCTTCCACTGCCGATTCCGAGATTCACCGTCTGCTTTTGGACTGCAACACACTGGAGCAAGAGATTCTTACCCGGATGGTAAAGGAACTGAAAGCGATTTTATACGGATTGGGAGTATGATTTTGTAACCCGTTGACCACATAACACAAAAACCCGCATAAGCCACAACTGCACTTCGGAGCATGCCGGGGTGCTGTCTGTGGTTCATGCGGGATGAGGCAAAAAAGAAGCCCACCAGCGTACCATGTAGGATTTACACAGTACGCCAGTGGGCTACCATCATTACAGAAGGATTCGTTTCTGTGATGATTTTTCTACATAAAAAAACTAGGACGCCGTCGTAACGTCGCCCCGTACAAAAACTGTAATCAGTTTTTTGATGTTGCTCTTATTATATGCGCTTTTGTTTTCAAAGTCAACCCCTGTGCAACATTTTCAAAAGAATTATTTTTGCTTGCACAATGATTCACGTAATACTTTTCCAGCAAATTCATAGTTCGTTCTTATCAAATCATTGTCTTCAAAAAAGGCTTTTTTCTCAACCATTCTTTTAAAGAACACGTTATATAGTTCTTCACTTCTATGAAGTTTTACTTTTGGTGTCACAACCAACTCGTATGTATAAATCAATGAAACAAACTCTAGCATAGGTCTACAGGAGAGTTTCTTCTGTCTTTGGGATGTTGTTATAGATCCCATCTTTTTAACATAGTCCTTAATCTCACGTGGCGGTATAGAAGTTCCATGCGATAAGTTTGCCAGCAGACAATTATTATGCGCTGACCCATTTCTTAGACTTCTCACCAATCCAAGAATCGCCCCAGAAACCACTGCTGTATTTCCATAATAGAATTCATACAGTCTCAAAAATTCTCCAAATGTTAGGATTTCACACAAAACCCATATCGGGCAATCATCATAGCCTTGGATTATGTGTTCATACCGCCCTCTAAACGAATTATACACCCTCTGTACATCGAAATACTTTTGTATTAAATCGCCGGTAAATGGGGATGTGACTTTTGATTCCAATCCCTTTACGATATAGGAATTTTTTAGCAAAAAATTCTCAACTATTTTATAAGCATCTGCATTTGCGTCATTTGAAACATCCCTTATCAGTTTCACCTTTAACGCCTGTTCAATATCCAAACACATTCTGTTAACAATAAATCGAAAATGCATATCAACCGTTGACATTTCTTGTAGATATGCAAAATCAAGTTTTATGTCTATAAATGAGCAAGTTCGTGATTTTGCATAAAAGAAAGACACCTCGATTCCGTGTGTTGTATAATGAAAGTGCCTAAACAAACATTTGCAACATTTACGAAAGAAGGTGTCTCTCGCAAATACTATACATCATTCCGCATTCATATACAACCAGCTTAAGAAATTAAATTTATGCAAATTTTATTCGAACCGGGTGATAAACCACCTTATAAGTATCCTGATCAGCATTTTCATTTCAGGATATCATGGAAAAACCACGGATTTTGCTAAAAACAGTTCCTGTCACAGAACTACGATTGCACATTTCCTTAATTCAGGGAAATGGGATGATTCTCTACTTTCAGATACGTTAAAACGTTCTGTTATAGAGATTATTTATTCAGAAGCAGCACGCACCGGAAAGCCTGTTTTCTGCATTGTAGACGATACGATAGCTTCAAAGACAAAGCCTTCGTCACAGGCTCTGCATCCGATTGAAGATGCGTACTTTCACCAATCCCATTTAAAGGGGAAACAGGACTACGGACATCAGGCAGTAGCTGTTATGCTTTCCTGTAACGGCATTGTCCTGAACTATGCTTTTGTAATGTACAATAAATCAATTTCCAAGATTGATATTGTACAAAATATTGCAAAGGAACTGCCTGTTCCACCAGTAATGTCTTATTTCCTTTGTGACTGCTGGTATGTTTCTGAAAAAATAATCAATACTTTTGTACAGAAAGGGTTCCATACCATTGGTGCTTTGAAAACAAACCGTCTGCTGTATCCATCAGGAATGAAAAAGAAACTCAGTGAACTGGCTGCTGAACGATCCACAACACATAAAGGATTTGACCTCGTCACAGTCAAAAAACGCAACTATTATGTGTACCGGTATGAGGGAAACCTCAGCGGCATAGAAAATGCAGTTGTTCTTTTAAGCTATCCTGAAAAAGCATTTGGTAATCCTAAAGCACTACGTGCTTTCATTAGCACAAATGTATCCTTATCTACACAGGAGATCCTTTCCTGTTATGTTTGTCGATGGCCGATTGAGATATTTTTCAGGCAATGCAAAAACCATCTGGCCCTGGATACATACCAGATACGCTCCTCAAAGGGAATACAGAGGTACTGGCTGTTGATGTCACTGACACATTATATTTGTGTCACAGGAACTGGCGGATATCGGTCTTTTCAAGATGGATATCATCGAATCTGTAGTGCCGTTCATCAGGAAAAGTATCAGTATCTATTCCTATGTGCAAAAGCAAGTGATGATTTTGAAGCATTTATGAAATTAGCAGGATAATTTTGTGCATTTTTTCAAATTTGCTCATTTATAGTTTTATGTATTTTCCTTTATTTTTTCCACAGGTGTGCTTCTGGTAATTCTGCCGATATGCGGCTGTGCGAAGATAATTATTGATATCCATCAGGTATGTTTTCGCTTTTTCTTCAGAAGTATACTTAAAAGTAATTCCTTTCTCATCCCTCATTTTTGCAATAAGCTGTTCTGAGGTCATCATCGGCTTGTCTATTTTATTACTCATTATATTTATCCTATCATCAATATTTTTATAACAAAAAAATGCCGGACAACCCAAGTTATCCGACGCATCTTTTTAAATCGCGTGTTTTATGCTGGTCGTCAGCCTCAATGCCCTGCCGAGCATCACAAAGTGTCGGTAATTAACCTCCCCAGCCGGAGTACAGCTTTAACGTGTCGCCACACGGAACTTATTCATTTATATTATACTCAACTCAGGCCAAAATATCAACTTGAATTCCGCCTTTTCTCCCCAAAATGTACAACCTCACTGCGTGTATTTCAAACTTCGATACGCATCCAGCACGAATTCCAAAAACTGGGGACTCATCTGCTCCACCATGCTCTTGCCATCCACATTCTCCAGCATGGTCACACCAGCTTTTGACAAGTCATCTTCTCTCTTCTCCAGCTCCCTAATGCTGTCTGCCACGGCCGCATCGATGAACGCAGCGAGCTTTGCTCCGTCAACATTGCTTTGTATAGGCATCGGTGCGCCATCATCACCGGCCAACCGGATTACCTTCGGGTCAAGGATAGCCTCTACTTTTTTAAATGCTTCTTTCTCCGGCATCCGCCGCAGATACCCTTTCATTGCACTCACGACCACCAGCTCCATCTGGGTCGCTGCATAATCTTCTACTGAAAGCCATGCTAATCTCTTCATGTCGTTCTCTCCTGCTATGTGTATTTCTGTACTCTCAACATATAGCAGAATTTTGCACATAGCAATGGGTTCGGAAGAAAAATCCTCCAAAAACAAAAAAATCCCCACCAGACAAGACGAAATGTCTCATCCAGTGGGGTTCCCAAAATCACGCTTCCTGCTCCAGCAATGCTCGCTCTTGTGCTTTCCGTTTCCGGATCATCAGCGTGTGTGCCGTTTTTTCCTTTCTCTTTTCTCTATGGTACCGAATGCAGAGTCCGTTGACCTGCCAGCCGTCCATCAGCACCTCGACCGTTTTATTCGGATTGCATCTACGGAATCCGATGAAAGCCATCAGCGTTCGGCTGTTTCCGGTGCTGGTCAGCTTGACTCCAAAATTCGTCGTGTAGGTGATCACATCACCGTCAACGATTCCTTCCTTGATGAATGCGAAGTAAACGCCCTTTTCAAATTCCAAGAAATCCGGAGCCTGTTCCACCCGGTCTGCACCCATCTTTCTTTTTCCACGCCGGATGTCACTCAGGATTTTGCTCCTTGCCTTGCCGCCAAAGTCACGCAGGCAGCTTCCATCTGTATCCAGACCATTGACATTCAGCTTCATGCCGGCCTTGTTGATTTCGGGCAGGGCTTCCAGGCAGCGGATGAAAAAGTCGTAGTTGTGCTTCATCTCCGAAAGAAGCTGTTCTTCCTGACTGAGTTGCTGCCGTTCGTCCATTTTCTCATTCAAACGCTCCCGCAGATCATCCACCAGTCTTTCGTAGGTATCAATCTCCGGGCTGGCTTTCTGGCGGCCACGCTCTACTGCTTCTTTCAGACGCCCCTGCATCTGAGCCATTTTTTCCTCCAGCTGCAGAATTTGCTCATCCAGCTCTGTTTTTCTGGAAGAATCCCGTTCTGCGACATGCTCCTGCACCTTCTGGTAGACCATACGGAATTCCGAATCGATCCATGCGTTCTCCCCGTTTTCTTCATGGTCGCGCTTGATGGCGTACAACATTTCCATGAAGCTCTGCTTGACCGCCGTCTCGTATACAAAATGGGAAGGGCACTTTGCATCTCCTTCGCCAATATAAATCGGATGCCAGGCAACATCCGGGTCTGCTTTTCCCATAAATGGCCCATCGTTGGTCGGTGAGGTATCTTTTAGACTTGAGCACCGCCAAACGGGATAGGTGTAATAATACCGTTCATAGTAGTCATCCGGCGAACTCCCCTGTGCCAACAGCTCACTGCGGCAAGCATCCAGGCACCTGTCATCCTCGAAGTGTGTGGCTCTTGCCTGCAGGGTTCTGCGGTAAAAGGGGGCTCCGCATTTTCCGCATACCAGGTTATCAAAGACATCCTTGCCCACTCGTTTTTCCCGCTTTTCATCCTTCTTTTTCGTTCGGTTTTTCTTTCTGTGTGCCAGGATTTCCTGTGCCCGCATCCATACCGCGCGATTGATAATCGGGACATGGTGGTCCGTCACATAAAATTTCGGGGCTTCTCCATTGTTTGGAATCGTCTTGTGGCTCAGGAAATCGACGGTAACCGTTTTCTGCATTTCGCAGTCACCAACATATTTTTCATTCCGGAGGATAAAATCCACACTTTCGCTCTGCCATTTTGTCCCTTTGGATGAAGGGATTCCCTTTTCATTCAGTTCATTGCTGATTTTGTAAGAAGATTTTCCCAGAAGGAACTCATCGAAGATGAACCGCACCACCTTGGCCTGTTCTTCTACAATGACCCAGTCCTTATTCGTCTCACCGTCCGTATAACCGTAGACCGACCGTGGATTTCCAAAGGCAATCCCTTCCTGAAACCGCTTTTGAATACTCCAGCTGATATTCTTGGAGATCGAATTGCTTTCTTCCTGTGCCAATGCTGAAAGGATGGTCAGGAGCAGTTCGCCAGACGCATCCAGCGTGTCGATGTTCTCCTTTTCGAAGTATACACCGATTGGCGGGTCACACTGCCGAAGCTGTCTCACGCAGTTCAGCGTATCGACCGTATTTCGTGCAAATCGGGAAATGGACTTTGTAATGATGTAATCGATCTTCCCGTCCAGCGCATCTTGCATCATCTGATTAAACTCGGTGCGGTGGTTACGGTTGGTGCCGGAGATTGCTTCATCTGCATACATTCCGGCAAAAGTCCAGCCTTCTTTTTCATTGATCAGCTTCGTGTAATAGCTTTTCTGCCCCTCATACGAAGTCTGCTGGGCAAGCTCATCGGTTGAAACACGGCCGTAAGCGGCAACCCGGATGTCCTTTGCCTTTTTCAGCTGACCGCCGGCAGACACTCTCCGCTTCGTTGCCGGAATCACCTGCACATTGTTTGCAACCGTCCCTTGTGTCATTTGTCTGTTCATCAATACTTCCTCCTTATCATGCCAGGCTGCTGATAGCCCTCAAATACGCTGTCACACTCCACTTCCGTACAGGTGTCATCAAACCAGTGGATTCTAAAATGTTTCGGTGAAAAAATGGTAACGGAAAGCACAAAGGCTTTCACATACGTTCCAACTGCTTCATCCAGAAACATCTGCGTCCCTCCCGCCAGAGAATCCAGCCATTGCAGCGTTTTCTCCCGGATTTCATGGGTCTGCTCCAGCTTCTTCCAGTAATCTTCCATGTACCGGACCTGTTCGGCCTGTTGCTGGGCTTCATGTTCCAGCTTCTCCAGCTGTTCTTCTTCATTGAGAAGTCGGTTTTCTAACTCTGTGACTGCTTCTTTATCTCTCGGTTCTCCCAGCACCTCACATCGCACTTTCAATGCTTCTTTTTCCGCCTGAATATCCCGGATGTGCTGGTGGACATCCCGAATGCTATAGTTCACTGCAGACAGCTGGCGTTTCAGAAAATCCCCTTCCTGCTCCATCTGGTCGAAATCATGGATCTCTCTCAGCTTCTCAGTCAGGTTCTTTAATGCCTGATTTCTCGCATTATCAATGGGTGCTTTGGAGATCATCTGCATGACCTCATGGACTTCTGCATCCATCTTCTCACCCAGCTTGAATTTTTCGGCAAATGCTTTGCAAAGCAGCGTCTGGATCTGCTCTTCATAAATCGGTTCCATTCGGCAGCGCTTCTGTCCCTGCTGGGCGAGCTTCGTCGCACACCGCCAGATGGTTGTCCTTGTTGTGGAATGGCCTTGAAAATACCGTCCGCATTCTCCACACAGCAGGAGCTTGGAATAGTTTCTTTCGTTTCTTCCCTTTTCGATGCCCCTATACTTTGCCGTGTATGCCTTCCAGACTTCCTGTGCTTCCTGCCACAATTCTTCCGAAATGATAGCCGGATGATGATTTCGTATCAGGTATTTCGGCTTTTCCCCCTTATTGACCTTCTGTTTATGCCCATTCCTGTGATCGGTGTAGGTCTTCTGACAAAGTACGGAACCGCAGTAACGAACATTTGCAATCATGTACCGAACATCCGTTGCCGTCCACCCCCGCTTATCTTCTTCCTTTAGTGCGCCAGCTGGCAGCACAGTCGGCTTCCGCTTTTGCCGCTGTCTGCATCCGCTGTTCGGCGGCGGGATATGCAGGGCATCCAGCTTCTGGGCGATCTGTGTGAAGCTCAGCTCTTCTTTTGTAAAAAGCCGGAACACCATCCGAACAATCTCTGCTTCTTCCGGGATGATGAACACTGCCCGGTATCGGTATCCGTTCTCGTTCACTGTATACTCCCCTTTGCGGAATTCGTATCCGTAGATATCCTTGTTGCAGACATTTCCGGCCGGAAACCGTTTCTGATTGCTCCATGCAATGTTTGCTGAAATCGAACGGCTCTCTTCCTGGGCAATGGCAGCCAGCGTAGTAAGAATGAACTCGCTGTAAGCATCCGCTGTATCCATCGCTTCCCGCTCAAACAGGATCGTGACATTGTTTTCCTTTAAGGTCCGCAATGCCACAAGAAAGTCCTGCGTGTTTCGGGCAAAACGGCTGATGGACTTGCAGATCACACGGTCAATTTTCCCCTGCTTGCAGTGTCGGAGCAAACGGTTGAAACCTGTCCGTCCTTCCCTGCTTGTTGCGGAAATGCCATGATCGGAATAAATGCCGGCGGATGTCCACCCTGCATTTCCTGCCAGGAGTGACATAAAGTAGCGTTCCTGCATTTCATACGAATCTTCCTGTGCCGGATTGGTGGAGGAAACACGGATATATGCGGCAACCCGAACAGCCTTCTCTGAAATTGATGTTTTCACCGTCGGCATTGCTGGCCGGCATTCCTGCATCACATCGGATGCGAGCTGGGAGAATTCTTCCATACTCTCCGGCTCATTCATCGGCATTTCTTTTACTGGTGCATAGCTGGTTACAGGCGGCTTCTTTTTCTCAGTCTTGACCTTTTGCATGACGGCAAGAATCTGCGCCACCGATTCACTCTGTTCTGCCTTTTTCTTTCCTTTTGCTTCCGGCAGCTTCATCTTTGACATCAAGTCATTCAGAAAAGCATTTGAATCCATATCGTCCTCTCCTTTCGTCAGATTTTCCTTCCGAAAGGAAAACGTGTGGTAATGCCACCGCCTTTTCCTATCTTCGGGTAGTGACATATTTGCTCTATCCGGCACTTATAGCAAGTGATATCCGAACTATAAATCGTAGAATATCTCCCCCTATAATCGGGCAGAACTGACGATTGGGTTGTATGTAAAAAGGCTCTCCTTTTCAGGAAAGCCCATGAAGGTCAGATACGCGCTGCGAAGTCGAGTGCAATCCAGCCTGCACCGGATTTCAGCTTGCCCCAGCCTTTCACAGAACCGGCACCAGCAGATTCTGCCACGATGGTGAACACGCCCTTTCCGGTATAATAACCGGTCTTACCGTAATTCGTGCCCGGTCCTTTACGGATGTTGAGGTCATTGATGGACACGCGAACCGCATACGGCACAGATGCAGTCTGGGTCAAAGGATAAACCGCCTTGCCGGCCGGATCGAAGACCGTATACCCTGGATTCTCATCCGCACACTGCTTCGCATAGGACAGATCATGGAACGCTCCTTTCTGGGAAGCTGCATTCTGCCAGCTCTTACGCACACGATACCAACCAGGGATGGTACTCCCCTGGTTCTGGGTTGCAACATTATACTGTGTCAGGTTCCAGCGCTCGATGATATTGCAGAGATTCTGCACATAGGTGTGGCTGGTGGCATAGCCGCCATCCTTGATGATCTGCACAGCCTTCTTGTAATCCGTGCATCCTGCCAGACCTTCATAACGTTTCCTGCTGCCATTCATCGCACCGAGCAGATATGCCGCATGGTCGGCAATGGAGTCCTCCACACAGGCGTACTTTCGGAAATCAGCGGTGATCGTGACATAGCTGCCATCGGCATTCTGCTCCTGCGTTTTCTTGGTATAGACCGACTTGCCATCCCAACTGCTGCCGCTCCAGCTGTTCCCGGAAAGCGAGGTCTTCATGCCAAAGCAGTTATTAGCATTCTGTGCTAATTCACTCTTACCGTAGCCGGACTCCAGAATAAACTGCGCCATCGACACGCAGGCAAGGATGCCGGACTGCTTCTGGTTTTCGGTAAACAATGGACCGATCTCTGCCACTGCCTCGGCTTCAGACAGGTTCTTAAGGGAAGATGCCTGCAGGCCGGATGAAGATGAACCGCCAAGTGCCGCCGTCACCCTTGCTGCCAGATCACCCAGACGGGCGTACAGCCAGTTTCCGGGACAGCTTTTGTTGGCAAACCAGCGATGAACAGTCAGGATCATCTCGTCTGCTGCCGGAGCGTAGTTGAGGGTTTTATTCTTGTCGCCCAGCCACAGGAGCTTCTTCTTGCCGTTACGTTTGCAGATATCGATGCAGAGCTTAACGAGCGAGTTATATACGGCGCTGTTCATCGCATACGGCTCATTCATGTCGCTGGCACATTCGATGGTGACTGCTCTCTGGTCATTGGAATTGCTAGACGAGCACCAGCTGCGGTTCTTCTCCTCCACGCACAGAGAAACACGGCCGTCCGTGCCAATGCCATAGTTGCAGCTGGCCTGACGGGTCGGACTGGTAAAACATCCGCAAATGCTCTCTGCAGAAAGCTGGCCTACCACGCAATGCGGCGTGATGCGGTCAATGCTGTGTGTTCTCTGCCCGGAATGGTTCGGGGAGAGTTTGGTGTAAACAACGAGTGGACTATTGGTGTATCCCATATCGATTCCTCCTAAAAAAATCGAGACCCGGATCACTCCGAGTCTCGTGCTGTGGTTATTTTGTTATTTTATAATCCCATCTGCTTCTTCTAGCATCCTACAGACGAACTTCATGGCAGACATCGGTTTTTCGCCGCCTGTCCCATTGACTTTCCACGCTACGTTTGCGATCGTAGAAATGGTGCCGAGGACACTACTCTTCTTAGCCCCTTTTTGATTTGCAACAAGCTGTATGAGCTGGCCTGGTATCAGGTTCGGCTGATGCCAGTGCAGGATGATTGCATCCCTCAGATATTCGCAGCCCTTGTAATACAATGTGATGCCATACGGTCTTAACACATCTTCTGCCATGAGCACTTCGTTCATTTTCATCACCTCAGCCCTAGTATACAGTTATGCTGTTGGGAATTGAAGTCCTAAAAAAGCGTCGAAATGCACCGTTTACGGGATCAGCAGCTTCATACCGACCCGGATGGCATTGAAAGTCAGACCGTTCAGTGCGCGGATATCGGCACAACGGCTTCCATCCCCCAGTTCCTTCTCTGCAATCTTCCAGAGGTTGTCGCCCGGAACAACGGTGTAGATCTTGCTGGCGGTAAATGCATAGGTATCCGCACTGTTGAGAACATAGGCCAGACCGCTCGTCGCTTCCGGGCATTTGATCTTCAGCCAGCCGGCACAGAACTCCACGATCTCGATCAGCGTATTCTTCTTATAGATGGTCACAACCTCTGCACTGGTATCCGGCATTTCCCGGATATTCATAAGAGTCTTGAGCTTGCCATAGGCGATTGCTGTCGGGAGTTCCTCTGCAGTCGGATACTCTTCCTTTCCGGCTTCCTCTTTCTGCTCATCCGTCACAGGGGTGTCCTTCTCTTCCGAAGATTCCTCTTCCGGTGCTTTCCCTTCCGGCTCGTCCATAACCGGCTTTTCCTCCGCTTCTTCTGCACCTGTCACCGGCACAGCCTCCTCCGGGTAGATCACATTGCCGTCATTGTCAAACACACGGCTGCCGGGATTCTCATCGCACTTGGCTTTTGCATTCGCCAGCAGACGGTATGCGCCAAGCTGGGATGCTTCATCTTCCCAGTCCTCACGCACACGGTAGTAGCCGGTCGTCAGCTTTGCGGGATATTCTTTCATACTCATGGTCCGTTCCTCCTAAATAAAATATGGGAGAGGCTTATCGCCCCTCCCGGTTGATTACTGCTTGTCGATTTTGTCCTGATCGCGCTCGTCTTTCAGCTGTGCCAGCATCTCCTTGAGCTTCTCCGGCACCGGAAGACCGATCACTGCTGCATTCTCGAGACAGCTCAGGCCCTCGTTTGCCAGATAGAAGAACACCACAGCGGTGCGGATGGCGGCTCCATTCTGGAGAATCTGTGTGTCAATGATATTGGCAATACCAACCAGCACAAAGATACATACCTTCTTGGCGATACCCTTAAAGCCAACTTCAGAAGAAAGCTCATGCTTGATTGCTGCCGCCAGCACTCCGGTGAAGTAGTCACAGACCACGAACACTACAAGTGCATACAGGAAGCCGTCAAACCCGCCGAAGAACCAGCCCAGGAAACCACCCAGGCCTGCGAACATCCATTCAATCTTGTCGATCACATTCTGCATAATTCCGTCCTTTCCGCCCGTATCCGGGCAATAAAAATAGACAGCCGAAGCTGCCCTTTGATATGGATTATATATAAAAACACGGACAAGCCGTGGGATTTGATTATCGATAGCTGGCAATCACTGCACTGGCATTGAATACTCCGATCTTCTTTGCGCCTGCCGCATTCGGATGCAGACCATCAATCAGGTAGCGGCCATTGGCATTCTTTTTCTCGTAGATGTCACAGATACCACAGCAGAAAGTATCAATGACTTCCAGAGACATCCTGCCGGCAAGAAGTTTCAGATAATCGCCTTTCGCCTTGGACTGTGCATAGCTCCGGGTCGTGATATAGCCCTGAATCGGCGTACAGATATAAATCTTCGCCGCCGGGTACAGCTGCTGAAGTTTTTCGATGCTGTACCGGAATGCTGATGCAAACGCCCTGCGGTCCAGCTCTTCGATGGCGACCATTTCATTCTCTGAAGTGAAAGAGCCTTCCATATCGCCGGAAGGAACACCATCATTCGTACCACAGGCGATCAGGATCATATCAAAGTCGGCGTAGGCAGTCACTTCCTTGTAGTGAGGGCTGGTCTTGTCCTTGCCTCGGATGAGTTTTTCCACCTGATTGCCCATGACATTGTTGTGGTTCTGATCCGGTCCGGAAAAGACCGGGTTGCCATCGTAAACGCTGTCCTCATAATCGCACCATCTGGCACTGGATACCGACAGGTTTACAAACCGCTCCGGCTGGATGATCTCATTGAAGTATCTTACCCAGCCACGCTCCGATGTGTTCAGTGCCGTGATGCTGTCTCCCAAAAACAGGATCTTCTTTCCGGTGAACGCAGATTTCTGCTTCATGACCACCTGCATATCCGTAGACACGGAACTGATCGTTTTGGAAAGGTTCTGCATATTCGCATCTGCTGTTATGATCGCATCCGCATTTACACGGACCTTTTCCGACAAGGCAGCAAGCTCCTTTGTATTGGTGTCAGCCTGCTCATGAAGGAGGCTGTAATCTTCCCCAAAGTAGCTGCCCTTCACATTGAAGTAATGTGCCTTTACGTTGGACATGGTCATATCGTAGGTGCTGTTCTTCGTGAACACGATCTGGATATAGTCATCCTTATACCCGGCATCTTCCAGCTTTTTGGATGGGATTTCAAGCGTGATCCTCTTTGGTTTTCCATCTGTAGAAGCAATCGACCCAAGGTTTACCAGCTTTGAACCAACCACATAGTAGTGCATCAGCTGGTCGTTGCAGTAATCCATCTCGACATAGAGCTTATCAAACCGCTCCGCACGGGGAACTTTAATGCCGCCACCATAATACCCGCTCTCATACTCCGTCAAAAAATGATGGATGGTGGCTCCTTCATCCACGATCTCCCATTTTCCTTTTGAAAAGACACAGGGCTGGAATGGAACTTCAAGGCTCTGTGACATCAGCGCATCCCGTGCAAGTTTTGCCGCGCTTACACAGGCATCTGCGAGTTTATCCTTTGTAACGGTAGCATCCAGAAGTTTCTGTCCGTCCACCGATTTATCCAGAAGCATCGTGCCAGACAGCGTATGGTCGCCAAACGGCATCCTGCCATCCACCTTGAACGGAAAGTAGCCATAAGACCGTTCCGGATATTTACAGTCCACTACAAAAACGATGATATCATTCTCTTTTGGAGAATCCGACCAGTCCGCTGTCACCAACGTCCCTTCCACTGTATCGTAGGAGATATAGGTCAAAAGAGCATCCGGGTTATATGGAATCGGCTCTGGTTTCGTAAGCAGCTTATTCCCCTTCGCACCCAGATAGATAAAGTTCCCAGAAAACTCCAGCTGATGCTCTGTGGTATTCAGATTGACTGCTCCTGTATAAGAGAAAGGCATACCGTTGGCATAGAACTTATCGGCTCTGGACCGTAAGTGTGCACCAAATGAGTCATAGGTCTTCCCTGCCGAATCGACCCGCGCATCCAGAGTCTCCTTGTCCGTAGTCTTACCGGATGCAATGCTGTTCATCCTGGAATTCAGGGATGTTGCACTCTGGTGCATGGCTGTCCGTCCATCCTCCAGCTGCTTCTGAGCATCTGTCACCTTCTTCGCCAGCGTAGTGGTCGTATCACTCAGGCTGTCATTCACGTTCTGCACCGTATCCGTGAGTTTTTGGGTGACCCTTTCTTCCGTTTCGGACACATTTTTACTGATGCGGCTTTCTGTTTCTGTCAGTTCCGTATGGACGTCCTCTGCTGTCCGGGTCAGATGATCCTCTGCCAGCCTGATCTGCTCACTGAACTGACTGCATACAGACCAGTAGTGTTCATTAAAGATTTCCGTTCCAGCCGGGACCGGCAGCTTGGAGATATAGCTGACACCAGTTTCTTGACACAGCACGATGATCAGTTCCTCATACTCTTTTGTCTTATCCCAGATGCCGCCATGCTTCGGGACGATGCGTCTGCCAACATACTTAGGCATAGAACACACCTCCCCTCAGCACAGAAGAGATCAGATTACTGCACAGGTCAGATAATCCGATACCCCCCCCCCCGAATTTTCAGACAATTATTACGGTTCATCATAGCTTTTCCTTTCTCCGGGATATTCCCGGCCTCACTTCATATCCTGTAGTGCCAGTGTATACTTGACCAACGCATACAGCTGATAGCCCCATGCGCAGTGTGCGTAGTTGTTCGGATGCCAGTTGGGGCCTCCGTACTGACCCCGGCCGTATGCCATGTGCAGTACCCTGCCACTCTGTCTGCCGACCGAATCCGCAGACACATAATCCAGTGTAGGGTAACTCTCCACGGCAGGCTGGATCAGATGCCCACTGCATACATAGACACCGTTTGCCTCATCCTGCAGTTCATCGCAGAAATACTGGTAGATGCTCACATTCTTGCTGTGAAGTCCGCCCAGCGTGATCTCAGAAGCCCGGTACTCCGGGTATTTTGCCGGGAAGTAAGTGCCGGTCTCATCAATGGACATGAGGATCACGATGATATCCTGATACTCACGCTTGATCGTTTTCACGATATCCGGGATATTGGCTTTGTACTCTGCAAGGGAACTGTTGTGGTTTAAGTTGATCACCACATGGGTCGGCGTGCACAGGTCATAAGCGTTGGCATCTTTTACTTCCGTGCCTGCGGTTTCGCCGGGGATAAGCCGGGTCATGCCGTTATCCGCCAACGTCCTGTACTTATCCAGACAAGCCTTCAGCGAGAAGCCCTTCGTCTTTTCATCGTAGAACGGGTTAATATTAGATGCGCTCTCAAAAGTTGCAAGGTTCAGATCTTCTGCACTCCAGCCGCCCTTACCCATCGCATAGTTCACAACCGTCTTTCCATCCAGCTTGAACGAGGACGAGGAGCCGTAATGCTTCCCATTCACTGTTCCCGGCATGCCGACCATCAGACAGCGGTATTCGGTTTCTGCCGCTTTCGCGTCCTTGCGGTCCAGATCAAACAGGTAGCGCACCCACGACCAATAGTGGGTCGGAAGATCCGCATCTGTTTTCCCAACACCGGCCAGATACCCATCTGTCACACTGTCACCGATAACAAGGATCTTCGGGAACTGGTTCTTTCCCATACTGGCCAAGGTGCTGCGGTGCTTGAATTTGAGTTTCTGCGTCTTATAGACATCTGACACAAACGATTTCTCTACCGTCTGTTCCAGAACATCCTCCCCGCTGTTGACTGCCGTGTTGGTAAACGGTGAGTACAGGTCAAAGCGCTCCTCCATCTCCGTACCAAAACCAGCCGCTCTATTCTTCCAGCCTGTCTCAGCAATCAGATGGTCCACCCAGACTGAAACATGATAGTTTCTGGCGGTCGAAAGGTTATTGCAGACCGTATACACCGGAGCCGCCGGGACAAGGCGAAGGTCTTTCTTTTCCGGCACGGCCACCAGCTGATCCAGCCGGGTCGTCAGATTTGTCAGCTGCTTTTTCTGGTTATCCGCCTCCGTCTGCAGGGAGTTCAATTCCTGTTTCAGATCATCCAGCGGCTTATAATCCGTGTATGCTTCGTATACATACTCCGTTCCCTCAACAACGCAGAGCTTCTGTCCGGAAGAGGCCATATAGAAGAACATCACATAGGCATCGCCTTCCTGATAGGTGTACTGGTCATTGGCATCTACATAACGGAGCGCCTTCTTCGCTTTGTCAAACACGACCTGGCTGGTTACACCGTTCGTGCCGGAGCCTTTTGTCACAAGGCCTTTCTCGCTGACCGGGATATAATCCGTAGAACCATATCGGAGATTGTCTGCATGATACTGAATGATGGACGAGTGTACAAAAGCAAACCATCCCGGACGGTACCTGGAAGGGTCGAGCAGGTTCCGGCTACGGACTGCATCCAGCTTGCCGGATGCCAGGGTATCCGTGTATTCCCGCTCTTCCTTGAAAGCCTGTCCTACAATGGCGGCATCCGCAGCCATGCCGGAATAGGATAGCGTCGTATCCACCTTACCTGTACCAATCAGGATCTTGCCCATAAAGACGATCAGACGGTTTTTGTAATCATACTCCACATTCCCGGACGGTTCATTGCTGAAGAAATCGTTGCGGATTTCTTTTCCGGTATTCGGGCGCACCGGATAATAGAGCACCTTGTCTGTACTGCGCACACGCAGTTTGTATGCTCCTTCATCTATAAATCGGTGCAGAATCAAGGTGATCCTGTTATCTCCCTTCACTAGTTCTACCGACTGGCGGAACACCTCGCCTTCTTCCGATTCAAGCATGGCAGTCAGGGTCGTCTCCCCAATGGTTCGGAGTGTGAACTGGATTTCCTGTATAAACACACTTCGCAGAACAGTCAGCGGCACATAGTAGGTCTGGAGTACCGGGCTGCTGCCTTCCCAGATATTGCTGACACCGTCATATAAAAAGGGCAGGTTCAAACTGGTCATCGTTTCCTTTGCCAGCGCATCATCCGCACTTCGCAGTGCTTCGATCTCGACTGCCATCTTTTTCTGATTCTGTCGCTCCCTCTGAACCTGATTCCACAGCTTTGCAGACTCTCCGCACACCTTCAGGCTCAGGTCCTTCGCATAGGAGCTTGCCCGGATCTGGAATACCCCTTCCGGGATCTCCAATTCCTTTTCTTTGTACTCCTGCGGCTGTTCCGTATCCCTGGAATCCAGAATGGATGCCACAAACGTACCATTGGCATCATAGCCTGCAACTCCGATCCAGTTGAACACCTGCCCGGTATAATAGACCTTCTGGCAGGCGGTATCTACCGGGATCAGTGCTGTCGTCTGGACATGCTCAAACTTCTGCGTTTCTCCGTTGATCGTGTTGACTGTAATGCCTTCTGTCAGTTCGCCGGTCGCATCATAGTTTGCATCCACCTTGGATTCCTGCAGTGCATCCAGCCCTTCTTTTGCTTTCGGATAGATGGAACGGATCGCCGCTCCAAGGTTGTCAAAGGTATTCCCCTCCGAATCCACTCTTGCATCAAGAACTTCTGTGTCAGAGGTTCTCCCTTTTGCAATCTGGTCCATCCGGGCATTCAGAGCCTTGTTTGTCTGTGCGACATTCTGGGCGTTCTGATTCATCTGCCGCTCTGCCGCTGCGACTTTTGCAGTCAGATCCGATTTTGCATTCTCCACACGCGCAGTCACACGGTTTTCTGTCTCGGACAGGCTGGTGTTTACCTTACTTTCTGTGCTGGAGAGGCTTTCATTGATACGGCCTTCCGTGTCGGATACATTTTTGTTGATCCGGTTTTCTGTTTCCGAAAGCTCTGAGCGGATATCTTCGGCCGTCTGGGTCAGATGCTCCTCTGCCTCTGCGATCTGCTCACTATGCAGGCTGAACAGGCTCCAATACTTCTCATCACTCAGAGCCGTTCCTTTCGGCACTGGAAGATTGGAGATAAAACTGTTGCCGCTGTCTGCATCCAGTACGATCTGCAGCTCTTCATATTCTTTCCGGATGTCCCATTCGCCTGCATGTTTGGGAACGATCCGGCGGCCTGTGTATTTTGCCATATTACCCCTTTCTGTCAGCCTTACACTGACACATCATCCTCGCCATATTCCACGACCAGATGTCCTTCTTCATCGGTTGTGAATATCAGCCCAAGGTCGCATTTTGTTTCAAATGCAAAATAGCCCTCCTCCGTAATCGATCCTTCCACGATCTCACGGCACAGCTTTTCTACGGAACTGGACTCCGATCTATCACTCAGTCCCAGACCGTCATCCGACTCAAAGCCAAAGCAGCCTGCCTTGTCTATAAACAGATTTCGGATGCCATCCCGAACAGCTTTCAGGAATGCTGCAAATGTGTAAGTGGCGATCTTGCCGTTATTGATGGCCGCCCTCTCCACCTTTAACGTAAGAGAGAATGACCCAAGGACATCACCTTCTGTGCTGAGCATAACAACATCCAACGGAAAACGTCCGGCCTGCGCCGTCATGAAGGTCGTGATCGTAAAGAGGACTGCCCCCTTCTCAACGAATACAAGGTCTGGCGCAGTTTCACTCGTGTAGTGGAAGATTGTACCATCCGGACGGGTACCGGAACAGGCTACAATACAATTCTGCGGCACGGTATATTCCACAGAGTTGTTATACAAAACACAGCGAACTTTTCTCGCCTTGTTGTCATACTGCTTGACCGGAACCGTCACCGGGATCAGATTCTCCGTCAGCGACAATTCCACTTCCTGATAAATGCCTGTGACCATTACGAACTCCCTCCTTCCTGATCCGTCTCCTTATTATCTGTTTCCTCTTTGTTTTCCGTATCCTTATCTTCACTACCCGGCTTTTCGGTATCCGGGGTTTCAGGCTCGGTCGGTGTGGTCGGTTCCGTTGGCTCTGGATCAGGTTCTTCCGGTTCATATCCAATCGTCTGCCACTGTTCTCCGTCCCACAGTTTTAACCGAAGGTTCTTCTTATCGACCCAGAAGGAATCCTCTGCCGGGTCTTCCGGCGCACTTTCGGACACAGGGATATACGGCTGATACTTCGCGTCCAGTTCCTCATACAGTTCTTTGGACAGCTTCTTTGCCGTTTCATACCGCTGATCGAGCGTTTTCTGAAGTTCTACAGAAATAGCGGTCGCTGTTTTGTACCGCTCATCCAGTTCCTCCAGCAACTCCTTGGAAAGCTCGGCTGCTTTCTTGTAACGGTCGTCCAGTTTCTTGAGTGTCTGCTCCAACAGGATTGCTGTTTTGACTGCGGAATCATCTGACTCCCAGCCATATCCCCATGTCTTCCCGCCATCTGTGGAAACAAAAAATCCGGCCGGGCTATTCTTCCACGCAACCGTTGACTGTTTCAGAGTTGCTGCGTTGAATGCGTACCGAGTCGTATTCCCCTTACTGTCCGTCTCATTTTTATAATGAAGGCCGAACAGTGCTGCAAACAACGCACCATCATAGATAATGGAGGCCGAAATGCCGCCCATCTGCTCTCCCACTGCTGTTTCCACACGGACTGCGGTATCGTATGCGGCGGTTGCTGTATTTCGGATACTGTTAAGGGAGCTTGTCAGGGAGGAATTTCGGCTGCTGACCGTAGAATTCGACAGCGTGATGCTGTTATACCGTTCCAAAAGCGAGTCATATTCGGTTTCTGTAACCTTGGAACTGGCTTCAATGCCCAGCTTCGAGATATACACATGAACCGTATCACAGAGCGAGACCTGTTCTGCCTGTACAACATCCTCATATCCGGGTGTATTCCAAAGCTGAATGAAGTCGATTTTAATGTCGACCTCCGGCTCTGTCAGGCTGGTCGTATCAATATAGTCCTGTGCATACTCTCGCAAAGCCGCTTCCGATGGCCTTTCCTGAAAGGCACTGGTGCAGTCCAGCACCGTAATCTTCTGATACGGCACAGATTTTCGGCTGACCATGACCACTTTTTCTGGCAGTTCCATAACCGCCTGCGTTTCGTTGTCTACCCAGTACGGATGCACTCCTGTAATGGTATTCTCGATGGATTTCTCCATCTTGAAATCCGTCAGATTTTTGCCGTAGACGATATGAACGTTGTGGTCCGCACCTCTGGCTCTGTGAAACTTGACTGTGTAGCGGTCCCACTCGAACTCTCCTCCAAAAGTATCCAATACCGAGCCATCCATACCGCCAAGACAGTTACGGAAAGATGCCGGAACGGACACAGTAAACATCGCACTGGATGCCACATCTGTCCAAACTGAGAACGGACAGTCGGAAGCCGCATGGCTTTTCAGCCCCTGCATTGCCCCGACGCAGCCGGTCACTGAAAAAGGCGATACCGTGATAAAGTTGAGCTGATAGGAAATATGCCGTGCCTGAACTTCCAGCTTTCCATCGATCGGAGTCGTGATCTTGTAGATTCGGAACGGCTGCGGCTGCATCGTATCAGATGGTTTGGCAAGGATGACGTTTCCCTCCTCTAGCATCTCAGCGTGGATGCCATCTGCCGGACAGATGAGCTTCAGCTCATAGCTGCCGTTTCGTTTTTCAGTCACGGTACAAGACTGTGCATCTGCCAGCTTTCCAATGCCGTTATTATCAAATTTCATTTCTCTGGAATCATATAAACACGGGATCACTGGCTGCACCTCCCCTCAGAGCGTCCACCAACGGGGAATGACTTCCACCGCCGTGATACCGCCTGTCCATGTGATCTGTGTCTTTCCCTCCGGCAGTTCCGGGAAGTCATCCGAAAGGATGGTCTCATTGCAGAAGCCGGAAGCGTTGTAAGCGTTGTGCGTCTCACAGTTGAGCAGCACATAGTCTTTGATGCTGTGGATGGTGATCTTCTCTTCCCCCACATACAGCTCGCCGCCGCTGTCTCCGTAAACCTTGAAGATGGGCTGTGCAGGAAAAGCAAAGGGGTTCTTTAAGGTCGACCTGCCATCCAGCCGGATCGTCCGCTGCCCGTCCACGCTCCACCTCTGGGGCTTACAGTTAAATGCCAGCTCCATCTCAGCGGCTTTCTGAGCAGTCACATCAAAGGCAAGGGCATCCTTGCAGACTGCCATCCGGAAGAAATCCGGGTCGTAGGTATCCTGCAATTTCTGATACCCCACCGGCGACAGAAGCCATGCCTTGACTGCTGCTGTCTTAGCTGGCAGTCCGTTGAAGAAAAATGCCTTATACTTGATATCCACATTCTGATACCTGCGGCGGCCTGCCTTTGCATTCTCGGTAAGGATGTCTCCGTTCCTGCCGGGTACGGAGGTGCTCTCCACATCCGCAGCCGGGGAATCATACACACCGGGACCAGACAAATATAATAGGAAGTCTTTGCTGGACTTCCCAGCAAACGACAGATACTGTCTGGCATATCTGTCTTTTAACTGAAACTGTGATACTGTTTGCTTGGGGGTGTTATAGCCCATACGCATCTCCTCCTTTACTTGAAGACCGAATCATCCTCATGGATCATGCCGTTGATCTTATCGGCAACGGTCTGTGCGAGTTCATCGTCGTTCCGGGCATTATAGCCGTTGACTGTGATATACACACCGCCAAGGTTGGTCGTCCGGGTGGTGCCACCTCCGGCCAGAGCCGCCTGCGGGAAGTTCCAACCGGAGCCATCGAAATGTGGCAAGGTCAGTTCCGGCAGACTGAAGGAGCTGATGCCCTCCATACCCTGCTGTACCTTTGCTGCCATCGACCTGATCTGGCTGATCAGTCCGCCTTCGCCTTTCTTGATGCCACCGGAAAGCAGCTTCATGAAGTCGGGCATATAGGTGTCGGCATCTGCCAGCGGTCCTTCATCCGGCACAGAGAAGTGCAAGAACGAGCGGATACCGCTTGCCACACTCTTGACCGCATTGCCGACCCAGCTGACGCCCTTTTTGATACCTCCGGCGATACCGCCAACGATGTCTTTGCCCCAGCTGACCGCCGAGGAAACCACGTTCTTGATGCCGCCCCATATGGACGATGCCACATTGCCAATAGCAGAAGCCGCATTGGAGATTCCGTTCTTAATGGCATTTACTCCATTCGAGAAGGTGTTCTTGATCCCGTTCCAGATATTTGTGACGCCCTCTCGGAAGCCATCGCAGTTTTTCCAAAGAGCGGTCAGTCCAAGACCGATACCTCCGACCGCCGCAACTGCGATACCTGCAGGACCCGCCAGGCCAGCAAGTGCTGTGCCTGCGGATGCGAGGAAACCACCTGCGGAACTTGCTACCCCTGCAAGGGCTGTACCTGCGCCGGTGGCCAGACCGGATACGGTCGTACCCACAGAACCGAGCAGACCGGAAAGCGTTGTGCCGACTGTCCCGGCAATACCGCCCAGCGAAGAACCGATAGACGATACAATACCGGAAAGACTGCCGCCTAAGCCGCCGATCTTCGACACTACACCGGAAAGCAGCCCGCCCAGATTCGACAGGATTCCCCCACCGCTGGAACCAAGGCTTCCCAGCTTCGAGATGATGCCGGAGATTCCCTCTCCCAGACCGCCCATTTTGGAGGTCAGCCCAGAGATCAAATTGCCAAACTTCGACACAATCTGACCGCCATCTGCACTGCCAATCTTCGACAAGAAACTACCGATATTGGACAGCAGACCACCACCGTTCTCTGTTCCGAGGGCATTACCGAGGTTCTGCATCGTACTACCAAGGTTTCCGATGGTATTTTTCATGGAACCGAGCCTGTCCACAAGACCAGTGACCGTGTTGACCATGTCACCGACCTTGCTGATGCCGCTTCCCAGGTTCTTTAAGAAGTCCGAGTTGAAGGTATCGCCTAGGCTACGGATCGCATTTCCAAGGGAACTGGTCTGGGAACTCAGCTCACCAATGGAGTCCTTCATATCCGTAAAGTCCTGCTTCACTTCATCGCTCATGCCGCCGACTGCGGTTTTGGTGATACCCTGCAGGTCAGTCCAGATCTGCTGGAACTGTGTTTTCAGACCGGAAAGCCCGGACATCAACTGGGACTGGATACCGCTGCCCACATCCCTTGCAGCACTACCGATACCGCTCTGACTTTTCTTGATCGTGGTAGCAAAACTGCCGACCACGGAATCCATCCAGTCGCCCAGAGAATCTACCGGGGTCGTAAGGTTGTTGCTCATAGACCCAGCAAGTCCCTGCACGGCTTTCACCACCGACTTGACATTTTTCTTAATGCCGGTCGCCAGCAGCTTCATGAAGTCCGGCATATAGGTGTCTGCATCAGACAGAGGACCTTCGTCTGGTACCGAGAAATGCAGCAGACTTCTGACCCTGCTTGCGACATTTTCTGCCGCTGCGATCACGGAACCGGCTGCTGCCCGGACACCTGACGCCATCTGGGAACAGATATCTGCACCCCAGCGGTATGCCGAAGAAGCAATCGAACCGAGCGAGTTAAAGCTGCTCCTGATACTTGCAACACCAGAAGAAACCGTGCTGCGCAGGCTGGACATTGCCGAAGACACCGTGGACTTGATGCTGTTGAAGGCAGAGGTCGTGGTAGATTTCAGTGTGTTCCAGCCGCTTGTGACCGTACTGCGAACTGCGGATACAGAGGAAGTTGTATGACTCTTGATGCTGTTCCATGCAGTCGTGATGACTGTTTTGATACCATTCCAGCTGGTATTCGTCAGGTTTTTCACCGCATTCCATGCGCTGGTCATGGACGTTTTTACAGAAGCGGTCGCAGAGGTGGTAAGGGATTTAATCCCGTTCCACGCTGTGGTAATGACCGTTTTAATTCCGTTCCAGCTGGTCGTTGTCAGCGACTTCACCGCATTCCATGCACTGGTCATGGACGTTTTCACTGCTGCTGTCGCAGAGGTCACATTGGATTTCACCGCCGCAAAGCTGTTCTGGATACTGGACTTGATGCTATTCCATGTGCTGGCGGTACTGGTCGTAATGGAACTCCATGCGGATCTCATCGCGGCACTTACACCTGCCGTTCCAGTTTTCACCGTCTGGCTGATGGCTGCCCAACCCTTACTGTATGCCTGCTCCACGCCCCTCATGGAGTTGGTGATGGAGGTAGACAGCGTGGTGGACAGGTTCTCCGCCGCCGCAGTCACAAGGCTGGTGTTGGTCGTGATACCGTTTGCCAGACCCTGCATGAAGTCCGGCATCCAGCTTTCCATATCTGCCAGAGGTCCTTCATCCGGCACAGAGAAGTGCAGGAAGGAACGGATACGGTCTGCCACTCCCGATACAGCACTTGCCACATCCTGAATCCTCGACTGGATACCGGACACAATGTTGCCGATCATGTCAGAGCCCCACGAAAATGCCTGTCCAGCCAGACCCTTGATAAAGGAAACTGCACTGTTAAAGCCGTTCGTGATGGTGGTCTTAATACCGGAAATCGTAGAAGAAATCCCGGATTTCATCGAGTTAAAGGCTGTGGTTGCCGCGCTCTTGATGCTGTTACTGAGGGACGAAACCGTAGACTTCATGGCATTCCAGCCGGAGGAAACCACCGATTTGATGCCATTTACCACTCCGGAGATCTTGCTGTTGATGGCAGTCCAGATAGAAGAAACCGTGGACTGGATCGCAGAAAGGACCGTCGAGATGACCGTCTTGATTGCATTCCATGCCGTACTCATCCTGGTTTGGATGCCAGTCAGCAGCGGAGACAGGAAGGATACAATGGCGTTCCACACCGTTGTCACTGCAGTCTGGATTGCTGTCAGCACCGTGGAGATAGCTGTCTGAATCGCTGACCAAACTGTAGAGAAAGTCGTCTGCAATCCAGTCAGCATCGGAGTCACGAAGGCAACGATGGCGTTCCAGATGGAAGTGATCTTCGTCTGAATTGCGGTCAGTGCTGCGCCGACCAGGATCTGGATCGCCTGCCAGATGGTCTCAAACAGATATTTAAACGCATCCAGCAGAGGCTTGATGGTGTTGTAAATGCCATTCCACACCGAAGTGATGGTCGTGCTGATGGTGTTCATGACCGTAGAGATCGCAGTCGAGATCGCCGTCCACACAGTTGTCACCGTGGTATGGATCGTATTCAGCACAGAAGAAACTGCTGTGGAAATAGCAGTCCAGATAGTGCTGAAGGTCGTCTGGATCGTGGTCAGGACCGTCGTAAAGAATCCGGAAACTGCCGTAAACGCAGTAGTTGCCACTGTCTGGATGGCAGAAACCGTGTTGGAGAAGAAACTGCTGATTCCACTCCATACCGTCTCAAAGAAACTCTTGATACTGCCCCACACAGTCTGCCAGTCGGTACCAAACAGACCAAGGAAGATATCCAGTGCGCTTTTCAGGGCATCCAGTGTCGTGGAGAAAATGGTCTTGATTCCCTCCCAGATGCCAGAGAAAATCCCCTTTGCTGCTTCCCATGCTCCGCTCCAGTTGCCCTGGAACAGATTAGAGAATACATCGAACAGACCGATCAGGGTATCCAGCACAACACTGAGGACAGTAGCAATGTTCTGGAACGCTCCCTCGAACAGCGGTGCAAGCACCTGACAGAAGCCGTCCCAGATGGTCTTCAGCACCTCGGTGATGTCCTTGAAATCAAAGCCCAGACCGTTGATGCGCTGGATCAGCTGGTCACAGAAGCCTTTCACCTTGGAAACGATGTCATTCCAGATGCCGGTAATGGCTGTGCGGAACTCTTCATTCGTATTCCAGAGGTTCATAAACGCAGCCACCAGCGTACCGATGACTGCCACCACTGCAACGACCGGTCCGGACAAGCCGCCCAGCGCAGCTCCCAGCTTTCCGAACACACCGCTTGCGCTGCCCACATGGGTGATGAGCAATCGGGTGCCCTTTGCCAGAGAGCTGAAGCCGCGCAGCGCTGTACCCACTGTCGAGATCGTTTTACCCAGAACGATAAGCAGCGGTCCGATGGAAGCCGCCAGCAGTGCGATCTTGATGATCGTTTCTCTGGTACTGTCATCCATGCTGTTGAGCTTGTCCACAAAGCTCTGCACAGCAGACACGATTTTACGGATGGCCGGCATAAGCAAGTCACCAAAAGAAATGGCCAGCTCTTCCAACTGAGATTTCAGAATGGTGAGCTGACCGTTTAAGTTGTCCTGCATGGTTTCTGCCATGCTCTCAGAAGCACCATCGCAGTTTTCAATGGCACCGCTGAGTTTGTCGATATCCGACTGGCTGGCATTCATCAGGGCAAGGAAACCGGACATGGCGTTCTTGCCGACCAGTGCTTCTGCATTTGCAGCTTTCTCAGATTCTGACAGACCGGCGAATGCTACGCGGCAATCTGCCAGAATGTCGTTCAGGCTTCTCATGCTGCCGTCTGCATTGCTGGTCGCAATCGTGACTTCACCGATGTTCTTACCGACGAAGGTCACCTCGCCGGCAAGGTTGTTCATGATGGAACGCAGCGAAGTACCAGCCTGCGAAGCCTTGATGCCGCTGTTCGCCATAAGACCGATGGCTTCTGCCGTATCCTCTGCCGAGAATCCCAGCGCACCGGCAATAGGCGCACAGTATTTGAATGTCTCTCCCATCATGCTGACATTGGTATTGGCATTGGACGAAGCCGCCGCAAGGATATCTGCAAAATGCCCGGAATCCGCCGCAGACAGGCCGAAAGCGGTCAAAGCGTCCGTGACGATATCCGAGGTCGTGGCGAGGTCTTCACCGGATGCAGCAGCAAGATTCATGATGCCCTCAATGCCGCCCAGCATATCCTCGGTTTTCCAACCGGCCATGGCCATGAACTCCATGGCCGAAGCTGCCTCGGATGCCGAGAATTTTGTCTTGGCACCCATTTCACGAGCCTTTTCACGAAGCTTGTCAAAGTCCTCCCCGGTTGCACCGGAAATGGCAGAGACCTTGCTCATCTCAGCATCGAAGTCTGCTGCGACCTTGACAGCGGCCGTACCGAGTCCCGTCACCGCTGCCGTCACAGGCATAAACTTCTTGCCTACATTTTCGACCGAGGCACCAAGGTTCTGAAGCTTAGCTCCGGCTTCATCGATCTTGGCAAGAGTCGCATTGGTAGTAGCCGCCTGGTCCTGTAAAGACCGCAGATTCTGTTCGGTTTCCACGATCTCACGCTGGAGGGCATCGTACTGCTGCTGGGTGATCTCACCGTTGGCAAGCTGCTCATTGGCCTGCTGTGCCGCAGTCTTTAAGGTCGCCAGCTTTTCTTTGGTTGCTTGAATGGCATCCTTCAGCATCTTCTGCTTCTGGACGACCAGTTCTGTATTGGAGGGGTCCAGTTTCAGGAGTTTGTTGACATCCTTCAGTCCGGACTGCGTCCCCTTGATTGACTTGTTTACATTTTCCAGTGCTTTGGAGAGCTTTGTGGTATCGCCGCCGATCTCAACGGTGATGCCCTGGATTCTGGATGCCATTTGCGTAACCACCTCCTTGAAGGCATAAGAAAAGCCCATCTGCACAGGGCAGACAGGCTAAAAAATGGGTATAAAAATACCCCGTCAGATTTCTCCAACGGGGTTGCTACCGATTATTTAATTTTACTCCATAAGAGCATTGTGCTCTCCATAATATCCTCATAGCTGATATCAGCCGCATACGGATATTTCTTCTGGTAGGACTTCCAAAGTGTATGTAACTGTGCGTCATTACTGACGGCAGCCATAATTTTGGGTGCTTCCTCTTTCAGATTTTCGGTGCTTCTTTTCTTACAGGTTGCCTCAAATGCCTTTTTCAACACATCAGCATCGATGTCCTGCTCGTAAATAGAAAGCAGGGTCTTGATGTCATAGAAGTCTCTCATTCGGGTATTCAAAAGACCTCTTGCAAGAACCGTCTGAAGTTTTTCTGCCAGAATTGTTTCCAAATTATACGACCAAAGGCTGATGGAACGGTCATCCAAGAGCAATTTATAGTTGTACTCGATTGCTCTTGGCGTGATAACATCTCCTGTAGAAATATCAATTTTCATAGGTGTCACAAGTTTTCCCATCACGGCATTCATGGTAAAACGGATACCCGGATACTCCATCTCATCCATGATATTGGAAACTTCCTTAACCTCAAAGGTCACTCCATCGCCAAGGTCGATGTCCTTGATATCATCCACAATCCGTTTTGCATCTTCTGCCGACAGATTCTGATTTTTAATGCTCGTATCGATATCCATCGTGGACCGCAATGCTACGCCAACCATTGCTGTCACCAGCATTCCGCCTTTGATGATAAAATTATCTTTATACTGCGAATTGGCAACTCTCTCAAGAAAACGCTCCATCATGTAGATTCGCATGAGCGTTCTGGCATCTGCCTTATTTTCCTTTGCCACATTCTTAATTCTTCCCTTAACCTGTTCAGGTGTCAGCTGCATTTTACAATAATACCCCCATATATCTGCGGATCACATTATCAACCCGAAACAACTTTGCATATTCCATAAGTCGATTCAGGTCCTTGTCTCTTCTGGAAACATATGTCTTCAGAACAGAATTGAAATCCTGTGCTTCAATACTGCTCCGGCTTCTCATCAGATCACAAATTGTTCGTTCCAGGTCATACATTGGAATCATATTCCCGTCATTGTCTTTCACAATAATCTTTCCGACATCCAGTAATTCCCGTTTTACCGTATATACTTTACAGCTTCCATCCGCTGTAAGCCGGTGTGCATTGTAACCGCTGTATATGGTAAGCGTGTGGACAAACGGTTCTCTGTCTGTCAGACCATGATAATAAAAAGCCTCGTCATGTGAAAAAACAGCATTCGGGCATCTCTTATGAAGCACATACAACTCATCGACCCAATCCGCTCCCGTAGAATAAACACCACGGCTGACCGGCTCCAATCCGTTTTCTCGGACATATTTGTAAAACTTAAATTTTGAAATTCCAGATTTTCCCGCAATTCTCGGCGTAAGGTAATCATGATTTTGAACTAATCTTGTCATCTCATTCATAGAATCACCGTCCTTCCGTGCTTATATTGTAATCGAAATAAGCACGATAGTCAAGTAAAATCAAACGAGCGTGCTTATTTCATGTTTAATATATGCACGCTCGTCGAGTTTTATTCTGTCAAAATTTGTCAAAATCACTTTGCGAAGCCAGCTCTTTGTACGGATAGTCGTCGTTCTGCCGCTCCGTGAACATATCATTGACCAACCCGATGGTCAGCAGGTCGAGGTCGGCGATGCTGATACCGAGCTGTACACAGCGCAGCAGAAAGAGCGGGGTGGTCATTTCCCGCTCACTTTTTCGAGGTTTTTTCTGGATTCCACCTCCGTCTGCACGTTCAGACCCCACAGTTCGATCAGCTGGGGCAGGATCTGGTAAATGGAGAAGGTGTTGAACTGATCCAGGAACTCCTCCGGGCTATCCGGCACATTTGCGGGGTCCGCATGACGGGCCATCAGCCATGCCAAATCCTCGAACATCTCCAGACTGAACAGATCGAGGTTGGAATTGTCCTCATCGTTCTCCCCCACGCTCTTTTCCAGCTGACGCAGGTCTTTGTAAATGTCACGACCGAACTTGATACGGTACAGGCGAGGCACAGCGGCACTTGCCTTAAAGGTGACTTCCTTGCCATCGATCTCGATTTTCTTTGTAACTGCCATAATCGTAATCCTCCATAAATTTCATGTAAAATTGGCAGAGCCGAAGCCCTGCCGTATATCGTGTTTCTTACTCTGCCGGGTCAATGCTGACCAGTGCATTACCGCCACTCACAGTGGGCAGCTTTCCATCCCACTTCTGAACCTTCTGGTAATCGATCAGCGTATCGGACAGGCTTTCTGCCAGTTTGCGGTTTGCCTCTGCCTGTGCATCTGCGGCAATAGAAGTCTTCTGGGCTTCCGCCTCTGCATTGGTGATCGCCACCTGCTTATCCGCTTCTGCCTTGGCAATGGCAGCTTCATTCTCGATCTTCTGCTTATCCGCGTTCTGCTGTGCAATGGACTTCTGCTGGATGGCTTCGTTATAGGCATCCTCGAAATTCATGTCGTTGATGACGACCTTGTTTACGAACACAACGTCCTCACCATATTTCTGCACAAGGGACTCTGCCAGCTTCTGCTGTGCCAGAGGCTCGATCTTGGTGCGGTTGGTTACCTCATTGGGGCCAAGTTCAGCCATTGCAGACTTGATTGCCGATGCCACCAGCTCGTCACCGACCAGATTCTTGATGTCGGACACATTCGCATACAGCCATGCACTCTTTTCAGGAAGCACCTGATAGGTCACGATGACATCAGCAGCATACACAGGGGTCTTATCGGCGGCTTCGCCCCAGACCTGTGCTTCGATATGCTTATCCTGCTGCTTGTTGTTGACCTTGTGGATGCTCTGCACAAAGGGAATGCAGAAGTTGAGCTTGCCGCTCTGAATGGTGGTCTCCTGAATCTGGCCGAAGCTGGTCTTCACGCCCGTGTAACCGGTGGGGATGATGTGGAACGAGCAGACAGCCAGTACCAGAACGATGATCACTGCGAACAAAGGAATAATCTTCTTCATAATCGTATACCTCTTTATAATAATGTAAGCAGAGCCGAAGCCCTGCAGTGTGTGTCGGTCACTTAGCCCTGCGGCTCCTCGGTGTGACTGGTGTCTTCGGTGTCCACAGCTTCTGCCTGCGGCTCGTAGACCGCATCGTACCACTTGTTATAAACATCATCGGTGGTGTTGGTGCCGGTCTTTGCCTTGACATAACCGTTTGCCAGAGGGGTTGCCTGCAGGTTCAGGGTGTCCGTCTTGACTTCCTTGCTGTCCTCATTGGTCTCACCCTCGATGGACGGACGGCTTGCCACACAGTTGTACAGCACATGGCGGATATGGCGCTGGTCACCATCGAACTCGAACAGGAAGGCGAAATGCTCCAGTTCCACATTGGCGTTTTCCGCAAGCACACCGTTGCCATCCAGCTCCTCGTGCATGATGTCCGTGAGGAAGCTCTCCGGGATCAGCGCGATCTCCAGGTCACCCTCGTAGCCGGAGTTGTTATTCACGACATAGTAGGCGATATTGTCCGCATAGAACGGCTCGATCTCGCCATTGGCATCCATAGAAAGACTGACTGCGCCGGGGATGCGGACCGGCTTTGCGTAAGTGACACTGCCATCTTCGTCAAAGGTTGCCTTTGCATAATGGCAGTTTTTCAGGCCAAATTTGACTTTATTGCTTTGCTTCGACATAGTGTTCCTCCCATAAAAATATCCTGCGTGAGCATCACACAGTCAGCTCATACAGGACTTCATACATTTTTTCGGTTTCGATCCAGACCTCGCTTTTCTCATAGTAGAGTTCGTGTGCGGTCAGGACTTCTTCAATATTTGCTTCCATATCCGGGTCTTTGTAGTCGGTGTACACCTCAATGTCCAGCCGGTTGAAATGGTGGTACACAAGGTTATCCGCACCAAAGTTCTCAGCTTTCGGATACAGGAAGCAGATAAACGGTGGATCAGGGCTCTCCCCTTCTGCGAAATGGTCATACGCATAAGGAAGCCCCATCTCCTCCACCAGAGCTTTTACTTCTTCGTGGGTCATTGGTTCCTCCTTACTTTAGTGCCTTTTCGATGAGAGACTGGAGCTGCTCGATGCCGGCCTGCTCTGCCGGAGCGATATGGGGTCTTCCTGCCACCCGTCCGCCGCCGCGCTTGGCATGACCTTTTTCCAGCAGATGTGCCAGCTGGTAGCGGTTCTTGGAATGCACCACCATCTGAAGGCTCTGGCTGGATTCGGACTGTTTGGTCGCCACCCAGCTTCCTTTGTATGCGCCCGTTCTGGACGGTGCATTGGCCGAGATCTGGTCTTTGACCGTTTTGGCAGACTTACGGACAACACTCTTCACCTGCATAGAAGCAAGGGTCGCATATTCTTTTAAGCCTTCGTTGATGGCGTCAGCCATCTCATCAATGCTGACGGTTCTGCTCATCCGGCTGCCTCCTCTCCAGTCTGCAATGAATCTTCAGAATCTTCTTCTGATAGTTCATCGGGTCAACGGATTCGATATTGTAGAGCTGATCCCGGAAGCGGATGCGGTAACCAGTGGAAGTTAATCCTCTGGTCTCGCTGCACCAGCGAACCGTAAACACCACGCTCTTCTGTTCGGCTGTGACCTCACCTTCTTCTTCCTGTGCCTGATAGGTCGAAGCGTAGGCAAAGCAGGTGAAATATTCCTCCCATGTGTTCCGATGGTTTCCGACCTTATCGGTCACGACCGTGCTTTTCTCGATTGTGATCCGCTCATTCAGTTTCTCGATCATCAGAACACCCCCTCCCTCACAGCAAACAGAATGGAACGAAGCGTCAGCATCAGCTGCTTATGGTCAGCTTCGTCCCGGTGCTCATAGAGATACCCCAGTGCATACAGAATCGCTACACGACAGGTGCTGCGCAGGGCTTCCAGTTCCCTTGTGGGCTGTACTCCGTTCTCGGCATCCTGGTCAGCGGCATTGACTGCCTCCCACTGGTCTTCCGAAAGACGGCCAACGTCCTTGCACATCTGCTCCGCAGAAGATAAAAGGATGCCGATCAGGGCATCCTCATCGCTGCTGTCCACGCGGAGATAGGTCTTCGCTTCGTAAAGCGGAATCAGTGCCATAACCGGCTCCTCCTTTCCAGACTTTCTTAGCCCTGCGGTGCCATCTGCAGAAGCTGTACGGCTTCGGGCAGGATCAGCTTGCCATCCACACGCTGGGTGGTCAGGAAACCGACCTGATCAGTACGGGCATACAGCTCGTTCAGACGGCGGAAGGTGCGGTTCTGGCGGTCAGCCACCCAGTAGTAGCTGTAATCGCCAAAGGCCATGACCTTGCTGCCACCCTTGATCTCCGGCATGAAGGCGGAAGTCTTCAGCGGACGGTTCAGCAGGGTATCCGGCTTGCCGATCTCCAGACCCGGCTTCCAGATATAGTTGCCGTTGTTGTCTTTGATGGTCATCATCTGCAGCACCAGGGCTTCGTTGCAGAGGAACTGTGCCTTCTTGCGGTACGGAGCCTTCAGTGCATAGTAGAGCTTGAAGATCTCATCGAAGGTAACGGCATCCTTCTGGGCAGCGGTCACACCGACCTTGGCACCGCCGGTCTCAGCCAGCAGACCCAGAGGCTTGCCCACACCGTCACCGGTGATAAAGGCGCGCTCCTCTGCGTTGCCCATACGCACACCGAAACGGCGGGCAATATAGGTGGCGAGGTCAAAAGCGGAGTCGTTCAGCAGCTCATTGGAGATCTTGATCATGGTGCCCAGCTTGTATGCAGACAGCATGGTCTGGCCGAAGGTAGTATCGCTCTCCGGGATCTCCTCACCCTCATCGATCCAGCTTGCCTCACCGGTATCCTCTGCGATGGGGATCTTACGGGTGCCGGAGCTGGTGCGGATGACCGTTGCCAGACCACGGAAGATGTTGTTCTCCTCCAGTGCCTCCACCAGCTTCTTCTCGAACTCATCGGGAACGGTAAAGCCTCCCTCGGTGTCCTCACCCACAGACAGGGCATTGCGGACCTCGCCGTAATGGCCACGGTTGCGGATCATGTTCCAGAAGTTCTCGGCATACTCGGCAGTGGCGGTCGGCTTGACATCCTTCTTGGCACCGTTCTTCGGGTCGGCGTGGACAGGACTGGAAGTCGGTGCAGACAGCTGTGCCTCGATCTGTGCCTGCTGCTCCAGACGCTCGATCTCTGCACCCAGGTCCTTGACCTCCTGTGCCATCTTGTTGTACTGCTCCACGGCCTCAGCCTTTACCAGACCGTTCTCGCCGCGGTTCTTCTCCAGAAAGTCCTTGGTCTGCTCCCAGAGAGTGTTGCGCTTGGTGCGCAGTTCCAGAATCTTACTCATAGTGTTTGTCCTCCATAGATTGATTTGTGGTGATATAAAAAACAGCCTGAATGCACATCACTTCATGCACTCAAGCTGTTTCATCAGGATATTGTAGGGGATGCTGCCATCCTCGGTCCTGCCGTCCAGATCAAGGACAGGGCCGGAATTGGCAGGTGGTTCGGCCGGAGGTGTCGGCTCTGCGGACGGTTTCGGGTCAGCAGGCGGCTCCTTCGACTCAGTGTGCTTCTGACCTACGTCTTCCGGCTTCACCCCCAGACGGTTCAGGACGATTAGATCCATCTGACGACTGGAGAAAAGGTGCCCTGCCGTATCCTTCTGGAACGGCTTCTTTTCTTCGCCCTCGCCCGGTTCACTGTCAGGGTCTTCTTCCGGATTCTCCGGGTCTGCCGGGTCACTGTCCGGCTCCTCCTCTTTCTTTGCAAAGAGGATCTCGTCTGCGAAGCCCAGCTCCACAGCCTTCTTCGCATTCATCCAGGTCTCATTGCTCATGAGGTTGGCAATACGAGCGTGGCTGAGTCCGCTCTTTGCAGCATAGGCATTGATGATGCTCTCCTTGACTTCGGTCAGCACCTCAATGGCTTTCTCCATGTCCTTGGTGTTGCCCATCGCAACCGTGCTGGGGTCATGGATCATCAGCATGGCAACAGGACTCATCTGAACAGTATCACCGGCCATTGCCACAACAGATGCAGCAGATGCCGCAATTGCATCGATCTTGACCGTGATGCTGCCCTTGTAGTCCTTAAGCATGGTATAGATCTCGGCAGCGGCGAACACATTTCCGCCCGGACTGTTGATCCAGACGGTCACATCCCCCTCGCCGGATTCCAGCTCATCCCGAAACATCTGCGGCGTGATCTCATCACCCCAGAATGATTCCTCATCGATGGGACCTTCCAGCCGGAGGATTCTGGTGTCGTCACTGTTTTTGATCCAGTTCCAGAATTTCTTCATCGGGTTCTCCTTCTTTCATTCTTTCGTGGCTTACTCTCACTCAGCCGATTTTCGCTGTCAGGTTCTTCTTCCGGATCTTGTTCCTCTGGCTGTGTCAGTTTGGGCTGATTCTGCTGGACTGCGGCAGCTTTATTCTGCTGTGCCACTCCTGCATCTTTCAGCTTCACATAGCCGCCGTTCAGGTAGTAGTCGTCACCACCCTCCTCTGCCGGGATGAGATCCATGTTCTCCAGACGATGCACATCATTCGGAGAGAGGAAGCCGTTGCTGATGCCGGTCGCATAACCGTTCATCCGGCTCTGGTAATCGCCACGGAGCAGACCGTCCACATTGAATTTTGGAAAGTAGGTATCCTGCTCCTCCTCCAGCAGCAGATCCTTGATGATGCCCTGCTCGATGCGGACAAGCCACGGGGTCAGGGAGTGCATCACGAAATTCAGTGACTGGTATTCAATGTTGGAGAAGGTCGCCCTGGACAAATCGGCTACCAGATGCGGAGGCACACGGAAGATGCGGCAGATCTCCGTCACGGAAAACTGCTTCGTTTCGAGGAATTGGCTGTCCTCTGGCGGAAGAGAGATTGGTTTATAGGACATACCCTCTTCCAGCACTGCCACACGATGGGCATTGGCTGCACCGCCATAAGCCGCTTCCCAGCTATCACGGATACGGTTCGGGTCTTTCACAACGCCGGGATGCTCCAGCACACCACTGGGCTGTGCGCCGTTCTTGAAGAAAGAGGAACCGTATTTATCTACCGCAATGGAAGTACCGAGGCTGTTCTTCATCATGGCGATTGGCGAGAAACCGATCAGACCATTAAAGCCAAGCCCCGGCACATGAAAGATCTCGTCCCGGCGGAAGTAGATGTCCTTGTTCTGCTCTCCCGGAACTTCATCCGTGTATGCGTGGTAGATATAGTAGAGCTCGCCACTTTCATCCCGGTCAACTTCGACATTTTCCGGCAAAAGCGGATACAGACCCAGCACCGTGTTCTTGCCATCCCGGACGATCTGTGCGTAGGCGTTGCCCCAGAGAAGCAGATGGGTCATCAGCGTTTCCCAAAAGACAAAGGATGTCATCTCCGGGTTGGGCTGGCGATACAGAATCTTATACAGCGGATGATCCCGCGCCTTTTCCTTGTTTCCATTATCGTCTGTCATCCGGTAGAGATGCAGCGGCAGTGCCGCAATGGACTCTGCCAGCAGACGGACACAGGCATACACAGTCGGGATCTGCATGGCAGCTTTTTCATCCACCTGCTCCCCGGCATTGGAACGGCCAAATACAAAGGTCTGCCCGGAATCGCGGACGTTATCCGTGACCTTCGGCAGGCCTTCTTTTGGTTGTTCTGTTTTGGGAGAATCCCTTGGGTTCTCAAACCCCATCCATTCCCAGAATCCCATTAAGCCTTATCCCCTTTCTCCAGTTCCGGCAGACCGGCAAGGCTGGTACCGAGGGACGCAACACCCGCCACGATTACTGCACTGCTGACCGCCATCCAGTCCACCGTGCCGCCGGGCATCTGTGTCACGACCAGGGCCGCGCCGGTCTGGAACATTGTCTTTGCAGCACGGATGCCGGCTGCCTTCCACCATTCTGCACTCATCAGATACTTCATTGTGTTTCCTCCAAATCTTCATATCAAAAAACGATCATGTCACGTTCGTCATAGACGCTTCCCTGCTGCTGTCCTTCGTTTCGGATGCAGCGATCCAGTGCCATGATCGCAGCGACGATACCATCGATCTTCTCCGGCGATTTTGCCTTTGTCGGCTTGATATTGCCTGCCGGGTCGGTATCCACGACCACATTCCCCGCCATCCATGCCATGACCGGGTTGCCGCCGTGGGTAATACGCCCTTCCATCAGGAGCTTGTAGAACTCTTTGGTAGGCGGGCTCATATCTTTAAAACCCTGACCGAAAGGCACGACCGTAAATCCCATCCCCTCAAGGTTCTGGGTCATCTGCACCGCACCCCATCGGTCAAAGGCAATCTCCAGAATGTGATAGGTCTTGCCCAGCTCCTCAATGACTTTTTCGATAAATCCGTAGTGGATGACATTGCCTTCTGTCGCCATCAGGTAGCCCTGCTGATACCAGACATCATACGGAACGGATGCCCTGCGCACCCGCTGGGGGATCGTATCCTCCGGTATCCAGAAAAACGGAAGCATGATGTACTTCTCCTCTGGAACTCTGGGCGGGAACATCAGCACAAAAGCCGTGATGTCTCCAGTGCTGGACAAGTCCAGTCCTCCATAACAGTCACGGCCTTTAAGTGCTTCCATATCGATTGGCTGATTGCCGAGGTCATAGATGTGTTCCGGGATAAACCGGGTCAGCGAGGACACCCACATGTTCAGACGAAGCTGCTTGAACACATTCTCCTCTGCCGGGTTATCCAGTGCTTCCTGATATGCATCCCGGACACGCTGGATCTGAATGGTCTGCCCCAATGAGGGATTTGCCTTATACCAGTTGGCTTCATCATGCCAGTCATCCTCATCTGTCAGTCCATAGACCACAGGATAAAAGGTGTGGTCGATCTTACGTCCAGCCAGCAGGTCAAGGGCTTTCATGTGGAGCTCGTAGCAGATGCTCTCCTTGTCCGTGCCGGCCGTGGTGATCAGGAAGAACAACGGCTGCTCACGGGCATCACCGGAACCTTTGGTAAGGACATCGTAGAGTTTTCGGTTTGGCTGGGCATGAACCTCATCCAGCACCAGACCTGACACGTTCAGACCGTGCTTCGTACCAACTTCGGCAGACAGAACCTGATAAAATCCTGCGTTCCCGTAGTTCACGATGCGCTTGGTGGCTGCCATGATCTTGCACCGTTTCAAAAGTGCCGGGGTCATCTGCACCATCTGGTGGGCAACATCAAAAACAATGGATGCCTGCTGGCGGTCAGCCGCCGCACCATAGACTTCGGCAGATGGCTCATTATCGGCAAAAAGCAGATACAAGGCCACCGCAGCGGCAAGTTCGGACTTGCCGTTCTTCTTACCTATTTCGACATAAGCCGTGCGAAACTGACGGTTTCCCTTTTCATCCACGATGCCGAACACATCCCGGATGATCTGCTCCTGCCAAGGAAGCAGCCAGAACCGCTTGCCCGCCCACTTGCCTTTGGTATGACGCAGGTTTTCGATAAAAGTCACTGCCCGGTCTGCTTTTGCGGCATCGTAATGGCAGGTCGGAAGCATGAACCGGCTGGGTTTGTAGTCCTTCAGTTTCGGATAGTTTTGGGGTCTGCACTCTGCCATCAGCTTCCACCTCCTCCCAGCAGATTCTCCATCTCATCAGCTGCATCCGCAGGACCGCCGTCCGAAGCAATGATCCGGCTTCGGGAGGACGGGGTCAGACCGAACTGCTCTGCAAACTTGTTCATGATCTTCAGATAGGTCTGGGCGATGGACACCTGCGGCACCTGCTGCCAGTACCCGGACGGAGTCTTGACGATAGTGCCGTGCTGGGTGATGAACTCCTCTGCCTCCTTCCATCGGGCATACGCCTGACAGTAACCAGCAAAGGCCGCCATGTCCACTTCGGTCAGGATGCCGATGGCTTCCATCTGTTTGGCAAGTCTACGCCACTCTTTCTTTGCTTCCGGCTCCAGCCACTTCGGACAGGCCGGTGCTTTCTTATTGGGCTTCGGTTCGCTGGTATTCAGCGGATGCTTGCCCGGATTACCTTCCAGTTCCTTCATGGCGGTCGGCTTTGGTTTTCTGCCTCTGGTAGCCATTGGCATCTCCTCCTTTCTGCAAAAATGGGTAAAGAAAAAGGACCTCCAAAGAAGTCCTCGAAATATCATTTTCCTAAACAGGAAACTTTTCTGTATAACTAACAAATAGTTTCCCATTTCGGCAACTTTATATAAAACACATCGGATACGAGGCACAGCCCCTTTTCGGGGCGTGTACCTTTCGGGTGCTGTTAGGCGTTGGGGTTGGCTTCCTTCCAAGCCTCGTATTCATCGACCAGCTCCGCTTCCTCGATGACCTGCCAGACGCTGCAGAAGCGGCCTCTCTGCTGCTCGATCTCCGCTTCCGTCCAGTCTTCCGGCTTGCGGCTCATGTCGTGGTAGGTATCCATCTCCGCTTTCGTCCGGAAGAAAAGGATCTGCTTCAGCTTCAGCGTTTCCTCGTTATTCCGCAGGCTGTACCGCTTGTCTTCTGCCGCCCTGCAAAGGCTTCCGAGATCGTTGCAGCTGAGGGTCATGTCCTGCTTGAAGGCGATCTCAATGCCGATCAGCTTCTTCTCGGTGTCAGCTTCCTGAATGTTCTTAAGGTAGGTTTTTGCTTTGTTCGTCATGGTCTGTATCCTCCGTGTGTTTTGTTTTCCGTAGGGCTTTTCCCTTCGTTGTGACTGTATATTACCGTCACTGCCCGGACATAGCAAGCGGCTATGCTGCACGATCATACACACCTCTTTTTGTCGGATTTATGTGTATTTCCACACTGGAAGAATCCGCCACTACGAGCAAAAGCCCCCGAAGGAGCTCTGCCCTTTTTCAGTGTGCGTTCTTGATGCACCACTCGATCGCGTGACCGGCATCCGTGTAGGTCTCATCGGAAATCTTCAGAAGCTCCAGTCGGCACTCAATCGGTGACCAGCCTTCCTCTGGGTCTTCCACAAATCCGTATACCGCTCCCTCCAACATGCCGTTCCAATTCATCTGGGCAACCAAAACCCGGTCACCGAACTGCATGATGCTGTCGTAGCAAGGTCTGAGCCGGTCGTAGAAACTCTCGATGCTGATGTTGTTTTCTGGAAAGTCGATCAAATGCTTTTTCATGGTGAATTCCTCCGTGTTTTCGTTTTTCCCTTGGGGCTTTCCCCTTTCGGTATGTGCATATTACCGTCAGGTGCAAAGGATAGCAAGCGGCTAAAGTACACGATCTTCTGCCCGGAATATCAGGAAGAATGTACGTCACTCTGCGTCCTGCTCCATGAGTTCCACAATGGTGTCGTAGAAGAACTGCGGGTCGTATGCCAGCGGTTCCCGTCCGGCTTCCTTATCCATCCTGATCTGGTCTTCCACCATATCCTCTGCATCCTCCAGCGTGAAGGCATCCTTATCGCTGTCATCCATGTGGTTGTAGATTTCCACGATGACATCCATCATCCGTTCTCCCATGTGCTTTTCCTTCCTGCGCATCCACACCCCCACATCTGCCCCAGTCTGGGGCGTTGTCGGTTCATTCGGATTGTTTTGCCACCCGTGGCACAAGCCCCTGTGTGGGGCTGTGTCGGGGGCTGTCGGTTTATCTGTTCATCCGTCCCAGCAGGTAGGCTTCCTCCATTGCTTTCTGGATGCCCCAGACCGGAACCTCAATGAAGTCCTCGCTGTCATTGTCGCGGGCTTCGAGGTCGCCCCGGCTGTCTACCGCTACCATCAGGCGCTTGGCGATCTCCAGCAGGGCTTTTTCTTCTTCCTTGGTAATGTTCTTCTTCATGGTGGTTTTCTCCGTTTTTCTTGGTTTTCCGTTTCGGTATGTGCATATTACCGTCTATGTCACACACTATCAAGCGGCTATACTACACAAAGATAGCTGCCCGGAACTGTGCGTATTACAGCAGAAGAAAAGGGCTGCCGTTACCGGCAAGCCCCATGTGTTTCTCTGGCTTAGTAGTCTTCTTCGTCCTCGTAATCTTCCTCTTCGCCCCAGTCATCTTCCTCTTCATCCCAGCTGTCATCCTGGTCTTCTTCCTCATCCTTGAAGTCCCACATATCTTCGGTCGGCTGGTTTCTAAGGTCTGGGTTCTGCTCAACATAGTCGGCAACCGCTCCGCAAAGGATGTCCAGAACCTTTTCGTAGGCTTCCTCACTGTAGACTGCCCAGGCATCTGCAGTCAGCTTTGCGATTTTGTCGTTGCCCTTGGCTCCAAGGAACCGCCCTGCAGGGTTGCAGGTTTCCTTGCCGTAGCCGATGCCCAGCTGGTCGCCGTCGTTGTAAAAGCGGTATCCGATGCGGCTCATTGCCCTTACCAGCTCCCCTGCGAGGCTGCCTGCCTTGCCCGTCTCCGGTACCAGTTCCTTAAAAAGTTTATTGATGCGGTCTTCGTTTTTCGTCATTGTCGTATCCTCCGTTTTTGTTGTTTTCCCCTTTCGGTGACTGTATATTACCGTCACCTCGGAACACTATCAAGCGGCTAACCTACACGATCATTTGACCCTGCAATTGTCATATTTATGTGCTTTTCATGCCAGCTTTCGGAAGACAGACACGAGCAAAAGGCTGGTCATTTCCAGCCCCTTGCGCCTGTCGGTCTTGCCTTTAGCGGATGATTTCGAGGTAGCTTACGTTGCCCCAGCAGTCCGTTCCCTTGAAGCGGATGCGCTTGTCGTTCTCCCTGTCGAGGGTGAATTTCCGAAGGAGCTTCATCTTCTGGATGCGGTTCAGAAGGTCCTTGCCGTTCTTCGCATCCTCAACGGCATCCCTGATCTCGACCACCGCACTGTCGCTTCCGTACCAGAGGTTGCTGAGTGCCTCTGGAATTCCGTTTGCAAGATAAAGGTTGATTTTTGTGTAGGTCATGTTTTTGTTCTCCTCTCAAAATGTCATCGTTTCCAGAATCTCATCCATGCCTGTCTCCCAGTCATGGCGGCTAAATTCAATTTTGCTGTACATCTCTGCGCTGTCCGGCTCATCGAAAAGCCGGAAGCATTCTCTTGCCAGCTCCTCGCTGGTGTGCTGCTGGATTTCATCCGGCTGTCCATCCAGCCGTGTAAAGGTGATCTCGTAAGTGTAGCGTTCCATGTTCTTTGCCCCTTTCGTTTTGGTAGCTGTATATTACCGTCACTGCCGGATACTATCAAGCGGCTAAAGTACACGATTATCTGCACCCTGATCTGGTGGATTTATGTGTTTATCCGGGGAGGTTTCCCTCCCCGTTTTCTTAGCTGAACATCTCTGCCGTGTCATCGTCGATCCAGAGGTGCATGCCGTCTGCTTCCATGATCGCGTGGTCTTCATGAACCTCGGTGATGATTCCTTCTCGGTTTCCGCTTCCATCGAATTCGTCCCAGTGCCATGTTGTCTTTCTCCCTTTTTTCCATGTTCTCCAATCAGTCATTCTGCTGTCCTCCTTTGCTTTTTGTAGCTGTATATTACCGTCACTGCCCTGTGATAGCAAGGCCATAAAACGTCATATTATCAACGATCTTCGCCCCTCATGTTTGGTACATATATAACCCCTGATTGACTTGCTATATATGTGTTTCTGCGGCATTATACACACAACGAAAGCAAAGAAAACCAAACCAAAACGGAGGACAAAAACCATGAAAAAGACCATTACAGAAGTTGAAACCGCAATCGAAAACCGCATCGCAGAGCTTGAAGAAGAATACGAGCTGGACATTTACGACCGCAACGACATCCGGAAAGAAGAATACCAAAAAGCCGGATGGCGGCACGACCCCTTCCCAGAAGAGCTTGAGGAAGAGGACGAAGAAGAGGAAGAAGATTGGCACTACCACAGCATGGAAGAACGACTGAACGAGGTCGGCATGAGCATGAGGGATTTCTTCTAAGGAATCCCAAAAGGCTCCCCCAGCAGATGCTGGGGCTCTGCCTCGTATCCCCCGTTTTGGTTTGATATGATACACAAAACCGCTGCCAGATGTTTGTGTACATTATGGCGGCGGTTCTCCTTGCTATCGTTGCTTTCCAGAGGTAATATACAGTAAACTGGAAAGGGGTTCCCATTCTTTTGAGGCCCCCATTTTCCATCTAATCGGCTTCGCCCTGCATTGCCTGATGCATCACCCTGCGGTTATGCGCTCTGGCTTTCTTTTTCAGGTCCCTTTTCCATCTGCGGATGGTCACCGCCTTGCAGTGGTTTCTCGACCATTCGTATTCACCCAGAATGTATCTGCCGCCGTGTTCCCTCTCGCCATAAGCCGGCATCTTCCTGTGTCCCATAGGCTCCTCCTGTTAAACCAAGCCCTCCCGGTCTTTTCTGGCCGAGAGGGTATTTTTCTGATTGTGGTATCTTATTCCGGCTTCGTTCCGTCATCCATCTGGATGACTGCCATCTGCCCGAACATGCTGACGAATGCCTCCGGCACCCAGAAGCGTTCCCTGAATTTCCGGATCAGATCCTGGGGCAGCTCTGCGAAATCTTCCTCGCCCAATCCGCAGATGAAGAAGTTTCCCTTGATGGGCTGCTCCAGTTCCGGGATGTATCTGCTGAATGACTTTTCAGTGAATAGCCCGTTGTCATCGGTGACCAGAGCGGCTCGTTCTTCCCACGGGTAGGTGGCTGTGATACAGTCGCAGTCGAGGATGCGGTAGAACTCTTTCAAGGAGTTTTCAATGTCCACCACCTGCGGATGCTCCATCGGTTTGATCAGAAGAACTTTCATTCGACCCATCCCCCTTTCACGATTGCCCAGTCTGCAAGATGCATCTTCTGCTGTCCGCCCCATGCAATGTCCTCTAATGCTTCCTCCGTTCCGCAGCGGTTGCAAATCTGGATGTCCGCCCTTCGGCTGAGTGCCTGCTGCTGATGGTCGTAGCAGTCAGGCTTTGCTCCGCACCTGGGGCAACGTGGGCCGGTCTGTCGCGTTTTACCAAGGTGGTCGAGCGACACCTTGACCTCGGCTTCCAAAGCCACACGGTGGCAACTGTCCGCGCCGTAGGCAATGTTCAGATGACTTCCGGTGTCCCAGTTCACCAAGATGTTTCCGGCATCATCGACCCCGTTGCAGGTTCCCTGCGTTCCGATGGGCGGTGCCTGCCTATCATCCATCTCATCGAGGACGATCCGGCATCCGACCGGGAACTCTTTTCTCAACTTCTTGACCATTTTCTGATCTGCGAAATTCATGCCTGCACCTCCTCAATCATCCGCTGGGCGGCATCCTTATCCATGCATTCCTTCAGCGCACCTTCGAGGATGTGCATCGGGAAGTGGAATGCCTTGTAGCCGTCATGCAGGACTTTGTAGTAATACTGGCTCGGTGCGCGGCGTCCGAAGTCGTTCTCCATGATATATACCATTGCGGTCACCATCTCCGGTTCTGCCCCTTCCCGGAGCAGTTCGATGTTCAGGTCTTCCTTGCGGTAGTAATTCGGGTAGCCCTCATAGAGGTCGAGGTTTCCTTCGTCCCTTTCCGAAATCTCCCACACCAGAACCGGCGTGTTCTTCTTCGGGTTCGGTGCGATGGTGGCGCAGCCCCGGAACAAAAGCTCCCAGCCTGCCAGCACCGCCTGCCCTGCAATTTTTGCATCCGGACACCGGTATGCCATCTGCTCCACCGACAGGTTGCTGCCGTAGGCGATGTAATATTTCTTGTTCTTCATTTAAATCTCTCCCTTCGGTTTTCTCCGCTCTTGTCTGGCGGTATGGTATATATCACTCTTCTGCCCTGATTTATCAAGGCCGATGAGCATCATATACTGCACAATGTTTTTTGCTTTTGATCGTGTACTCTTACATCATCTGCTTCTTCAGATACCGGATGGCTTCCGCCCTTCCGATACTAGCTGTCAGTCCACGCTTCAGTGTGTCCAGCGGAAATTCCCAGTCGCTGTATCCGCCGCGCAGCAGTTCAAAATACTCGGCATCCGGGCAGCCAAGCCGCCGGTCCTCGTGCATCACATAAGCGATGCAGGGCTTTGCCTTTTTCATGCGGTTCCCGTTCAGGTTCCAGACCGGAAGCTGGAACTGCTTCTTGTAGTAATATCTTGGGCAGCCCTCGTACCGGTCAAGCAGGAGTTCATCATATTCCGAGAGCTTCCAGACCACTGCCGGTACGCTTTCATTGGCGTCCTGCTCAATGGTGGCATAGCAGCCGGTCTTGCTCTTTTTGAACAGAAGCCGGTAGCCCTTGATCTCGGTCGTGCCGACCACCACAGCATAGGGGCATCTCTTTCCCATCCGCTCCATGTCGAGGTTGCTTCCGTAGGCAAGATAATATCTGGATGGGCTTCGGCTGATCAATTCAAACATCCGCCTCACCGTCCTCCCTGCCAGTGAATTCCACGCCCTGAAAATCATCTGTCCCAAGCTCAATCTGGCTGTCCTGCCACCAGTCCTCTGCCACTCGCTGGGCTTCCTCCACGGTCGGCTCTTTCATTTCGGATTCATAAATGGTCACCGTTCTCTGGTAGGTCTCGGTGATGGTCACCTTAAAGGTCCTGCCGCCCGGTGTGCTTTCATTTTTTAACGTGCTTTTCATAAACCTGCACCTCCTTCTACCACCTCAAGGGCGGTTGCCCGCCCAAAAGGTGCCCGTACAGCTGGCGCTTATTTGTTGCGCCATGCTGCGTTGCCCTCCATATTCCGCAGAAGGATTTCCCTTGCCGTTGCGAACTCCTCACCAATGAATCCCAGCCGGAGCATCCAGCACCGCATTGCGTATTTGTCGTTGTCGGTCTGCTGGGGCTTTGGGCTTGCTGTCCTGACCATCTTGGCAAGCTGGCTCATTGCGAGGCAAAGCTGGATGTAGGCTTTCATCTCACCGGCATGCAGTCCGTTACGCTTTCCGTCCGCTGGGTCTGCGAATTGGAAAAGGCGGAATTCAATGGTTCCTTTTGTAAAGGTGGCATGGAGGTTCAAAGCATTATGTTGAGCTCAACATAATGCTTTTTATGGCAAGAAAGCGATTATGTATCCCACGTTCCAAACTTTAATTGTACAGCGGCAAAAATTATAAAAACAGTCTGTTTTTCTCTACATAATAACTATATAATTTGAGTATTCCAGATATGATGGAGGTTGTTATTGTGGATGATGGAAATCGACTGACCGTGTATGAACTTGTGGAAAGAGTTATCCCCTGCATCATTGCAAAGCACTATAGCGAAAACTATATTCAAGGCTTTCGTTCGACGTTTAGGAACCTGTTAGCGTACTGCAATAAAAATGAAAAGAAATATTTTACAGCGGAATTGGCTCAGCAGTTCATGCTGGATTGCTACGGTGTGCAGCCGGGAACAGTAGAACGGCGATGCTCACGAGTTCACCGTGCAATGGATTTGTTGTCAGACTACCAACATTTCAACGCGGTTATGCTTCGGCGGAGGTTGAATCGAGAGTTCCCTGCAGGACTGCAAGAAGGTGCGGTCAACTACTTGCAAAAGCTATCTCTCCACGGACGCAGGGAGAATACGCTGCGCAGCCACAGAAATGTTCTTCTTCGCTTTACAGATTATTTGTTCAGCGTTGGAGTCACGGATTACAAATTACTTTCAGCAGATATTGTAAATCGATACGTCAAAGTTGTTTCGTGCAATTACAGCAATTCGGTTGTAAGGCTCCATTACAGTATCCTTTTACGCTTTTTTCAGTACCTTGCGCATAGTGGCTACAAGGAAACAGATTTGTCTTTGAAAATGATGCCAATTGTAAAAGTATCCGCTTCCGCGCGAATTCCTACAACATTAGATATTAGCCAAATCGAAAGTATCCTTGCATCTGTTGACCGTGAAAGTCCACAAGGGAAACGCGATTATGCAGTTTTAATGATTGCAGTAAAGCTCGGCATTAGAACCAGCGATATACGTAATCTTCGCCCTGCCAATTTTAATTGGGAACAGCATTTGGTGTCTTTCACCCAAGTCAAAACAGGAGAGCCGATAACTTTACCACTTCCCACAGACGTTGGATGGGCTGTAATAGACTATCTGAAAAATGGAAGGCCTGTAAGCGATGCCCCGGAAATTTTTCTCCGCGCAGTCGCTCCATACGTCTCTCTGCAAAATTTTGACAACATTCTTATTAAGCATATGCGAAAAGCGGGCATTCCTTTGGATTCAATAAAGCACCACGGGCTTCACTCGCTCCGACACAGCCTCGCAACACATATGTTAGATGAAGGAATCCCCATTACCTCGATTCAGAGTGTATTAGGACACATAAATGCCGATTCTACTCAAAAATATATTGGTGTAAATGTACGTCAGCTTCGCAGCTGCGCATTGGAGGTGACTGATTAGTGTTTGAGGAAAAATTTCTTGAACCCCATTTTACCAGTGTGCTTGCACCATATATGCTGGATGTTGTGGAGCAAAAACGTGCCCTTGGCAATAAATACAACGCCGGTGTTGAGGCACTCAGTGCATTCGATGACTTTTGCAATGAGCAACAATTGCGTATACCTGCCATTTCGAAAGAACTGCTGCAAAAGTGGGAGAAAAAGAGACCTCACGAAAACGAAACCACGCAATGTTTTCGGATTTCGTATGTGCGAATTCTTTGTAAGTATTTGCACAGCAATGGCTATGATGCTCCATGTGCATTCCACCCTGCACCTCATGTAAATAAATGTTTCGTTCCCTACATTTTTACGAAAGACGAAATCGAGAGATTGTTTTCTGCGGTGGATTGTACCAAAGAATCTTCAGAATCTCCACTACGACATTTAGTTATGCCGGTTCTGTTTCGCCTGCTTTATACATGTGGGCTGCGCGTGTCAGAGGCTCTGCACCTTAAGGTTGCAGATGTTGATTTGGATGCTGGAGTTTTAGCCATATACGGTGCAAAAGGAGACAAAGAACGGCTGGTAGGAATTTCGGACTCAATGCTTGCATACATGAAATCCTACCGCAGTAATCCATTAGTGGCAAATGCAAAAAGTATTTACTTTTTCCCTGCTCCTGATGGCGGATTCTATGATACAAGTACAATTTACGATATTTTTCGAAAATGCTTATTTGATGCCGGGATTCCACACCGAGGTCGAGGAAAAGGGCCTCGTCTCCATGATCTCAGGCATTCCTTTGCGGTCCACATTCTAAACAAATGGAGTTCCGAAGGAAAAGACATATATACCTGTTTGCCGATTCTCCGCACTGCTCTTGGGCATGACCGAATTACAACAACCGAAAAATACTTGAGGCTTGTCCCGGAAGCCTACATGGAAGTCACCGAACCATTCAATGACCGATTCCATACCATTACAGAGGTACTTTGCAATGAGGAATAGATGCAGCTACGCCGGTTTAGTCTCCGCATACTTTAGCGTGTATCTGGCAGGAACTAAAAATGTCAGTACAAATACAATTTACTCTTACCGGGACACCTTTGTTATTTTTCATGGCTACCTTGAAAAGTATTGTGGCTTTAAATTAGAGAAAATGCTTTTTAACGACCTTTCCCGCGAACTGATTCTTGAATTTCTACAATATCTTGAAACTGAACGCAAATACAGTATATCTTCTCGAAACCAACGACTTGCTGCGCTGAAGTCATTTGCAAAATATGTACAAATTGAATGCCCGGATGAAATGATTCTGTGTCAGCGCATTCTTTCAATTGACAGCAAAAAAGCAGCAAAGCCGACGGTTCAATATTTGAGTAACCAGCAAATCGATATTCTAATGGAACAGCCTGATATTTCCACGCCAAAAGGTCGCAGAGACTTGGCGATGATTCTTCTCCTTTACGATTCAGCTGCACGAGTGCAGGAACTTTGCGATTTAAGAATCTGCGATATCCGAATAGATTCACTACCGGTTGTACATTTATTAGGGAAGGGGCGAAAAAGTCGAGATGTTCCGCTTACCAAACCGTGTGCACAGGTATTGCGCCAATACATTTGTGAGAACCATCTTGATATACCAGAACGCCGCAATGACCAGCTGTTTACAAATCCGCAAGGAAAAAAGTTGACTCGCAGCGGTGTTTCCTACGTGCTAGCAAAATATAGCCACAAAGCAAATACTGCGGTGGATTCATTTTTTCCGCAGATTACACCGCATTGTCTCCGGCATTCTAAAGCAATGCATCTTGTTGAGGCAGGCAAAAATCTCATTTATATTCGTGACTTTTTAGGGCACGAATCTATTGAGACAACACAGGTTTACGCAAAAGCTAATCCCGAAGCCCGGCGCAAGGCATTAGAAACAATGGACACGAGGATGAATACGCCTGCCATGCCGGATTGGAACGACGACCCTGACTTAAAGGCGTTTTTAAAGACCTTGTAGAAAATTATGCTGAGATTTCTGGTGAACAGTCTCGAAGTAACGTCTGTTCTAAAAGATTCTCAGCATAACTTTTTTCTGCGCATAAAGCATATGGTACCGGCTTGAATTGTAGTGGGCATTCCGGTTTTCCCAGCTTGAACCGTTGCCTTCGTACCAGATGTCTTCCAGCTTGCGCATGGTGGTCGGCTTCTCGCGGTTCAGCCGGTCAAGGAAGCGGTGGTTGACCACCTGGCAATAATGTCCGGTGCGCCCCGCGTCAATCCGGATGGCTCTGCCGATCTGCTGTTCGTGCGCCGCCATGATGTTCACAAGGTTGCGGATGGTCTTTGCGGTGTGGTCGCCCTTGCCGATGTGGATGTGGACCCCGCATCCGCGGCTTGGGCTGCTCTTTGCTCCTGCCTTGCGGAGCAGCCGGATAATCTCCTGCAGGGATTCGATGTCGTCGTAGGTTAGGATCGGGGTGACCAGTTCGCATTTTTCTATGTCCGGTCCGTAGATGCTCACATCCCTCTGGAATTTCCAAACCCTGCCCTGTCCGTCCTTGCAAGCCCAGCTGTAATATCCGTACTCGCTGGCGGCATTCCATGCTCTGGTTCCGAAGTACTCGGCAACCTTTCTTGCCGCTTTTTCTCTGGTGATGTTGTTCATCTCGATCTCAACTCCGATGGTCTGGTTTTTCATGGCTTCAATCTGCTCTCTTGTTTTATCGTTCATGGTATGTTCTCCTTTGTTTTTTCCTTGTTTTCCCTTTCGGTATGTGCATATTACCGTCAGGTGCGGATAATAGCAAGGATATAAAAGAACATATATTCGACAAATATGAGGTGGAATGATCGTGTACATTTCTGCGGTTTATCCGCTTGATAATGTACATTTTCAGAGTTAATATCGGTATAATGGAAGAGGGTATCACTTATTTTCCGGCCCCCATTTGGGGCTTGGGAGCTTACGCTCCCGCCTCCAGCATCTGCGCCGTATCCGCCCCACAGTCGGGCTGTGTCGGCTGGGCTGCATCCTGTGCGGCCGTTTCCCCAGTGGCAGGATTGCCGTTCTGTGCCGCCTGTTTCGCGGCTTTCAGGGCATCCCGCTTTGCCTTTTCCCTTGCGAGGAACTTCTGTGCTTCCTCATCCGTGCGGAAAGCCGCATGGCCGGAAAGATTCTCCATGAGGATCTTGCGGGTCTCTTTGAAATCCGGACCGTTCATCCCCAGCCGCAGGAGCCATGTGCGGAGTGCGTATTTCTCATTCTCATCGTTGACATCCTTTGCCTGGATACGCTTCTGGCTGATGGCCTGCTGGTTCATCAGGATGGCAAGGTGGCCAAAAGCCGTCAGGTGATCATAGTCGGAAGCCGTCGGGAATCCTGTGAAGGAAACCTTTTCTTCTGTGATCACCAGACCTTCCATCGCAGTTCCGCACTGTGCTTCGTAACTCTTAAGCGTCTCGATGAAGTTTGCCACCGTGTAAGTACAGCTATCATCCCGCAGTGTTTCGACCAGATCGGTTTCCACATGGAAGTGCCCGCCCGTTGCCTTGCTGATGAGTCGGCCCCGGCTGTAGATGAGGTTGACCAGATTGCGAAGGCTCACGCCGTTATGCTGGCTGGTGGGGAAAGCAAGTTCCAGATCCAGCGGCACTTCTTCCGGCTGCTCTTCTGCTTCCGGCTGCTCTTCGCTTTCCGATTCCTCTGCATCCGGCTCATCCTCTGCCGTGTCATCCGGCTCTGCTTCGGCCACAGGCTCCTCTGCCAAGTTTTCAGTCGGCTCTGTGTTTTCCGGCTGGTCACCCGTACTCTCAATGCTCTCGCCGCCGCGGATCAGTCCCTCATTCAGCAGGGTTTTCAGCAACTCGGCATCTGCATTTTCCGGTTCGACCAGAAGATTACCGTCCCGGTCGATGGTGTAGTTGCCGATGTCATAAGCATACAGCGGTGCTCTGGTGTAGTAAGGATGGATACCCGTCAGCTCCTCCATGCGATTTGCAAGTGTCTTGCGGTCGGCTATGTTCAATTCAAATTTCAACATAATTCATTGCCCCTTTCGTTTTTTGTCTTTGTACGTCCCGATGTTTTTTTCGGTAGCACATATATCACTCTGAACCGGTCAAATAGCAAGGCCATTTCCCGATATTCTTCATGTTCGACCAATTACACAAGGGACTGCGAAATCTGTTGTGTAAATAGGACCAATATGTAAGCCCACCATATCACCAGGTCGCTTTCTACCTAGTAATATAGCGGGCCAGTTTATTCTTCCAGACCTGCACACCATGCGATGCCGGCCAGAACAAAAAATGCGTTGGCCAGGCATATGCCGTTGCCCCAGATACGGTACTCTGCCGAATCCGTATACGGGTCAGCCAGCCATTTCCGGATCTGTTTCTCCGTTTTCGGCTTCTTGGCGTGGGTCACGATCTTGCGGTGCGTTTCAAACACATCTGCCCAGAACGCCAGCTCTTCTTCGGTCGGATCTTCTGTTCCAAGGTTCCGGCACCACCAGTCCGGGAAGCCCTGCAGTCTGGCACACTCGGTCGGTGTCAAGCGGCGGACGGTATAGGTCACAGGTGTCGGCTGCGCTTCCGGGTTATCGATGACCAGACGGTCATTGAAAGCATCCTGCCCGTTGAAGCCGCTTGGATGCGCCCCGGTTGCCACCGTTCCCATGACACCCTCGTTCAGATGCGGCACCGGTGCGACGGTGGTCGGGTCTTTGTAGTCCCGTGCCATCAGAGTCGGTGCGACTTCTTTTGCCACCTGCATATAGGAGCCGGTGGTCATGGCATACACATCCTCCGGTGCGCAGACTGCATGGCGGTCAGTGGCATCCAGTGTAAAGCAGACATCCTCATTGACGCCATCCCCCTGCGGACCGTTCTCATCCTTGCGGCCGATCATGTTACCCTGCAGGACGAAGGTCTGCTGCTTCATTCCCGGCTCTGCTGCAAGTGCCGCTGACTTCTCTCCCAGATCCCGGACTTCATCCCTCTGGTTCTGGGTAAAGGCGACCGGCTCTACCACGCAGATACCGCCCTGATTGCAGGTCGGATCTCCACCACTGCGGTCTAGTGTCCGGGAGGTCTCCGCTTCATAGAAGCCGCTATGCGGATTATCGGACATCATGGAGTGGCTGGCTTTAGAGCAGACACCGTAGCATTTCGGAACGAACAGTGTCTGGTCGTTGTTGCAGCCGAGGGTAGCTGACTTTTCTTCCTGCCAGATAGCGCCCTTGCCACCGCCTTCACACCCGGAACGGATCTTCAATGTGACCGCCGGAGAGTTTTCAACTTCTTTCACCGGGCTTTCCACTGAATTTTCAACAGCGTCCATGACCATCGGGACATTACCGCCACCCGTACCACACCGGCTTGTCAGTGTCTGCACCTTACCGTCCTCGGAAATCTTCACCCGGCTGTCCGCAGGATGATTTTCCAGTGCGATGGCGGCCGGCACGACACCAGCCCGGAGGGTCGGTGACCGTTCCTCTTCGTATCCAATGCTTCTGGCATTTGCGGAATGCTCGGTACAGAAACCAGCGGCTTCCATAACACACGGCGGATGATGTGCCTCCGCACGGAGGGTGGCTGTCACCTCTTCCGTCACATCCATCCTCTCTCCGCCCTGATCGTTCAGACAGAGCCGTCCTCCTGCTCCACTGCAGCCTGTCTCTCCAGTGCTGCTTTCAGCACCGGCGGCAGCTCTTTGCCACGCACGGAAGACCTCCGCAGAATACCGAGACACGCCTTCGGACTCAAATAATACCTTTGGGGCACTCTGGTCTGCAAAATCTGCGACAAGGTAGATACGTTTTCTTCTTTGGGGAACGCCCCACCATTGCGCATCAAGAACTCGATACGCAACGCTCCATCCGTCTCCCACGTAGTAGTCAGCGTCGGGCCATCCTTTCTTCTCAGGCGCAGGCACCGAGGCGGACGGTTCTTTAACACCGATGACGGCTTCGAGGACTGCTTTGAAGTCCTGTCCTTTGTTTGAGGAGAAGGCCCCTGGCACATTCTCCCACACGATAAATCTTGGTTTTTCTCCATTGGTCTTACACCTCATTTCCTTCACGATTCGGATTGCTTCGTAAAACAGGCTGGACCGTGAACCATCCAGACCGTCCCGCTTACCCGCGATGGACATATCCTGACAGGGACTGCCAAAAGTGATGATGTCTACAGGAGGTAGGTCTGCACCGCTGATAGTAGACACATCTCCATAATGCTTCACCTGCGGCAGACGCTTGGTCGTGACCCGGATGGCAAACGGCTCGATCTCACTGCTCCACACCGGAGTGATCTGCCCGGTCAAAAGCCCGCCCAATGGAAAACCCCCGGAGCCATCAAAGAGGCTGCCGAGGGTCAGCTGTTTATTCTCCATCAGCGACCTCCCTTTCCGGCTCGAAGGTCGCCACTTCCTCGAACTTCAGCTTCTGACTGTCACGGATGACATACACATCATCGTAGTGACCCTCGCTGTGTTCGATATAACGCTTCACGATCACATCCACGAACTTCGGGTCCAGCTCGATGCCTCGGCACACACGGTCGGTTTCTTCGCAGGCGATCAGGGTAGAACCGCTGCCAAGGAACGGATCGAGGACGATGCCGTTGGTCATGGTGGAATTTCGGATCGGATAGCTCATCAGGCCGATGGGCTTCATGGTCGGATGGTCCTTGTTGGACTTCGGCCGGTCATACTCCCAGATGGTCGTCTGCTTCCGGTCGGAATACCACTGGTGTTTCCCCTTCTGCTTCCAGCCGTAAAGACACGGCTCGTGCTGCCACTGGTATGGACTGCGTCCCAGCACCAGAGCATTCTTCTTCCAGATACAGCACCCGGACAGGTAGAACCCTGCATCCTTGAATGCCTTTCTAAAGTTCAGCCCTTCCGTATCTGCATGGAAGATATAGATGGAGCCGTCATCCGCCAGATGCCCGTGCATCTGCTGGAACGCTGCCAGCAGGAACTGGTAGAATTCCGAATCGCCCATGTTGTCGTTCAGGATCTTGCCAGCCGTTTCTTCCACATCCACGTTATAAGGGGGATCGGAAAGTACCAGATTTGCCTTGGTGCCGTCCATCAGGGTATCGTAGCATTCTGGCTTGGTGGAATCGCCACACAGAACGATGTGCTTACCCAGATGCCAGAGGTCGCCCTCTTTAGAGAAGCACGGCTGCTTCAGCTCCGATTCCACATCGAAATCATCTTCCTTGACCTCTTTGCTGTGGACCTTATTGAACAGCGTCTCGATCTCCGGCGGTTCAAACCCGGTCTTTCCAAGATCGAAGTTGGAATCCTCGATGTCCTTCAAAAGATCAGCCAGCAGGGAATCATCCCATGCACCCGTGATCTTGTTGAGTGCGATGTTCAGGGCCTTCTCCCTGGTCTTGTCGATGTCCACCACCGCGCAAGGCACTTCGGTGTAGCCCAGCTCCATCGCTACTGTCAGTCTCTGGTGACCACCGATAATCGTCATGTCGGCATTGACCACCAAAGGATCTGCGAAGCCGAACTCCGTAATGGAGTTCTTGATTTTCTCGTACTCTTTATCCCCCGACTTCAGCTTTTTCCGGGGATTGTATGCAGCCGGCTTGAGTACGGACACCGGCAGCATCTTCAGTTCAGCAGTCGCTTTCATGTAGGTTCCTCCTAATTCAGATTCCCATGCGAATGACCCCTGAAAACGGCACGAAAAAGGAGCCGAACAAAAAGCCCGACTCCATTTCATCTCCATCTTCCTGCGGCTGTTCAGCCATCTCGCACCACTCCGGGTTTTCCCCATTCACAGATGCCAAGACCTTATCTTCCGCATCGTCAATCGCATGTACACAGATACCCCCGGTGTTGAACATCGGATACACACCGATAATCTTCTTACTCACTCCTGTTCGCCTCCTTCTTCCTGCCCCGGTTGGCACAAGCCCGACTGCAATATTTCCGTTCCAATCCGTACTGATGCCGGTAGGAAAACTCCCTGCCACACACCGGACAGATCTTTGACCGCACTGTTCTCCAGTTTTCCGGCTTTGGGTGGGTGTTGTTCCATCTTGACCGGCATTCCGGTGAGCAAAACTTTCTCGGTCTGCCCTTATGATTCGGCACAATGGCTGTACCGCACTGAGGGCAGAACGAAAAAGCCATGTCCCTTATCATCTCAGCCGTGTAATCATCCATCTGCCCTCACCTCACTCTCATTTTTCGCCGTTTCTTCGGCGGTTTCTTAGAAAAATCTCATAATTCATACGAAAAGCGGCGAAGTGGAAATCGGCCCCGTCCCGCCCGGTTGAATTGTTGTTGCGGCGGCCGATTCTCGCTCGCCCTCGCTCCTCCCGGAACAAGCTAAAATGTGCGAAAGCTCCCTGTTTTCGAGAAGTTTCACACACTTTGGTTCATTTCGGGGAATAAGAATGGCACCGGAACGAAAGCTCCGATGCCTGTACATTTTCCTGTTTCATTTTGCGCCGTTATTCCTCTGACCCCCGGCCTACCAATTTTGCGGTTTTTCACAGAAAAGGGGCCACCGGTCTCCGTGTGACTTCACCGTAGAGAAGTGGCCCCGGCCCCGGTGGGGCTGTCAGTAGGTGTAGGTCGGGTTGATGTCTTCGGTCAGCGTCTTCTTATCGTGGCAGCTTTTGCAGAGCGGCTGCCAGTTGTTCTGATTCCAGAAAAGCTTCTGGTCACCACGGTGTGGAATGATGTGATCCACAACCGTTGCCCGGACGTACTTGCCCTGCTTGGCGCACTGCACACAGAGTGGATGAGCTTCCAGATACGACTTTCTGACTTTCTGCCACCGCCTGTTGTATCCACGCTTCGCTGCCGGGCGGGTCACCTCTGGATGGAGAGGCAGGTGCTTCTCACAGTAGAGCCGGCCGGCTTCCACCAGCTCTGGGCAGCCGGGGTGATGGCACGGTGTCTTTGGTCTGTATGGCATGGGTCAGTCCTCCCACGGAAGACCAGCCTTACCGAAGTGACCGTAAGCACTGACCTTGTTGTAGTCCACGTCCAGCAGTCCCAGTCGCTTGATGATCCCCTGCGGGGTCAGATCGTAGCTGTCATTGATGTAGGCTTGGATAAAGTCCAGTGCTTCATGTTCCGTACCGAAGCACTCCACCGACACACCGACTGGCTGTACCACGCCGATGGCGTAGGCCAGCTGGACTTCGCACTTGTCAGCGTAGCCTGCCTGCACGATGTCCTTGGCGATCTTCCGTGCCATGTATGCAGCAGAGCGATCCACCTTGGTTGGGTCCTTGCCGGACAAAGCACCGCCGCCGATACGACCGATGCCGCCGTAGGTATCGCACGCCAGCTTCCTGCCGGTCACACCACAGTCTGCAAAGCTGCCGCCCAGCACGAAACGACCGGTCGGGTTGACCAGCTTCTGGAAGTCACCGTCCAGACCGTACTCGCAGGCGGCAAGCACCATCATGGATTCGATGATGTGCCGGAAGTCGCTGACCTCCACATCCGGGCTGTGCTGCACGGAGCAGAGGAAGGTGGTGATACGGCCAGTGTCGTAATCGTAGCTGACCTGCGCCTTGGCATCTGCACGGAACATCCTGCTGGGATGTGCTTTCAGCAGTTGCAGAAACTTAGTGGCAACCATGTAAGGAATCGGCATCTGCTCTGCCGTTTCGTTGGTGGCGTAACCATACATGATGCCCTGGTCACCGGCACCGCCCTTATCCACACCAAGTGCGATATCCGGCGACTGCTTGTCCACCAGAATGCCGATACGGAGCAGCTCCCTCATATCAAAGCCCAGCTTCTCGGCACCGATGCGGGTAAGCACATCATGAACGATCTGGTGGTAGTTCGGTTGGTAGTCAGTCGTGACCTCGCCGGCAATAAAGAGCTGGTTCTTTTTCAGCAGGCACTCGATTGCCACGCGGGCGTTCTTGTCGTGCTGAAGGATGTCTGTCACGATGGCATCTGCGATCTGGTCACAGATCTTGTCGGGATGTCCATCGCTGACCTGCTCACAGGTGATAATCTTACTCATGTTCTGTCCTCTCTTTCATGTATCACAAAGCAGGCCGTTTTTGCCATTGCCCACAAATAGGCTCCCACAAAGACTGCCTGCCCTGTCTCAGTTCATGGTTTCCGTTGATTCTCTTATTTTTCTTTCTTCTTCTCAACTCATGTAGCATGTAGCAACCATGTAGCTGAATTTTATATAAGAAAGCTATAAAAGAAAGTAATAATAAAAAAGGTTATGAAATCTCGGCTACAAACCAGCTACATGCTACAAAGCACCCAAAATCAGAAAAAAAGGTCACAAAAGGCTGTCCTTTGGCTTATATGCGTCCTGTACCGTCAGGTCTTCCGCACCATCTTCTACTTCCTTGAACTTGCAGTCCATGATCAGCGTAGTCTGTCCGCCACCGCCTTTGGGGCGCTTTCGGACCACTTTGAAATGCACGCCGATAGCATTTTTAAAGTTCTTCTGATTCTCTGAGGAATACCCGTTCTCCTCACACCACTTTGTGTACAGCTGGTATGCTGCTGCCGTCCGAAGTTCCGACCCGTCCTCTTTTTCAAGCCACGCCTCAATGAACTGCCCGATCCGATCAGAATCATCCTTGTAATCTTCCGTGGCTTTCGTAACAGCCTGCGGAAGTTCCAAACCGCGCTGACAGAACTTTTTGTATCCTTCCAGACACCAGTTGAAAATACCTGACAGGTTCTCCGGCTTCGCAAACTGTCCTTTCAGCCCCTGGTCCTGTTCTCCCTCTTCAAAGTGACGGTTAAATGGGATGATCTTCAGTCGGCCGGATTGGAACAAAGTCATATCATTGACATTAGGCAGGTAGTTCGTATTGATAAAAATCTTGAACACCGGCACAAAATCAAAGCTGTTCTCATTTAGGAATCGGGCGTTGATGGTATCGTTGCCGGTCATTCTTTTTACGAGAGCTGCATTAAATGTGATCTTCTTCTCCGGCTCAGAGATATTTACAAATCTGGAGCCGACCAGGCGAGCCACTTCTTCCGAAGGTCCGCCTGTGTTCCCACCACGAAATTTAGCTGCCAGCATATCCGGATTCGATGTCTTTCCATAGTCGCCCATGATCTTCAGGAATGTTTCCATTGCAGTGCCTTTGCCGTTTCGGGAAGTGGCACCGTAAAGGATAAACATACACTCCTGCGAGGTATCTCCTGTCAGGGCGTATCCCAAAGAACGCTGAAGGAAGTCTGCCAGCTCTGCATCTCCACACATGACCTCCTTGATAAACGAGTGCCAGCGTGGACAGTCTGCATCCGGGTCATAGGTAATACCGGATTCCATTGTGAGATAATCCTCCGGCCGATGTTCCCTGAATTCCAGTGTCCGCATATCCAGCGTTCCATTTTTGCAGTTGAAGAAATACTTGTTCCTGTCGAATGCCTGCATGGAGATCGGGTACACGGACATGGCATCTCTTAACATCGTTTCCCGGTTCTTACGCAGCTGCAGTTTTCGGACACGGTCGATGAACCGCTTCCTGGCATCCTCTTCGGTGATCGTCAGGGCAAACACATACAGCTTGTCAGCCAGCAGCTTTGCCAGTTCCGACACCTTGAGATTGCCTTTGTCCGGCCGCCAGACAGATCCGTCATAGACATACCAGCCTTTACGTTCACTGTTGTACCGGGCAATCTGCTTGAAATAATCCGCAAACATATTGCCCATGCCGATCTCATTTCTGCCATACCGGGCATTTGTGTGCGGAGCCATTTCTTCCAGCGTGATCGTGATCTTGGTGAGATCCGGCTGGAACTCGATATAGTCATCCTCATCCAGCTTGGAAAACTCCTCATCTACGATATCCTGTGCGTTGACCGGCATATAGATGGCCGCACAGGTATTGACCGTATTGCGGATAGAGATTGCACCATAAGTTGAACCAGCCTGCTTGCGGTCCCACTTGTCACGCATCAGACCGGAAGTACGGAAGATACGGTCCATCTGCTCCTCATCACAGCCACACCAGAATGCCAGAATAGACAGCAATGCCATATCTGCATCCGACTGGCTGCCGTAGAGGTCTTCCCAGTCACCGGCAAAGAGTTTTTTGAACTTCTCCGAGTTGCTGGCTTCGTTGGCGTGTGCGATGACAGCCTCATCATCCAGGTACGAATGGTGCTGGAAATGTGTCTGCTGCACCTGCTTGTTTCGCTTCATCAGCGTGTCCAGCAGTGTTGTCATTGCCGTTTCATCGTTCGGGATCTCACCTGTGCGGTAAACATCTCCCGTTACGGTGACGAAGCGGTTTGTCGCACCGGGCATATACACTTCCAGACCCTTGCTACGGTTGTTGATGTAGTAGACCGTCTTGTCGTAGACGTAGTCTTCCGGCACACAAAAGAAACCTCGCAATCCTTTCCCGGATGGAGATTTTTCCACGTAAGCCGTAGAAAAGATGGAAAGGACGGTATCCGCCGTATCGTTCAGCGTACCGTCCTCCCGGATACAATGGTCGATATCAAAAGCTCCGATTCCGTTGCCAACAGCAATACCGATACCGTCATAGCCGCCCATTGCATAAGTGACAAGGGTATTCTTGAAATCTGAGAATGTACGCAGGTCATTGATCCTTGCCCGTTCCCCCGTTGCCGGGTTAAATGGCATCTTGGTCTTCTGGCCATTGCGCTTTTCAAACTTCCAGACACAGAAGCTGCAGGTCGTTTTCAGCTTGCCCGGAATGTTCTTGATGTCCATCATGCCTGCGCCTCCCTTCCCATGCAAGCCTGCATCGCAAACTGCTTTTTAACAGCAGCTTCGATCTCCTGCTTTTTCTTGGCCGAGGTCACACGGCAGAGCCGGTTGCACAGGACCATCTTGTCAATGGTCGTGATCTGCTCCACCAGCAGAATGGATTCTTCCAGTCCCTCATCCCGGAGCATTTCGCAGTCTCTCCCGGTGACCGGAATGTGTACCGGCAGCTCCAGCTTCTTCAGCTTGGAACTCATCGGAATCACCGTGATAATCGGAGAATTGCGGTTTGCCATATCGTTGCTGATAACCAGCACCGGGCGGTTTCCGCTCTGCACCGAAGTACCATAATGATTCCCCAGTTCTGCAAACCAGATTTCATACTGCTTCGGTATCTTTGGTACCGGCCATCTGGTAAGCGGCATCTCCTGAATCGGCACTCTATTAGGTGCCGGCTGACAGGAGGCTACTGCCCTTTTCTTGGTCTTCCCTCGCTGATTGATGTATTTATTAACATGGATCTTCCGTCCATGTGCTGCTGACCGGGCATTCTTTTTCTTTCTCCCCATTGGGATCTCACCTCCAGTTTGATAGCAAAAAGGCCGCCGAAGATGGAATCCTCATAGCGGCCGTAAATGTAAAAAGGCATAAAAACACCGGATGCTTTCCAGTATCTTTATGCCTTTGTTTTCCTATTTTCCTAGTTTAAAGTATAGCAAAAAACCGATGTACAGTTAAGAAGGAAAAGTTCAAAAACGGTTCGTTTCCGTTCGTAAAGTTCAGTTTTTGCAGAACTTTTTTTCCAGCTGCCGCATCTGCGCCTTGCTGGAGAAAAGCTCTTCTGAAAACTGCTGCAGCCCGATTTTTTTATGATAAAAGACGGCTGTTTTTCCCATGTGCTTCCCGTTCTCAAATTCGACTGCTTTCAGAGGAATCCGGTCCAGACAGTGCTGTCTCACAACGATCTGTGCCTTACTGTCTCTGATCCGAAACGCCGCTGCATCAGCCAGCTCAAGCCACTCTCTTACCGCTGTATACCTTGCAAGACTTTCTTCTGCCTGCCGGTCATACATTTCCTTTTCACCCGGATATTTAGAATCCGCAGCCATTTCAAGATCCCGCCTCCACTGCACTTGTGTTTCCTCCGCCAGCGTTTTTACCCTGCTGTATTTCTGGCAGACTTCTTTTGCAAAATCCAGCATGTCCTCTGCTGTTTCCTGTTTCATATTCCGTATCACCTCCTCTGATAGCGGCCAATTGTGTCGGCCATTCCAATAAGGGCATTTTCTTTCTCCCGGACTACCATTCTCCGGGTCAGCAATTTCCCTTCCGCCCCCGTAATCTCCGACTGCTTCTTCCCATCCACAAACAACTGCTCCGCCACAAGCCGGGTCTGGCCGCGCAGACTGCGAAGCCCGATCTCAAAGAGTTCGATCTGCTCACAGACTTCATAGTACGGTTCCAGAAACTGCTCCGTGCGCTGTGTCTGCACTTCCCGGTTCATGGATGCCAGCACCTTATCGCAATTAAGGACCGTGCGTTCCACTGGGTTCGACAAGCCGCTTGTCTGTACCCGCTCGGATTCCTCATGTGCGCCCTGTGACAGTTTATAGATAATCTCTTCTTTCGTGTAAAACCACGATTTGGATTCTTCATACTGCTGTCGGAGCAGTTCCCGCCTGCGGATCAAACAGCGATAGGAATCGGCCAGTTTTTTGACCAGCTCCAGACAATCCACCTGTTCAGGTTTTGCGGCAGATGCCACATTCTTTTCCTCAGCCATAGTTCGTCCTCCTTTCTGACCGATCCAATTGGTTTTTAGCTGGACGCCTCCACGGTGGCTTTCTTCTTTCGTCGCTTGGCTGCTTCCTGACGCACCCGCTCCTGCACCCCTTCGATCAGCCGGTCTGCATCCAAATCCGTAAGCGCCTCATACCACGGAGAATGAAAGAATCGTTCCAATCTTTCTTTCTCGTGCATCGCATCCCGGTTCTTTGGATTGACATCCAGCCGGTGAAGCGCCCACTTATAATCCTTGACCGCCTGCAGGATGATGGCGTTTGCCAGATTCTCATAGCAGGCCATATTTTCACTGACGGCAATTGCAGCATTTCTTACTCTGCTCATTTTTCAACGCCTCCCATCCTGTCATACCAGGGAGCCGGCACCTTCTCCGGAGCAATACCGTATTTGAAAACATAGATCGTGTGCCATGCCGTCTCATACAAAAGATCCAGCAAACGGCGGTTTGCTTCCGGCAGTTCATTTGCTTTCTTGATAAACTGCTCAATAAAATGATCTCGGTTCGTATTCCCCAGATTCTGGCTCTTTTTCCTTGCAATGACCGCCTCTGCAAACTGAAAACAGATCTTTTTGTACTGCTGAACACAGTCGTATTTCCATGTGACTGCATCCAGCAGGAGCTTTCGTTTTCCGTCCGGGGTGAGGTTGGGCATATTCTGGATCTTGGATTTCTGATACAGTTCCATAGCCTGTTCTTCCTTACAGAATTCCTGCTGCATCCAGAGCTCACTTGCCCGGATATGGCACATCAGAAGTTCCACTTCATGCTCATAGGCTTCCTTCATGAGAAGATCCCGGTTCATCCGCAGGTCTGCTGCTCTGCGGATCGGACTCGTACCAAAGAGCTCACAAAGGAGTCCCTTCTCGCCAATCGGCCGGAACATTGCCCAGGGGATGAAGAATCCCTCCTCGTCTCTTTTGGCTTTCATTGCCGTTACTGGCTTGGATTTTTTATAACGATAATCACTCTCCTCTGCCGGACGGCGGTCCTCAGCATTCAAAAATAGATATTTTTTCATATTCTCTCCTATCTCCCCAGCTGTGCCTTGACCGCTGAGATCAGTTTTTCCTGTGTCATGTCTTTCTGTTCCAGGGCAGCCATGACGTCCTCGTCTACCGTGTCCTTGGTGATGATATGGTGGATGGTGACCACATTCGTCTGCCCCTGCCTCCAAAGTCTGGCATTGGTCTGCTGGTACAGTTCCAGGCTCCATGTCAGTCCGAACCAGATCAGGATATGTCCGCCCTGCTGGATGTTCAGGCCATGTCCGGCCGATGCCGGGTGGATCAGGGCAACCGGGATATCCCCGGCATTCCAGTCCCTGATGTCAGTGCTGCTCTTGATATCCCGTACCGGGATTTTCTGTTTTGCCAGATGCTCCATGATGCGCTGGCGGTCATGCTTGAACCAGTACGCCACCAGAACAGGCTGTCCGTTGGCGGCTTCGATCAGGTCTTCCAGTGCCTCCAGCTTATGGTCATGGATGATGCGGGCTTTTCCGTTCTCGTCGTAGACAGCACCATTGCTCATCTGCAACAGCTTTCCTGTCAGTGATGCGGCATTGGCAGCATCTATGTCACCATCTTTCAGCGGGATCAACAGGTCCTTCCGAAGCATATCGTAGAGTTCTCGCTCCGGTGCGCTCATCTCCACCTCGTACCGACTTGGAATGCAGTCTGGCATATGAAGGTAATCCAGTGCTTTCATGGAAATCGTGATATCCGAGATCCTCTGGTAGATCAGCTCCTCTGCTCCTTCTCTGGGCTTGTATTGGAACACAACACCCGTGGAAGGATTCATGGAAGAAGCCTTGAAATAAGCTTCCCGGTACCGGCCGATGAATTTGCCAAGCCGCTCCCCGCCATCCAGAATCCCGATCTCCGCCCAAAGATCCATGAGACCATTGGAAGAAGGGGTGCCGGTCAATCCGACCCATCGTTTCACATACGGGCGGACTTTCCGCAGGAATTTAAAACGCTGGGACTGGTAGTTCTTGAACGATGACAGCTCATCGATCACGACCATGCCAAAATCCCAGCGCATTCCGTTTTTCTCATAGTACTCCACCAGCCATTTGATATTTTCACGGTTGATGACATAGATCATCGCCGGATGGTGGAGTGCTGCAATTCGGGTCTTTGTATCACCTACGATGACAGAAATATCCAGACCTTGCAGATGATCCCACTTTTCGATCTCTGCCGGCCACGTATCACGAGCCACACGCAGCGGCGCAATGATCAGGACCTTGCTGACCTCGAAGGTCTCCAGCATAAGGTCTTTGATGGCTGTCAATGTGATAACGGTCTTTCCTTAACCCAAGCCCATATCCAGAAAAAGGGCTGCGACCGGGTGTGTTTTGATATACTCCGTACAGTAGCTCTGATAATCATGTGGAATGAACTTCATTTGGGCATCACCTCCTCCCCGGCATCCTGTGCCCGTGTTTCCAGCTCCTCGCTTTGTGTATTTCCTTGTGGCAGCGTAACTTCCGGCATCTCCGGAATCTTCGCCCCGATTCCCTGGGGGATAGGCTCGCCCGGTTTCCAGCAAATCAACGCATGGATAGCAGGCTGGATCTGTTCCGGGCGGTCTACGCAGAATACCGGGAAGCCCAGTGCCTCCAGCTGCAGTCTGCGTTTTCTCTGAAGGATACGCATCTGCTTGCCGGGAGCTTTCAGTTCCACAAAAGCACACTTGCCGCCGAGCAGCAAAACCAGTCGATCCGGCACACCGTTCATGCTCTGGCTGGTGAATTTAAGGGCCTGCCCACCGGCTGCCCTGACTGCTTCCACAAACTGCTTTTCGACTTCATTCTCCCTCATCCGGCTTCGCCTCCTCTGCCCGCCAGACACCGATGCGTGGGCGTTTCTTTTTCCGGCATTCCCTTTTCGGGTGTTTCCTTTTTTGGTGCTTCTTCCTGCGCTCTTCCCGAACTACATTGCCGATGGCTTCATTGGCAGTCGGGTCCGGGTGGCTGTGGCTGACTTTCCTGTTCAGAGATCTTTCCTCTTTGTGTTCTGTGATCCAGTGAATGACATCTTCCATACCGTCACCTCACTGATTGATCTGCTTCCACTGCTGCGGCTCCATCGTGGCAACCTGCCAGCCGATGCCCTCCAGTGTGGTAGCACGGTCATAGGAAACAACATCCTGCGATGCACGGGTCACCGCATTGGACAGACCGTACAGAGAAAGGTCTCCGCCTTCAATGAGGTACTTGAGGATACCTTCCTGTTCCTCGGCATTGATGCCATAGCTCTGGGCAGTCAGCTGCACCACATCCTGTACCCTGCCGGTGATCGGCACTGCCATAGATTCCTGCAGGCGGCCGACCACCTGGGAAAAGCGAGCCTCATCAATGGCAGCCATCGTGGTATCGCGGAGTTTCAGCAGGAATGCCTTGTCCTCTGCTTCCATCGTCTCATCCGAATACAGGGCAAAGCTGTCCTCCACTGCTTTTGCCTGCCGGCCCACATGATGACGGCGTTCGCCCATGTCATTCACCACCATACCGTTGGTGCAGACGAGACGATATACCAAAGGCTGAATGGACACAGCTCCCAGACCAACCTCGGAGTTGGAGATCATCACACCGGCCTGGACGATATCGCCTTTACGGACTTCCATCTCCAGACGGTGATTGACCACCTTGAGGTACAGACGGTTTTCCGTCACCTCACAGGACATGACCTCGTACTGATCATTGCCTGCAAACAGTGGCAGGACAGCTGTGGCAATCTCCATGTTGTCGATACGGCGATAACGTTCCGACAGCAGCGCACGGGCTACCTGTCCGGCACCGTAATCCATCGAGCGGACCATGTAAGAGCCGGGCTTGTCCGCAAACCAGCTGTTCACGTTCTCTGCCAGCAGCTCCGGCTTCTGTGCCTGCATGAGATCATAGTATTTGGCCGGGATGCCCAGTGCCGATGCCACCTGCCGATGGAACAGCGAAGTAGTGCCGAACACCTCCTGCTGATTCGTGGTCAGGTGGTTAATCTCAAAGGTGTGTCCATCTTCCCGGAGGTGCATCCCCTGCGCCGGGCTGATAAAATCCTGCTTTGCCTGATTCTGACGGTTCAGTTCGACCAGGACTTCCTGCAAATTTCTGCCTGTTTTCATAAATTTTTCCTTTCTATCCTGCGGCGCATATTTATACGCCCGTTTATGCGTCCGTGTCCTTCCGACAAAAACGCCGTGTTTTTATAACTGCAAGTGCTTATAATTCCCGGTTGATCATCTGCCGGATGATTCGGACGGCTCCCTGCATACGTCTGCGGTTCAGCCGGGTATCCTGCAGGAGTGTGTCCAGAGCGTCCAACTCTTCCCGGATGTTACAGAGCACGGACCGCTGATGGTCAGCCAGGCGTTCATTCTCCTGTTCCATGCGTTCGTACTCATTTTCGTAATCATCGATATCCTGCACATTGGTTTCGATGTACTCCTCAATCTCCCGGCGAAGTTCCTCTCCGGCATAGTCCTGCACCGCATCCAGCAGATCCCGGATGCCAAAGGGTATCAGAAGTTTTCCGTCCTTCATTTTCAGAACATGAGGCATCTTGCTCCCCCTTTAATCCTTGAAGTAGTAGCTGCCCTTATATCCGGCAGCATTCAGAGGAAGATCCTTGCACCACTCCGGGTTAACGGACATCAGCTTGCAGACCTCATCCACCGTGTACCGATCCTTGGGTGCTTCGATGATGACTTCATCGTGAACATGACCTACGATATTCAGGCCATAGCCTTCCATCCGGGCCATTGCTTCTGCCAGAATGTCACGTGCAATCGCCTGTGTCGCATTCTCCACCAGACGGCCGGAGTAGGTTTCCTGTCTGGCCCATTTGTGGTTCTGCCCCACTCCTTCATAGGTCAGGCTCATGCGACCGAAGCGGTTCGGCTGCAGTCTCGGCTTCAGATACGCCAGCTTTCTTCCAGAAGGAAGCAGCATCCAGAGCGTACCGGAATAAAACTCAAACGCCAGCTTACCGATCTCCTGTCGCTTTCCGGTTTTAAACGCCTGCGTTGCCGCCTTTTCCACATCCCACCAATACTGGACGATCTTCGGATTGGCTTCCCGCCAGGAATCGATGATCTCCGGCAGTTCCTCTTCTTTCAGACCCATCTGCAGAGCACCCATGCTGATGAGTGCGCCGGAAGAACCGCCATAGCCGCAGGCCAGCTCTGCCACCTTTCCTTTCTGCCGAAGTTCCCCGTTGATGCCGTGCTTCACCACCGGCACATGGAACATCTGGCTGGCAGAGGCACAGTAGATGTCCTTTCCTTCCAGAAAGGCTTCCAGCCGCCAGTCCTCCCCGGCTTCCCATGCAAGCACACGGGCTTCGATGGCGGAGAAGTCGGCCACGATGAACTCACAGCCCTCTCTTGGGATCAGCATGGTTCGGATCAGTTGGGAAAGCACATCCGGGGTATTGCCATAGATGGTCTCGACCATATCAAAGCACCCCAGCTTCACCAGTTCCCTCGCCTCATTCAGCGTGGAAATATGGTTCTGTGGCAGATTCTGCAACTGGATATTCCGGCCGGAATACCGACCTGTGCGGCTGGCTCCATAGAACTGGAACAGCCCTCTGGCTCTTCCATCTGAACAGACACAGCGTTCTGCCGCCTGGTATTTCTTCACAGAACTTTTCGCCATCTGAAGTCGGAGCTTCAGCATGTCCATTGCCTCAGCATCCACTCCGTTCTTGTCCAGTTCATCGATCATCTGTGCTACATCCTTTTTTCCGAGCGTGTCCATCGGAATGCCGCGCTCATCCAGCCATGACTTCAGCTGTGACACAGAGTTTGGATTCTCAAGCCCGGTCAGTTCGTAGGCTTTCTTACTCATAGCGTCCGAGAGCAGCAGGTCACAGGCAATGGCCTGCTGCACCAACTCCGTGTCGATCTTTACGCCCCGGTCATTGATACGCTCATTGACCCGGTAATGCTTCCACTCCTGCTCCGGCATCGGGAATTTCTTCAGCCGCTTATAAATGTCCACCTCGGTGTTGACATCCTGAATGCAGTAATACTTAAACTTCTCCCAGTCAGCAGGGTAATGCTCCGGAAGATTCCGGGTACGCATCCCATTACTCTTCGTTGGCTTACAGGGCATGGAAAACAGCTTGATCAGCCGCTCGCCTTCCTTGTCTTTCTGCTGGCTGGTCTTCAACACAATGCCAACATCCTTTAGGGCCATTGGCAGAGTCAGCGATGCCGCCATAACCATCGTGCAGATCCAGCTGTCCGGCGAAAGGAACTCTCCGGGTTTCAGATACTGTCCCGGCAGATGTCTTTGCAGATGCACAGAAAAACAGACCCGCTCAAAGGAAGCATTGTGGGCAATCAGGCGCACATTGCCGGACTGGAAATCCTCCAGCAGCTCTTTGGGGAGCGGTTCTCCCGATGCAAGGTCTGCACACCTGGTCTCGCCAAAACCATCCCCTTCATCGGTCGCCCAGGCAACCAGCAGGATCTCAAAGCTTGGATCTGTGGCATAACGGTACAGGCCGCATTTTCCGATATCCACCTCGCTGTAGGTCTCAATATCGATCAGCGTTTCTTTCAAATATCTCACCTCTATTCGATGTAAAAAGCCGGAGGACACCCTGGCATCCCCCGGCACGGTTACTTATCTGTGTTTCTCTTAGCGAAGGTAATCCGGCAGTTCCTCACCGGCATCGCCGCCCAGAACATCCTCATCGTCCAGCGCGTCAAAATCAGACTCTGCTGATGCCTTGCCGGACAGACGGTCACCATCCTTGACAAACTGCACGTTCCCCAAACCAGCAGCCACACCGCGGTTGCCGTTGGCGTTAAAAGCGTAGAAGTTCACGCTGACATTGCAGTAGCAGCCGGAGTAGACCATCATCGGGTCTGTCACAGGCTGGACATGACGGTCCACGACCTGCGGTGCATCCTTGCTGGAGGCATTCACAAAGAAATGCTCCTGGTAGTTCTCATCGTCCGGGCGGTCGATGTCGCCGTCACGCAGAGGCAGCTTCAGGTTCGGCGGGATCTTACCGCCCCACTTACGGGTCTTGCCATCCTCCTTGGCGGCCTCCACTGCCTTGTGGATCGCCAGCAGGGTCTTCTTATCCTCCTTCGGGATCAGACAGGAAACGGAATACTTGGCCTCACCGCCGTTGATGCTCTTTGCTTCAAAAATGTTTGCGAAAGAGATACGGCACGGAATCACGACCTTAGTTGCACTGGAAATCTTGTTAGCCATAATAAAAATCCTCCATCAATCTGTTTTTGTGTATTGCTGCTGCCCTCAATCGAGGACAGCAAATTCATCTTCCGCAGTCTGCAGATCGACTGCTTCTCTGGGGTCCGAATCCGGGACAAGTGCCAGCTTACCGGGCGGCTTGACCACATACTCTCCCAGAATCTCCTGGAACTTTTTCTTCCCCATAAGCTTTTCAAAGGCTGTCAGAGAGATCAGCTCCGTCTTATAAATATCGGTGTATCCGGCCTTCTCTGCAGCAGCCACCACCGATTTCGTATCAAGGAACTGCCTCTTGCTCCTACCCTCGACCACCTTATACCCATCCCAGCTGACACCATGATTGATGGCCTCCGAACTGACATAGGCAAAGATGGCTTCGATCCAGGACTCGATACGGTTCAGGGTCGGCAGCATCTTCTCAATGTCTGTCTTTGAAAGCAGGGCCGGGGATTTAAAGGTCGGCACCGAAATGTCCGGATCAAAGGATGCTGTCGCATCCGTTTCCTCGGTTTCATCCTCCAGCACACCGGCATCCAGATCCAGAAATTCTTCTTTCACCAGAGCCATAGCTTCATCGGCACAGGCTTTACAGGAAGTTCTGGCACGGCAGAACCGGCACCAGTCCCCGGGAACCTGCTCGCCTTTTCCTTCAAAGGCCAGCTTTGCCCTCGGTCTGACATAGGTCTCTGCCCAGTCCAGCAGTTCCTCCACACTGCATTCAAACGTTGAGATATTTTCCAGTCTCGGCTGGATAATGGTCATGGACACCTTTTTGATACTGTACAGATATCCGTAGGCGTGGTAAGCACCTAGGGCGTACAGCATCATCTGCGGATTATGGTCACAGTTTACGAACACTCCCTTGCCGTTCTTGTAGTCCATGACATAAAGCGTACCGTCTGCGATAATCACGCAGTCGCCGGTACCAAAGCCAGATGGAACCAGGTAGCTGTAATCCAGCCGCTCCTCCACCATGACCAGCGGATGCGGACAGGTCTCCTTGATGCGCTCCACTGTGGAAATGATGAACTCCGCATAGATATCGGTGTTCGCTTCCATCTCCTCATCCTCGTACTCGGAGGTTGGACGCTTCACCCGTTCATGCAGATATTTCCGCAGCTTGTATTCGCCCAACTCATGGGCAGCAGTTCCCTCCTCGGCGTACACCGAGGATTCATTTGGAAAGTTCTGCTCCAGCCTTGCAGATGGTGTACAGTTCAGCCACCTCTTAGAGCTGGAAGCAGAAAGGATTGCATGTACTTCCGGCATGATGACCTCCCTTAAATCTGGGAGACATCTGCCAGAAATGCTTCGTACTTCTCTGCAGGCAGGTCAGACAGCTGGGCCACACCGTAGGTCTTCAGAAGCTGACCGATCTTCTCGTTGTTATCACGCTTCTTCTTGATCTTGGCGACAATGACCGCCGTGATCTCGTCCTTGGTGATCGTCACTGCAGACTGTGTTTCCTCCTTGGCAGCAGGTGTGTCCTTGTCCGTGGTTTTATCGGACGGTACTTCTTTTTGGCCGGTATCTTCTTCCCACGGCAGCGCATCCGCATCATCCACCGGATGCTCACTCTCTGCGGTTTCTGAACTCTCGGAGTTCACTGCTTTCTCCGCCTCGTCAGGGTCTTCTACCACAGGCACCTCTGCGGTTTCCTCGATGGCCGAAGTAACCGTCTCTTCCACCTTTTTGGTTTTCTTGACCGGCTTCTTACGGGGATGCGAAACCGCCGGGCCTTTCTTTTCTGTTACGGGCAGTACTGGCTGCTCTGCCACCGGAAGCTCCAGTTCATCCTCCGTCTTTGCATTTGCCGCCAGCATATCCAGCTGCTCGGATACGCCGGCAAACATCTGCGCCAGACCGTCAAAGACCTCGACCAGACCGTCCACGACTTTTTTCGGAGCGTTCAAAGCATTCAGTTCGTCCATCATGCGTTTGCCTCCTCTCCGGTTTCTTCCTCATCCCCCCACAGGTCATCCAGATAATCGGCCTGTGCCTTCAGGACTGCCAGAATGACCTTCTCGCACAGACCGGTTTCCTTGTGGATGTGAGCCAGCATCTCATCGAAGTCGATGTCCTCTACCGGGTCATCTGCTTCAGCATCCGGCTCCTGTCCGAAACCGTAGTTGTACGAGGTCATACGCTCATCCATGTGGAGGTGCAGGTTCTTGATGCTGAGCGAAAGGAACGGAACACCAGACGGGCGTGCCGGCATCGGCTTATCCTGCTCCTGAGTTTCCGTTTTTTCCTCTGCCCTGGCAGGAAGCGGAACCTTTACCACCTTGGCGTCCTTCAGCATCTCGCTGATCATTTCCTCCAGAGTCATGCTCTTCTCATTCTTATTCTCCATTGTCTTTCTCACTTTCTGCAGCTTCCTGCTGCTCTTTCGTTTTATCTTCCATTGGTATGTGATACTGCTCGGAAAGTCTCTTCAAAAGCAGTTCGACCATGCGTCCCGGCTCCGGGAGGTTGCAAACAGGCTTCTTCAGCTCATGTGCTCTTTTGATCTCCGCCGCCATCCCCTCGGATATGGTTTCGCCGAACACCCACACTTCATCAGCTGCTTCCAGCCACTCCATTCCGAATCGGATTCCTGTCGCACGCTCCTGTGCGTCCTCATCCTTTAAGAACTGAGTAAAATACAGATGCGGAGCCAGTGGCAGGACTCCCATTGTGGCCAGAATCCTGCAGGCGGTCTTTGCCCTCTGGATGTTTGCCTCCATCTGTGTCTTCCTGCACGGCGGGTCATTTGCTGTCGGTCGGTACGGCGAGCAGATAAAAATCTTCTTCGGTGCCGATGCCAGCGGGAACCCGCCGGGCGGACGAGCCTCCTTAGAACCTCCTATCTTGGCGGTTGCATTCGCCATATTCATGCGTTCTGCTTTCATAGGTTTTTCCTCCTGTCGATGTACTTGAGAAGTGGTCCTCTCATAAAGCGCACGATTTTCGACCAAAAGTTAAGTAGTTCATCAAAAACTTTTTCGGATTTTTTTGAGAGCACCCTGCATCGAATAATGAACAGCAGGCTTTGACATCCCCAACTCCTCTGCAATCTCCTGCAGCGTCATACCTTTATAGAAGTAAAGCTGAATCACCTCTGTCTGCCGCTCGGTCAGCTTACTCATGGCTGCATACAGCTTCCGCAGTTCCTCATCTGCCAATATTTCAGCGTTTTCTTTTTCCATGAAGTCGATCATGGCAGCATCCGTCCAGTCAGAACCATCGCAAACCAAAGCAAATTCTTCATAGTCACGGCTGATTTTGTTGCGATTATTTTCCAGGCGACGCTCACCCTCCATAACCAACCGCACAGACCACTCTGCTTCCTCAAACACCTCTGCTGGAACCACCTGATAGGTGCCATCTGTGAAATCATAGCGGTAATCCCCACAGCGATTCACATCCAGCACCGTATGAGCACCATCTGCCTCGTACACTGCATAGCCATTTTCATAGGCAGTAACGACTGCGCCATTCACCATTGCCCTTGCGACTGCAACCGGATGCATTGCCATAAGCTGCTTGTAACCTGGGATTTTCTTCTCCAATACCAGTTCCACACGCTCTTTCAGTTCATGCAGGGTAATGTGTACGTTCAAAGCCGTCTGGTCGACTGCCTGCGCCGCATTCTCCACAATCTGGTCAACCATTTTCGGCTGGCAGATCTCCATCACGCCTACGCCACCATTGATTGCTACTGCTCCAGTCATCATGTTCATCATTTTTCTGTCCTTTCCCCCGGACTTCTGGGAGGGAAAGATACCGAAGCAGGATGCAGATGAGGCACCAAACCATCTGGCAAGGCTGTGAAACACAAAAAGCCCGATTCCAGAGATAGGTAGAGTAATCCCATTCGCATACCTCCAGCACCAGCAAATAAATCGCTGTACTGTGAGGTTCTGCTATGGTATCCTTCGCCTGCTCTAGAATCGGGCTTACGATATTTTTATTTGTCCGAGAGAGTGCCGACAGATTCATACTCTGTGGTTCTGTGGGCTTGTCCCTTGAACTGACTATATGATAACAAAATGACGGTCTCTTGCAGATTTCAGACTTGACACACTTTGGGGTCAAATTTGATACATTTTTGAATTCACGACATTATGGGCATAAAAAAAGACCGCACAGCTTGATTTGTACTGTACGATCTTCAAATTGCCACTTTCCGCTCTTTAAGCAGATAGCAGTCGATGCTTTCTCTCACCATCTCCTGATGCATGGGGTTCAGCATATCGTATTTTTCCTGAATGGATGTGTCTGCACAAGGAGGCTCATCTTCTTCGTCCATCAGTGTATCCATCGACACACCGAGGGCTCTGGCAAACCGCTTCAGCATCACGCAATTTATCACACCACGTTCACCGTTTTCAATTCCGGAAATATTGGCGCGGTCAATGTCCACAGCATCGCTGAGGTCTTTTTGTGACCAGCCTTTCTGTTTACGATATTTTCTGATATTCTGACCAATAATATACTCATCACTGTGAATATCGACCACGCCTGACACCCCCTTTTCCAAAGCATAAACAGCAAAAAAGGCCGGGGCATCCCTGTGACTATGTACTCAGATGCTACTCAAAGTACACAGTCTCTGGAATGCTCCGACCCAATCCTTCTGAAAAAGGGTGTCGACAACAAGTCAGATTAAAATCTACGATTTCTTCCTGAGCAACCCCGTACTTCGGCCTCCTATGAAATTGTTTGCGCTGATTACGCTTCTAATTAAAATCAAAATCTTCATACTATGTATTTTCCTATCTATGTATTTGCTTTCGTTATTGGTATAGTTTCCTGCCACTTATGGGGGAAATCTCAGTTCAGTTATGTATACTAAGTGGCTTTCAGGTCAAACAGCAGGTATTTTCTACCAATTGCTGTAGTTCCGTTGAACGCTCTTATAGTATACACCCGACACCAATAATCGACAACCAAAAGTGTCCAAAAATCGACAGGTGGATATGTCGAATTTTAATAACTTTTTTGGTGCAAATGCACTAAAAATCAGACTTCTTTTTTATCACTCCTTAACAATTTTATCGCCTTTACGTTTATACCCCACGCCTTTTTCAAACAGTGCATTCACAACAGAAGAACCAACACCAATGGTCATTCTTTTTGAAATTCCTGACACGGAAATCCACCATGTAAGCAATCAGTGCCACTCCCACCAAGCTGGATTTCCACTACTAAGTAATAACCCAGTATTTCATATTTTTTAGACGTCTGCGTGATGTAAAGATGCTCACGGCATCGCTCTTGTAAACTCAGATAACAAAAAAGCCGAGGCAGACCCAAGACAACCTAAACTAAGGTCATCTAAAGTCTACCTCGGCTTACCACGCACACTATGCTTTCCAGCATATCCGGGCAGCACCTGCAGGCAGGTGTAAATTCAATCAGGCTGGCTCACACGTCCTGCGATGAGTCAAGCGGTTACCGGGAGCAGTCACATCCTGAGCTGTTCCTTTTTATCTTCAAAGGTCATGTATGGACCAGAATAACATTGCTCATTAAAATCATCCAGGTACTCATACCCCTGCAATTGCCCGTTCTTCACATAAGCAACAGCCTTACGACCATTTACAACCGCACGGGTTGCAAGGAGCACCCGCTTTCCTTGCGACGTATAAATTCCACATTTTGAAATCAATATCCTCATCTCCCATCTTGTACATTAAACACTGACTTCTCTGTTCCATCGATTCGCGGAATGCAAAATTCATCTTTCACACATCGGTTCACCGGGTCGATTAAAATAAAGGAAAAATAATCCCTTATTTTGCAGCCAGCATAATACTCTCTCGCCTGTTCAATCATAGCTACATGGTTTACTACTACTGAAACCTTAATGCCATGCTCACGAGGACTCTCCATATATGCCATCGCAAACAGCTGATTCATCTTGCCAATCGTACCCCTTCCGATTCCCGCTGTATAAGATTTACACTCAAACAGCCATGTATCAATGCCTTCTTCTAAAAGAGCATTTGTCCGAATTGCAAAATCAGCCCTGTACTGTTTGGTTCTTGGCCAGATCATATTTTCGTAGGAAACCAATTCTACAAAATAGCCGTTCATAAGGAACGCGTTCTGCAGCGTTTCCCTGTAAGTTTGCTCTAACATATATCCGGTAAGCGTCTTCGCTGCATTCCGTAAGAACATATTTGATGAATTGGGATCTGGCTCAATATTCTGCTCTTCTGCGATATCCGCCAATCCAAAAACAATCTGAGATGGAGATACAACGGCTCCTTCTGTTCCAGCAGGAACAAGTTTCACCATTCCGTTTGCCGCCAACAGTTTCTCCAGTGTGACCCCACTGTTCGGATCTGCAGCCTTTGATATCGCCACCAGCACCTCATCAGAACAAGCCGTTGTGTTCTTCATATTAATAATACGGGAAATCGTCGATGTGTTTACCCCGCACTCATTCGCAAAGTCATTCATCGACCGTTCTCCCTTTGCACTCAGAACCAACTGACTCAGCACTTCTAGGTCGGCCTTTCCCGTCCGAATGTAATCAGGAAAAAGATTCGTTATCTTCTTTCTTCCCATCGGTGTCACACCTCCTCTGTTTATATAGTAGCACTTTATTGCATACTTGTCAATATTACGCAATGATTTTATCTTATTGCTTTTGTTGCGTTACCAAACTCGTAGTTACGTTTTAGTAAGTCCATGTTACATCCACAGTTACATCCCATACCATAATAAAAAGGAACAGAAGTTCATTTCCCTCTTGACTTCTACAACTTCTTATTGTATCATAGGAACAGAAGTTCACGAACTGTTGTTCTTAGTATATAGGAACAGTTGTTCCTTGTCAAGTAGGCTTTACAAAAAATTGCTGCTTCTCACCGGCAACTTTCCCTTCCGGCAAAAAGCAGCAAAATATCCCACATGGAGGCATGACATGAAAAAAGATACGAACTTACTAGACACTCAGGATGTCCGGGCTGAAGCAGCCACTGCACTTACACCGAATGCGACCAATGGCGAGAAGATCAAAGCTCTGCGATCCGCACAAGGTATGAGCATGGCCGAGCTCTCCAGACGAGCATCTATGTCTGATCGTGCCATCCGCTATATCGAAGCCGGCGAGCGCGAACCAAGCGTGGACGCAATCCAGAAGATTGCCGCTGCTCTTGGTGTCACGACCGACTACTTTATGGATGATGCCACCTTCCAGAAGGAACTCAGCGATGACCAATTCTACGCTGACGTCCGTAAGAAGTATGGCTCCCGCGGTGTAGCTCAGGCAAAGAAAATAAAAGAACAGACCTCTGCCCTTTTTGCAGGCGGCGAGCTGTCCGAAGAAGATCAGGCTAATTTCATTAAGGAAATGGAAGCTCTCTTCCTTGATGCAAAAGAAGAGGCAAAAAAGTTTACTCCTAAAAAATATCTGTAATCGACTTACAGAGGAAAGGAGTCGCTGTTGGACAACTTTGCTATTACTGCCGCCGACGCTGTAAGCCGCCGATATAAGAGCAATGACCCGGAAGCTATCATTGCCCAGCGCGCCATTAAAATTAAAGACATCCGGTTCTGCGAAGAGCTCCTTGGATTTTATACAGTACTTCTAAATTGCGAATACATCGGCATCAATCCAAACTGCTCAAAGCAACAACGCAGATCCGCACTGGCTCACGAACTTGGGCATTCCATTTTCGACCGGAAACATGCGGCATCCGGTCAAGCTTTCCAGGATACATATTTTTATAGTCTCAGCAACGCAAAAGCAGAGCGCAGGGCAAATACGTTTGCTGCTGAACTGCTATTGTCAGATGATGATGTACTGAAACCAATCGGCTTCTATGAATTCAACGCCGACAGGCTTCAAATGGAGGCTTCTCTGCCAACCCACTGCTCTAGCACATACCGTGCCTTGAAATACCACGAGCTGCTGCAGGACTTTCAATACACGCATACAGGATTCGCCACCATTGAGGAGATTGCACAGATGGCTGGAATCGAAAAAAACTTTGTTGATTTTAAACTGAACATTCTTACCGCAAAAGGCTACCAGCTTCCTGCTGTGCCAGAGCTTCAGAGCAATTTTCTGAAGGATTCCATGAAGAATTGCTCTAAATGTTACGATTAAACATGGAGGTGACTGCTTATGACAAAAGAACGAGTCTATGTAAAGGTATCCTCCGACTTTGATTCTACAGGCTATATGCAGCCGACATCAATCACATGGTCGGATGGACGTACCTTCCCAATCGAAACAGTGCGTGACTTCCGCCCTGCTGGGACTGCCGATAACGGTTACTCTGGTGACTGCTTTACTGTACTCATCCAGGGGCAGGAGAAGCACCTATTCTTTGAACACCTCGACTCACGCTTCAACGGACGATTAGGCCGATGGTTTGTCGAGAGAACCGGACATTAAAAGCATTATTATGAGAACACAGTCAGAAAGGAGGAAATTGCACGATGCAACGCACATATCTTGCGATAGATCTTAAAAGCTATTACGCGAGTGCGGAATGCGCCGCTCGCCACCTCGACCCGCTTACCACAAATCTGGTCGTGGCAGATTCCTCCCGCACTGAGAAAACTATCTGTCTCTCTGTGTCTCCTTCCCTGAAAGCCTATGGCATTCCGGGTCGCGCCAGACTGTTCGAGGTCGTGCAGAAGGTCAAAGAGGTCAATACGAATCGGTTAAGGGAAGTGGTACGATTAAGAAAAGCTGTGTATAAGGACGGTAAACCATCCTTTTCCTCGGCCTCCTATGATTCCTTATCCCTTGCCACCGACCCATCACTCGAACTCTCTTACCTCGTTGCACCACCCCGGATGGCATACTATGAAAAGGTGTCGCGACAGATTTTTGGCATCTATCTGAAATACATTGCCCCGGAGGACATCGTGGTATATTCCATCGACGAGGTGTTCATCGATGCCACCTCGTACTTATCCCACTACAACATGACAGCACACGACCTTGCCATGACAATGATCCGGGAAGTGCTGTATACAACTGGCATTACAGCCACCGCCGGGATTGGTACGAATCTGTATCTGGCGAAGCTGGCAATGGACATCACCGCCAAACATGCTGCACCGGACAAGGACGGTGTTCGCATCGCTGAGCTGGATGAAGAGAGTTTCCGTTATCTCCTCTGGGATCACAAACCACTCACAGACTTCTGGATGACTGGCCCCGGCACCGTCAAGCGACTAGAAAAACACGGCATCCATACGATGGGCGAACTGGCCTATTTCAGCACCGTCAATCAGGATATCTTATATAAGGAATTCGGCGTTGATGCTGAACTGCTGATTGATCATGCTTGGGGTCTGGAACCCTGCGGCATGAAAGAAATCAAAGCCTACAAACCCAGCACTAATAGTATCTCCGAAGGACAGGTTCTCTCCTGCCCTTACCCATATGACAAAGCCAGAATCATTGTCATGGAGATGGCTGACAGCTTAGTATTGCAATTAACAGATAAAGGACTGGTTACGGATAGCCTGACGTTGGATGTGGGCTATGACCGGGAAAACTGTGACAGCGGAAAATATCACGGTCCGGTACACATCGATCACTACGGCCGCACCGTTCCGAAGGGTGCACATGGCAGTACGAAACTGGATAATCCAACCAACCTCGGAAGCATCCTGATCTCTGCCACAACTGAGTTATTCGAGAGAATAGCCGATAAAACACTGACCGTAAGACGGATCACAATAGCCGCCAACCGTGTGGTCAAAGACGAGGGCTTCTTCCAAGTTGACCTATTCACAGACACGACCAAGCTGGAAAAAGAGAAGAAGCTGCAGAATGCGATGCTAGGACTCAAGAAGAAGTTCGGCAAGAACGCCGTTCTGAAAGGAACCAACTATCTGGATGGTGCAACGATGAGGGAAAGAAATCAGCAGATAGGCGGCCACAAGGCTAAGTAAGGAGGGAGAACATGGACTACAAGAACACGCCGGAAGGCAAAGCCGTCCAAAGTAAGTATGGCAAAATACTCCATGCTTCCCGTCCGGAGCCACCGCACGATCATCCCCGGATGCCGATGTCAAATCGCGCTAAAATCTTCTCTCCTTTTGCCGCCTTACGAGGCTATGAGGATGAGATTGCATCTGAAGGCAGGGATCACCTGAAAGGAAATAGAATCGAACTGTCTGAAGAAGGTAAGGAAGCTCTGAGCCAAAAGATCGGCCAACTTCGGAAGGAACAAAAGGTCACAATTAAATATTTCACGGATGGCTACTATGAAGATATAGACGGGGTACTGGATGCTGTGGATGCGATAAGCAAAGAACTGCGAATTTACACAGGATTTATAAACGATACCGGCAAAGAGCTGCCGACCATTATTGCATTTGAAGATATATTAGAGATTGGGGTGAATATGACTTGAATTACTACTTTTGCGATGCCTGCCGCTACTGCTTCTCTGCCGAGAAGCTGCCAGATCGATGCCCTGACTGCGGAGCACAAACCTATAAAGAGAAGTCAGCGGTGCGCTTAGCGAGTAACAATGAAATAGAGGAATTGCTTAAAATACGGAAAGAAGATAAGGAGGACATACAAAATGAAAGCACATAAATATTGGTCACTCGGAGCACTTGCCTGCATGGCAGGATGCTTCTACACAGGCTGCAAGAAGCTGATGCAGGCTCACAAGTATTTCGCTTGCGGTTCTCTGGTCTGCATGGGTATGGCAATCTACTCCGGCCACAAAATTGCACCGAAGAAGAAAAAAGCTGAAAAGCCTGAAAAATAAGAACACACGCCCTCGCCGTAACAAGCGAGGGCTTTTTTTGAACTCCAGGAGTTCACTTTATTTCCGTCACAAACTATACGCTTCCACCATCAGCCGCATCCCGACTTTCAGACCTTCCTCAAAGGCGGTCTTCTCCCATGCACAGCACACCGTCCCCTGCCGGTCCATGATTTTTTCCCAGAGCGGAATTTTATCTCCGATATAATCATCTACCAACCTATCCATACCATCTAGCCCACGCAGCCACTCTTCCAGTTCCTTTTCCTTGGTCTTTGCTGCCTTCCCGGCAACTGTGTTTTTCTCTACTGGGTTTTTCTCTGTATAATGCTCGTAGATCAGATCCAGCAGATTTTCTACAGGCGGATAATACTCCGGCTCTGTTTTCTTCAAATACTCCTCCAGCATTTCCTTCAATTTTTCTATAATGCTACCATCCTTCCCAACTGAGATTCACATCCTCAGTTACGGCACATATTACCGTAGACTTTTGCACATAGCAACCTATTTTTTGCGGTCTTTCGGATGGCCCATCTTCTCCTTTATCTCGTCCGGCACATCAATCAGCCCAAACCGGTAGAACATTCCGTATATGTAAGTCACGCCCCGGATATCGCCCAGAGCTTTCGGGCGGTCTACCACTTCTCCTTTAATATTCTTCAGCGCCAGCAGCACTGAACTCCACGCTAGACTTTTGCTCTTCTCTCGGCGGTCGATCCACAGCTCTTTTGTGTACTCGCCATTCTTGCCTTTTTTAATTTCGTAAGTGAATGGCAACCCAGAGTAGGTTTTGAATTTCACACCAGCATAGGCCAGAACCACGCTCCAGAAGTTTTCTTCTGTCGAATCAGCCTTCCACCACTTCATCGCTCTGTATCTCCGCTGCCGCTCTGCTCCTACACTGATTTTCTCTTTTGATGCAGTACTTGGGAAGTACACACCTTTCTGATAAGGCAGGTACGAAGTGACGGAGGCTTTGGAGAGGTCAAGGGCTGCTACGGTTGATAGCAATGCGGTTTTATAGTCTTGTGTTTCTCGATACTCCTCGAAAGTATCCTGTACCTTCTCCGCCACATCTGATTCATACACACCGGCTGTGATGAGCAGCTTCCGTACCTTTATTGGATTTAATCCCAGTTCTTCACCGACGGCCTGCAAGGACATCTCAGAATCATAAAGTGCCACAGCAGCATCCAGCTGCTCTTTCAGGTTCTTCCCGGCATCGTACTCTGGCTTCAACTTCTTCCGGCCACCGCCTGGTTTTCTTGTTTTCTTCATTTACTCATGCAGCTCCAGCGGCTGTCCATCCGGGTCGTGGAAGAAAGTCATCTTCTTGCCGGTGTAATCATCCACGCGGATTGGCTCACATTCAATGCCTACCTCCGCCAGTTCATTCACTGTCTGCTCTACGCTGTCTACACAAAATGCAAGGTGACGCAGGCCACAGGCCTCCGGACGGTTCACACGCTTTGGAGGATTTTCCTCAGCGAAAATTTCAAGTTCCGTAAGTTCATTGACACGAAGATCCAACTTCCAATCCCTGCGCTCCGAGCGATAATTCTCTCTGATAACAGAGAAGCCCAACTTGTTCACATAGAAATCCTTCGCGACTTCGTAGTCAGATACGATGATCGCGATGTGGTGTATTTTAGATAAGTTCATTTTTTTCATGCTCCATTTCTTTTATTTTTGTTCTTCTTTTATTTTCGTTATAAACTATACGGAAGCCTGCAAAAACACCGTGTGAACTTCTGGAGTTCAGTTTGTCCACACGGCAATGGTTTTATTTCAGTTTTTCGAGGATCTCGTCCGCGCTCATGCCACTTGCCAGCAACTTCTTCAGCACAGCCTCTGCCTCGGTCTTCTTTGCTTCTTCAGCGGCCTTAGCATCTGCCTTTGCCTTCTTCGCTTCCAAGGATGCCACTTCTTTTTCGGCCTTCTTCAGAGCAGACTTCTTCTCTTTCAGTGTGTTCTTCTGCTCTTCAATCGCTTTCTGGATGGATACGATCTCAGTATTCAGATATGCAATAGTCTCCTGCTTCTCTGCTATCTGGGATGCGTAGTCATTGATTGTCTTCGGTTTGTTCTTGCTGCCTTTCGTTCTGGGCATATTCATTCAGCCTTTCTTTTACATACACTCATTTCCCATTGATCTTTAAATGTACTGCTCGACAATAGAACTGATCTCATCAATATAATTTCTTACCTCATCGGCTGCATTATTCTCGTCCGGATATTCAAAAATAGTCTCATATTTATTGAGGAACTCATCGAACTGGTATGGACCGCTCTCACGATGATTAGCATGAATATAAGAAACAACCAAAACTGCTGCCTGAATTGGATGACCTTCAAAATAATCTGCATCAGCCATACCAGAGACGCCACCTCGATCACAGCCATAAAGCCTTCTAACCTGATGTTCCAACTCAATTGCGTCATTGTGATTAATTCTAAACATTTTATTGTCCCCCAATCTAATTTTCTTTTCTCACATCTTCGCCGATCATAGATCGTTGCCTGCTGCTCACCACGGAGAGGTGTGTGATTATTACGAGCAGCGTAGGGAGCTACCGCTCCCAGTATATCACAATTTCATCCCGTTTTACAGACGCTTTCTTGCCTTCATCGCCACACAGTACAATAACCCGCCTAGCACTCCGCCGACTGTGTTGTAGAAGATGTCAGATAGCTGAAACGTCCCGAGCCGCAGGAGTAACTGCAGCATCTCTATTATCAAAGAAAAGCCAAACGCTATCTTCCCGCTTTGCCACAGTATCTTCTTCCAGCCGTTTCCTATCTTTTCTTCGAACGTCCACATCGCTACAGCTGAAAACGGTACCATCATGATCACGTTCTCGATGCACTCGGTGGTCAGCTTCTGTTCGCCATTCACAGTCTCCCAGATGCCCCAGCCACCCATGACATCGGATAAAGGATTCATCCAAAGATTGCGGTTTAACAGGGTTCGGAACAGAATAAGTGAAGTCACAAAGGCCAGGAAGAACAGTTTCCGAAAGAACACACTCTCCTTGAACTTCTGATACCATGTCACTATGGCATTCTTCCATCCTTTGCCAGCATGTATTGGCTCATACGCATACAGGTAGAAAAACATAGCTAGGAAAGAAAGAAGGAGTGAGAATCCAAACGGCTCATACATCGCAGTCAGGATGTTTGTGAGTATCTTTCCGAGTAAATCAATCGTTTCATTCATCGTCGTTTACAGATCACTGAACAGGTCAGCCTTGTACACGCCATCCGCCAGCATCTTCTTGAAACTGTCCTTTACTGCTGCAACGTCCTCATGGTAGGTCATGCCATACCAGGTGTCGTTGGTCTTCAGAACCTTTACAGACATCTTTCCATGCTCCAGCAATTCACCGATGAAGATAGGAATCAGATACTCTGCTTTCAGAGGATTGCCCGGGACTTCTTTCTCAAAGAACTCTTTGAAACCTTCCTCCAGAACATCCAGAAAATCAGGAGTTAATCCCCACATATTCATAGAAACCGGAGAATTCACATCAATCACTTTTCCTTCTGTTTCTGCTCCGGTTGCGGTCTTCACAATATTTTTTGTCTCTACAACTTCGGTCAGATTGTTCTGCTCATCCATTTTGCAGATACCGCGAGTTACGCCGCCGTTATCGGACAGAGTGTTCTTCAGCACAAAGCCTGCCATGCAGGACTTTCCGCCGTTCACCAGATACTCATGAACAGCCTTGAAGCCTTCCTTGCCATAGTAATCGTCTGCGTTAATGACGATGAACGGAGTTTTAATTACGTCCTTTGCTGCAAGCACAGCCTGACCGGTTCCCCAAGGTTTTGTACGACCTTCCGGCAGCGTACCAGGAATATCGTTAATATCCTGGAAAGCATAGTCAACAGTTACATTATGAGAAGAGCAAATGGAGGCAATGCGATCACCGATAACCTCTTTAAACTCCTTCTCGATATCCTTACGGATGATAAATACTACATGGTTGAAGCCTGCTTCAATCGCATCATGGATTGAGTAGTCCATGATGATATGACCAGCATCATCCACCGGCTCCAACTGTTTAATTCCCGTTCCGAAACGGCTACCGATACCGGCTGCCATAATAAGTAATGTTGTGTTCATAATTTTTTCCTCTTGCTATCTTTTATTCCACAGTCACACTCTTAGCTAGATTTCTCGGCTTATCCACATCCAGACCCTTGGCTACAGATACATAATAGCCCAGCAGCTGCAACGGAATCACAGCCAAACTGCCCACAAAGTGCTCGTCCACTTTCGGCACATATACCGTGAAGTTTACCTGATCTTCGATTTCATACTTGCCATATGTAGTCAGACCCATCAAATAAGCACCACGGCTCTTGCACTCTAACATATTGCTAATAGTCTTTTCATAGAGTTCGCTCTGGGTCAGTACGCCAATGACCAGTGTTCCCTGCTCAATCAGACTAATCGTTCCGTGCTTCAGTTCACCTGCAGCGTATGCTTCGGAGTGGATGTAGCTGATTTCTTTCAGCTTCAGACTCCCCTCCAAGCAGACAGCATAGTCAATGCCACGACCCACAAAGAACACATCGTGTGCATTCGCATACTTTGCTGCAAACCACTGAATGCGCTCTTTGTCTTCCAGAATCTTCTGCATCTTTTCCGGAATGGTCAGCAACTCGGAAATATAATAGCTGTACTGTTCCTCGGTGATTTTTTCTCTGACCTTGGCAAACTGAACTGCCAGGCAATACATTGCCGCCAGCTGTGCGCTGTATGCTTTTGTTGTAGCAACGGAGATTTCCGGACCGGCAAGGGTGTAGAACACCTTGTCTGCTTCACGGGCAATGCTGCTACCGACCACATTGACAACCGCCAGTGTCGTGATGCCCTTTTCTTTTGCAAGACGGAGCGCAGCCAGCGTATCTGCGGTTTCACCGGACTGGCTGACAACAATCACAAGTGCTTTCTGATTGACCGGCATCTTTCGATAACGGAATTCCGATGCCAATTCCACGCGCACCGGGATATCTGCCATATCTTCCAGCACATACTGAGCAGCCATGCCCACATGCCATGCGGAACCACAGGCTACGATGTAAATTTGCTCAAAGTTCTTAATTTCGTCCTCTGTGAGTTCCACGCTGGACAGGTCGACCTTGCCGTCCTTGATGACAGAGTTCAGCGTATCCTGCACAGCCTTCGGCTGTTCATGGATTTCTTTCATCATGAAATGCTCGAAGCCTGCCTTCTCTGCTGCTTCTGCATCCCACTTAATTTCCGTGGTCTGCTTCTCGATTTCGTCACCGTTCAGGTCATAGAAATGAGCCTCACCCGGAGTCAGCTTTGCAAACTCAAGGTTACCAATGTAATAAACATTCCGGGTATACTTCAGAATGGCAGGAACATCCGATGCCACATAGGTTTCGCCATCTGCAATACCGATGATCATCGGACTGTCCTTACGCGCCACCCAGATCTCACCTGGATAATCCCGGAACATCAACTCAAGGGCATAGGAGCCACGAACGCGCACCATCGTTTTGGCAATGGCATCAATAGGACCCAAATTATACTTTTTATAATAGTAGTCCACCAGCTTAATGACCACTTCGGTATCCGTCTGACTATAGAATGTATAGCCATGTTTCAGCAACTTTTCTTTCAGTTCAGTATAGTTCTCAATAATGCCGTTATGCACGCCAACGACCTCAGACTCCACTGTACCTGAACCAGAACGGGTGCAGTTGCCTGAGACATGCGGATGTGCATTGGTCTGGCTCGGCTCACCATGCGTTGCCCAGCGGGTATGACCAATACCACAGGTTCCTTTCAGTGCTCTACCACCATCTGTTTTCTCAATCAGATTAGACAAACGGCCTTTTGCCTTAACGACCTGCGCCAGATTTTCACCATCACGAACAGCCAGTCCGGCCGAGTCATATCCTCTATATTCCAGCTTTGACAGACCATCTAGCAGGATCAGTGCTGCTTGTCGATTTCCTGTAAAACCAACGATTCCACACATAGATTTATCCCTCCCAGTGTTTTTTCTTATACTTACCCTCTATTACAGAAAATGACTCCGGATTCAATCTCCAAGAGTCATCATCGACTTTACGCCTTGTAGCCCTTTTCACAAATCACATGGACTACTTCGTCCACATACTTCTGGCATATATCGTGGTCAGGTGCTTCCACCATGACACGCACCACCGGCTCGGTACCGGATTCACGCACCAAAATACGACCCGTGTCACCCAATGCTTCTGCCACTCGGCTTACAGCTTCCTGCACAGCCGGGTCGTTCTGTGCTGCCTTCTTATCTGTCACGCGGACATTTTCCAGCACCTGCGGATAGATCTTCAGCGGTGCAGCCAGCTCACTCATCGGCTTCTTCTTAGCCAGCATGACTTCCATCATCTTCAGGCTCGTCAGAATACCATCGCCGGTACTGGCGTACTTGCTGAAAATGATATGACCACTCTGCTCACCGCCAATGCGGCAACCGTTCTTTGCCATATATTCGTAGACGTACTTGTCACCAACAGCAGTCTTTGCATAACCAATGCCCTGCTCATCAAATGCCTTGTACAGACCAAAGTTGGACATAACGGTCGTGACAACGGTATTGTTCAGCAGTTTGCCACGCTCTTTCATGTAGCAGCCGTAGATATACAAAATGTGGTCGCCAGTGATGACATTGCCCTTTTCGTCCACGCACAGGCAACGGTCAGCGTCACCGTCATAGGCAAAACCAACATCCAGACCCTTTTCCACCACAAACTTCTGCAAGCCCTCAATATGGGTGGAGCCTGCATTGTTATTGATGTTCAGGCCGTTAGGCTGGTTATTGATCACATCGGTGTCTGCACCCAGTGCATCAAAGACGGATTTTGCAATGTTCCAGGAACTACCATTGGCACAGTCCAGACCGACTTTGACACCCTTGAAGGAATAGATGCCCAGAGAGATCAGATAACCCATGTAACGATTGCGACCTGCAACATAGTCCACAGTGCAACCGATATGCTCACGATGCGCAAACGGCAGTTCCGGCCAGTCCTTGTCAAATACATGGAGCTTGCCATCGATGTAGTCCTCTACCAGCAGCAGGGTTTCCTCCGGCATTTTCTCGCCATAGCAGTCGATCAGCTTGATGCCGTTGTCGTAATACGGATTGTGGCTGGCAGAAATCATGATGCCACAATCAAAGTCATCCACACGAGCGATATAGGCCACGGACGGGGTGGTGGTGACATGAAGCAGATAAGCGTCTGCGCCAGAAGCCGTCAGACCAGCCACCAGACTATATTCAAACATATAGGAGCTGCAGCGCGTATCCTTACCAATAACGATACGGGCGGGTTCGTTATCTCCATTACGCTCGCGAAGAGCATTATAATACCAGCCGAGAAAACGACCTACTTTGTAAGCGTGGTCGGCTGTTAAAGTAATTCCAGCTTCACCGCGGAAGCCATCTGTTCCAAAGTATTTACCCATTCTAGTGTTCCTTTTTATTTTTCAGTCGACATATTTTTGTTACAGCAAAAAACAATTGTTTAATATCATTTACATATATAAGTATCATTACACAAAATTCGAGAATCAATAACAGTTGTCCAACTGGATTATTGATAAACATAGTTATTGCCTGAACAAGAAGTAATGTCCCTGCAAATATATGACGCTTTTGCCAAATATATAATTTTAAGTACTTTTTTGTATCTCGGATTCTATAATAGAAGACAATAAAGTAGCTAGCCGCGGTAGCAAGGGCGGCTCCCATTGCTCCCATTTGAGGTATAAGAGCAAAATTCAATATAATATTGACCATTGCGCCTGCCGTACCAGACACCAAATAACCCATGCTGTCTTTATGCACTGTATAAGCTGTTGCAACAAATGTTCCCAATGTTGAAAAAATGAATCCAATAATTAGTACCGGCGTATATTTCCAAGCAATATAATACTCTGCTCCAACGTAATACCTTAGAAAAAACTTCATAACCATCATCAAACCGGCAGCACAGATGCAAACGATTACGACCAATCTATTATAAATATCATTGTTGTATTTTTCTTCGTCTGAACTTCCCTCTTCTCTTATCGCCGAATATGACCAAGCCTGATTAAAAACCTGCGTAACAGATGACAATAGGGTTGGAATCTTATATGCTACAGCATAAATACCATTAGCAGCCACCCCGACCATAGCCGTAACCATCAATCGATCAGATGAGTTCATAATCCACCACATAAAAGAGTTTGGAACTAAAACAATTGCATACTTTACCATTTGCACAAGAAGTTTTGAATCAAAAGAGAAATGTTTCATAGCGTTGAAAACATTTCCTGCCACCATCGCATACATTGCGGTCACAAAATTTGCAATAATATAGGCTAACAGGTATCCTTTAATTCCTTTATTAAATTGCACTAAGAATAAAATGTTAAACAAGGCAACGCAAAAAGTTTGAATAATATTTCCTATTGAGTATCTCAGCAATAATTCTTTGCCGCGCAAATAGCAAAGAAACATCTGACTAAATGCAAGCGATACAGCATACATGTACACATATACCGCATACTCATTCAGAGATTTAATTTTAGCAGTTACTGGGAAGATTATTCCGCCAGCAAAAATCGCCAAGAAAAGCGAACATATTCCAACGCTTATTATTTTATTTAAGTCTGCATTTTCGTCCAACGAAAATCGCATTACGGCTTCGCATATATTCAATGTCAACAATGGGACTAATACCATTCCTATTGTTGAGATCATATCAACAGTTCCATATTCACTCGTTGTAAGAATATTGGTGTATAAGGGGACAAGGAAGAAACTAATAAATTTTGTCCCAAAACTCCCTAATGCAAATATTGCTGTATTTTTTAGTAAATATTTTTTTCTCGATGTGCTCATTTATTTTTCCCGTTATTCCTTCGTTATATTCGCTTTACCATTCCTTAAGGAGCCACAAAATGCATCCATCTACGACAATTTTAATTATATGTACAATCCAAGAATTTATAGATAAAATCCATCAAATTATAACCCCAAACACTTTCTTCATTTCTTTCATTTGAAGCTAATCTTATATTCTATTTTATATGTCCCCCCCCCCGAATGATTTTGAATTTTATCAGACTTTCTTTTAATTTTTGTTTATAATATACTTTAGGCGCACTCTTCGAAATAGCTTTATAAAATCCCTTGCTCAAATTCGCAAAAAACATCTCTCGGGTCTCTGGTGCAATGGAAGGATGTCTTAATTGATGGTTAGCCTCTAGTGCCTTTTCAATATCAACTTCCTCTAATTTAATTCCGGAGTTCTGAATCAAGGTTACCCCTTTGGTTGTCTGACATAAAACCAAAGAAATACCTTTTTCTTGCTCCCTATCGATTTGATTGCTTCCCCAAGAATCTCCAAGAGTAACATCGGATACTCTCCCCCATGTTGCATACCGACAAGAGTAACAATTTTCTGTGTAATCTAAAGATGTAAGAAATGCATGAGTATACATATCCTGAACACCTGCCGGCACTATCGTTTTATATTCACCATCCTCATCTCGTGAAGACAATCCAAAATTTGTTTTATTTCTGAATCGAATCTCTTTCAGTTGCAAGATGTCAATGCCTTTTTCATATAATGCAAATTTCAAGATTTTTGGTGACGGTGATCCATGACAGATCAAATCAACTGTATAAAGGTTCTCTCTTATATTATCTGGCATTGCCAGCATATAGTTTTTTACCGCTGCCACTTGACAAGGCAAACCAATAAATAGAACGCTATTTCCATTCTTGAGTTTCTCGATAACTTTATCATAAATACCAACTGGATTACTTTTCACATATTTTGAACCTACAAAATGAACCAATTCCTCTTTTTTATTCGTTATGTCAAAAACAAATTCTCCATTACTAAACAGGCAGGCTGCCACATAGCCACCATCATTGACAAAATATTCCATCATAGCAGAAGCTGCACCTCCCGATGATGCTTTGCTTCTAATATTATCTGGCGCCCAACCTTCTTTCCAATAAATAGGTTCATTCAGGTTCACTTTGTGATTATTAGGGCATACTCGTTCGCATGCTCCACAACTAACACATTTGCTTTCATCAATAACTGCATTATATGCCGACACATTATCCTGAATTGATATGGCCTCTTTTTTACATTTTCCTACGCAAGCCATGCAACCTGTGCATAAATCCTGTTTACATACAGTTCTCATCACCCAACCAACTCCCGCTTTTCTAACTATATTTTAATTTATATTGTAAAAATCTATATTGCTGTTTATTTACCTTATATATTTTTGTTCAAATACTGTAAGGTCCTTTGTGTTTCTTCTTCAACAATTGAATCAAAGTTTTCCTTATTTTTCAAAAGGCCATATTTTTCTTCCAGTTCTAAAAGATTACTCATCAAATGATCTTTCATTCCTATTTTTCTAATCAAATCTAGCAGTTTATTTTTATTGCTAGCCCTTGCTAACACTGCAAATTTATCTGCATATTTTGAAGCAAAAATTGTGCCATGAAATGTATCCGTAATTACAAAATCCGACTCTTTAAAAATCTTTAGACACTGAAATGGTGAACATACAATATAATCTTTAATCCAGAATTGCGGTGCACCAATTGCAATCGGTGTCAACTCATGCCTTTTACAAAAAACTTTAATTGCATCAATCTCTTCTGCCGTGTGAATTCGGTTATAATAGGAATAAACCACACAATAATGCTTTGGCATTTTAGGCAAATTCGCCTGTTCCACCTCACAGTTAAAATTATATATCAGCACAGGATCTAAATTATCGTCAATCAACTTATTTGTTAGTTTTTCAACAAATTTGTGCGTATTCTCATCTCTCACCGAAATAGCTGCAACATTTTCAAATGTTTTTCTGATTTTTTTAGCAACCATTGCTGGAAGTTCCTCATATTTTGTGGAGCCACAGGATGCTGCGTAGGTAATCACTTTGTTTGCCTCTGGAACATTACCAAATAACTGTGAAGTAAATCCCCATTCGCCAGAATTCAAGCAATTAAAAACCTCATCACTACCAATAACGCACATATCATATTTCGAGCTTTTTCTATCAATAAAGAGTTCTTTTTGACGAAATTTCTCAAAGATATTTTCCTGGTCAATGCTCTTCTTTTTTATTCTTAGACGGTTCAGTGTGTATCTATCCGTTTTCTTTATTTTTCCAATCAAGCCTGTCGTTTCTTTTTCTTTATCATACTTCTGTTTATAATCACCCAACAATTTATAGTCATCTTCTCTTTTTTCAATATCTATAAATTCCACCTGATGACCGAGTCTTTCAATTGTTGTCTTCAGCGCATACGATTGAAGTAAGGACCCCATATTACCAACCCGTTGCATCGACAAAATACATACTTTCACTTTTTTGTTCCTCCTTCGTTCCTACACGCTTTTATATTCTAAACATTCTTCAAGAAGTCTTTCATATTCAAGAACTTCTTTTGATTTTTTCTGAGTTTTTCTTTGGAATACTCGTAATTTCCTCCGAGTCTCATCATGTTATCCCAGCACTCAGGAAGCTCATCATTTCCATCTGTGAAGAGCCAAAAAAACTCATGTAATGCATGTTCATCTGGTTCTTTTCCATAGTGCTCCCGATATAGCATTACGAGTTCCTTTGCCTCATCAACTTGAGCCGCTTTTCTCTTCTCATGGTATTCCTCAAGACTCATTATAACTTTACAGGGATTACCAGCTGCAACACAATTATCTGGGATATCTTTATTAACTAACGAATTGGCTCCGATAATTACATTGTTTCCAATATGCACGCCCTTTAAGATTGTTGTCTGCATACCGATAAAAACATTGTCTCCGATTTTGACCCCCCCCCCGATGATCCAAGAATGTCACCATAGACACCTTTCAAAACGGACCAATCAAATCCATGCGTCAAAATCGTTACTCCCTCTGTTATTTTTACATTCTTTCCAATATCAATCAACCAAGGACGTGTGGTATCAATTTGTGTTTTTGTCGGAACATAAATTGTTGATTCATCTCCTATCTTCATACCCAAACTGCGGAGATATTTAATATACGTTTCTGTGGATGCCTTATGGCCATAGATCAGCTTTCTAATTATTCTATTTATCATAACAGTTGTTCTCCTCCATAAATATATCAACTATTGCCGGAACTGAAAAAATAAAAAAAGCCATATAGCCCGCATCCATATTTAAAGCACTATTATAAACCGAATTGATAATACATAATATTGCTGTAATTCCAGCCACCTGCACTACACATCTAAGTTGTTGTGAAATATCATTACTATATCTATTTGCAATTCTTTTATTTATTTTTCTGGAATAAGTAAATATTCTCAGAAAGAACAATTCATAAAGCATAAGTCCAACAGTTCCAGTTTCAATAAAGATTATTGCATCCGTAAACCATTGATAATGCAGTGCTTGATTCAGAAGATAAAACCGACTATTAAAGAACGAAAACGCAGCTGAATAGCTTGCGTTTCCAAGACCTATACCAAATAACGTTCCCAACGGATTCCCATTTAGAAACCTTTCATAAAGTTGTGAAACTGCATTCATTCGACTTAAATCTCCGGAGTTTGTATATCCGCGATCTCCCATATATTTTGTAATCGCATCAGAAGTAAAAAACTCCAATCCAGACGATTCAAAATAATGCCCAAGCATTGAAATTCCTACGGCTATTCCGCAAACTCCAAGCATAATAATTATTATTTTTCTAAAGCTAAATTTAGCATTAAGCATACCAATCAAGATTATAACTGGAAGTTCGAAAAGATAAACTTTCAATTCTGCTATTGCCATCAAAAAAAAGCAACTCATGATGGAAATCATAGTCTGCATAAGGCCTATCTTTTTTTCCAAATATTCTGTTACATAAATTGCAGAAATTACAATCATGAACAGATTTAAATAACCATTACATCCTGTTTGTGTTCCAAATATTCCTCCGATATTATCTCCTGAGTATCCCAATCCTAACTCTACAAGACAAATAAAGAAATTAATTATATAGATTTTTTTTAATTTGGGAATAATTTCTAGCACATCTGATATATCTAATAGCGCAATGCATGATATAAAATATGCATAATATCTAAAAACATTTCTAAAGCCCCATATATAGAGTATTGGCGAACCCTCTACTGCAATCAGTCCTATAACCGTAGAACAAAAAAAAGACAGTATTATCCACAATCCAACTCTACTGTTCCCGTATTTAATCATTTTCCCATTAACAATGACATAAACAATGAGAATAATATTAAACAAATCGAGCACATATGCCACATACCCAGGAACTCCAACAAGATCTCTAAGTACGCCATAAAACATCAACCAATACAGTTGAAACCAGACCAATGATTTTATGTTTTTATGAAAATATAATGAATTGCCTCTTTTTTCAATTATCATATATTATATCCTCATCCCGACCATAGAATAACTCATGTAATATATCTTATACTTTACTGCCAGCCAAAACAGCCTCTTTTTTAGGGTCATCTTTTTCATATCCACATTTTTGATTACCCTATGAAGATGTTCATCTTTTACTATATCCATAAACATATCTTTTTTTTGTTTAGCCATCAAATCAGATTGAAGAACCATTTTAAGTGCCGCCATAGTATTATCCATATATGGTTTTGATAAACGAAGTTTTATTTCCTCGGAATATCCTAGATTTTCGCATTCATTAATTGCTCGATCGTAAAAATCCTTGATTCTCTCATAGCGGTCCACTCTTAATGTATGCGTTAGAGACCCCATATTTGTACAATAGTAATAAAAAGGCTCGGCTAGAAACGCAACACTTTTTACACTATTGTATAACTGAAGTAATGAGTATACATCTTCAGAGATAATATCTCTTTCTGACACTAACCGCCAGTTTGCTCCATTGATCAGTCGCATTGAAAACAAACCGCCACACACGCTCATCCAAAATTCATCCCCTGCATTTGGATCAGTTGCTATCATATTAGGTAGAACATAATTTTGTATTTCCTCATTTTTATAAAATGTCTTATACGGCTTTGGTATGCATTCCTTTACCTTTTTCCCATTAGAGTCGACTACGTTATATCCGTACATTACTATATCTGCATTATACTGTTCCGCACATTTATATGTTTTCTCTACCATATCTGTAGCAATATAATCGTCACTATCAACAAAACAAATATACTCTCCGGTTGCACAATCAATGCCTGTATTTCTTGCGTATCCCAAACCAGCATTCTTTTTATGCACTACCTTAATCCTGTTATCTCGATTTTTCCAAGACTCACAAATTTGAGGGCAATTATCTGGCGACTCATCATCCACTAATATTATTTCTAAATTTTTATATGTTTGACCAACAACACTTTCAATGCATCTATTCAGGTACTTTTCAACATTATAAATCGGTATCACTACCGTAACCGTTTTACTCATGCCATCCTTTTTATCCATTTGCTTCAAGCCAAAACTCCTTATCTCTACGGTTCCTTACATACAGGATCATTATTAATTACAATTTAGTCTTTTGTATATTTTTTCATATTGATCACATTTTCTTTTCCATGTATAGTCTTTTACTTTTTTTCTAGCATTTTGTCCACGCTTTTCTACTTCTTTTGGATTCACAATACAAGCAACCATTGCGTTTTTCAAACCAGCTATGTATGATTTTCGATTTTCACCGCTATATAACCAGCCAGTATTTTCATCTACAAGTATTGCTCCTCCAAACTTATTAATTGTAATTATAGGCATCCCTTGCGACATAGCTTCGATCAACACCGTTCCAGTTGTTTCTCTAATACTTGGCATGATTAGTACATCTGACATTTCATATTCCCTTTGCATTTCAGAGTATTCAACTGCCCCCATGAACTGTACATGTGCAGACAACAAGGAGTTTGATTCACAACGATGTTTTAAATGTGAAAGTTCCGGGCCAGTTCCTACTATTTTCACTATGTATTTCCACTCGTCTGGAATTTCCATTATTGCATCAAAGAGTAATTCCAGTCCTTTTCGATACACCATTCTTCCTGCAAACAAGAAAACGAGTTCATTATTTATATCATTTGGTACAATTCTTTCCTCAATTGATATTTCATCCGCAGCAATTTCTGTAACCAAAGGAACATTTTCATCTAATCCCAAAAAATCGCGTGTCTCTCGATTCGCAAACATAATATAGTCGCAGCGATTTAGTTTGCCCGTAATTCTCAGCTTAAAACGATACCAACGATTTATCCCTGAACGAACAACTTCAATGATTTCATGTCCCTTTGCGTAATCTTTTAACCCATTAGGCAAAGACTCGCCTCCGCCAAGTGGCCCGCAAATAAATTTGATATTTGCTATCTTTCCATAGTCGCCAATTGCACGGAACTCAATTGGCGTAATCTGATGAATAACGTCAATTTTTTGATCTGCACAGATTTTCTTTGCAAGAGGAAGTACCCGTCTATTCCACACATTAAGTCTTCCAGAATACATGAATCCCTTGAAGATTTTCTTATAAAAATTCGGGATATCAACATAATAAAACTTTATATTTTGAAGTGGGTGTCTCTGCAAATATTTTTCGACTGGTTCACGCTGCTCTTCCTTTGTAATTACATAAACAGTATTCGTTTTTGAAATTTCATAAGGAACACACCAACCTATTTTATCTTCACTTCCGGCAAAAGGATTACATGAATAAGCTATATATAGGATATTCATTACTTATTCTCCATCTGCTGTGCGATATCAGCATCCACGATTTCCTCACCAGTCTTATGCTTCAGCTGTTCCTTAGATGCTTCACTCAGACCGTTGTTGATCACACAGTTCATATCGCAAGTGCTACACTTATCAAGATCCTCTTTGGTAACTTTGCCATCACGGTAGTCACGGCAAATCTTCAACTCATACATGCTGTACGGATGCTTGGTGAAGAGAGCCTTAAACTTGTGAACCAGAACCCATGTAGCAGGCTTCCAAATGTACTTGTGCATAGCAGGACTTACACTACCGATCATCCAGCAGTCACGGTCACAGCAACGAACTTTTGCACGAACCTTCTCTGCTTCCGGGCTGTTCCACAGCTCGTCCCAAGTCTGATTGTTCAGGTTGCCCATGACCTCTTTATCCTTGGTACCATTGCAAGGCATAACATCACCATACGGGTCGATGAAGAAAGTATCGAAGCTCATGTCACAGGGCAGCAGACGCTTCTGGCCATAGATGTAATTGATCAGGCCGTGGTTAAAGTAGGCACGGAACCACTTCTTCGGGCTGTTGCTACGGAGCAGTTCGTTGACCAGATTCTCGAAGTTCTTTGCAACCATCGGACGGTCATGAATGATGTTCTTCGCCTCAACGAAATAGAAGCTGTTGTGCAGGGAAGCGGTTGCGAACTCCATACCCATCTCGTTAGAGATTTTGTACAGAGAAACCAGATCCGGAGCATTCTTGTCCTGAACAGTCATGCCGAAACCAACGTCTTTCATTCCCATCTCACGCAGCTTCTTCAGCGTACCGTAACCACGCTGGTAGCCGTTCTGCAGGCCACGGATTTCGTTGTTGGTCTGCTCCAGACCCTCGATGGAAATACGGATACCGATCTGCGGGAACTCCTTGCACAGATCAACGATACGATCTGTGAAGAAACCGTTGGTAGAGATAACGATACGATCAGACTTCTTGTACAGTTCGCGCACGATATCCTTCAGGTCAGTACGGATGAACGGCTCACCGCCGGTAATGTTGGTAAAGTACATCTTCGGCAGCTTCTTGATGGTTTCGATGCTGATTTCTTCTTCCGGCTTGGAAGGTGCTTTATAACGGTTGCACATGGAGCAACGAGCGTTGCAGCGGTAAGTAACGATAACCGTACCATTTAACTTCTTTTCTTCAGACATGATTAACTCTCCTATTAACAATCAAAGTTTCAATTTTATTTAAGAACCACTTGGCACATACCGAGAACACAACTGCGCCGCAAATAACTGCGCCCGCTGTGAAGATATATGCAAGTAAGCCATTACCAAACAGATGGACAAGGTGCAATTTTTCAAGCACACGATAAATTACCATGTGGCACAGATAGATCTCGAAGCATATGCCACCGAGGAATTTTGCGACTGGATTGACCAGTACCCCCCCCCACTTACATCCGAGGGTATAAAGCAATGCTGCCACACAAAAAAACAGCATCGTAAAAGTGGAGCTGCCTAACACGAAATACGCAACTGTGGCTGCCAGCAGAATCGCACCGGTGATTACCTTATGTTTCTGTGCAAATTCAGCAAGTTCTTTCCGGTAAAGGTAGATCAAGCCACCTGCGATAAAGTAGATTGCATCGTAGACAATATTTGTTCTGTCGGCATTGAAGTAGCTACCACACAGAAAATTGAACACCAATGCGACTATCGCCACTCCCCACGCTCTCTTCTTATTTCCAAGTAGGAAGCAGAAAAACGGGAACAGCATATAGAACACAAAAATAACCGCCAGTGTCCAACTCACACCAATGACCGTAATATTCGCATTTGGCAGAAGTCCCTGACATAAAGTCAAATTAGCGAATACTTCAGACAACGATTCTTTGCTCGGTGAAATTACAAAGTCCAACGCACAAAGCAGTGCAAAGTACGGCCAGATTTTTATGTATCGCTTCTTGTAGAAATCTTCCATGCTGATCTTGCGGTCTATGATTTTCTGGTAATAGCCGCAGCACATACCAAAACCGCTGACCATCATAAAAAGAAAAACGAGGTTCGTGAAAGATGGTATAAGCCGTTCAAACGCAAATCCTCCAAGTTCATATTTTCCATTTGAAAGGACGTGCATCAAAGCAATGCCAATGATGGCATACGCTTTCAATCCATCGATTCCCTCATATCGATCCGCTTTTATAGCCATCGATTCTCTCCTCCTTTACCGATCTTACTGATACACCTTCAACATTTTCTCCCAATGTTCATCACGACTGATGACACAAATATATAATTTATAATCGAAATTGAACTCCAAAAAGTTTACCAAGATTCACCGCATATATCATCAATACATGTAAGTCATATTTCAAAGCAAAAAGCGGAATATCTACTTTTTTTCGCCCCGTAAACGGTAAAACTTTTATAGACTCTTTTACAATCGAATTCCGGATATACTTTTTCGTCTCTCTCCTTGCAGAAAAAGGCATCTTAATTATCAATTCAAAGCAAGACATAACATTTGATCCTGCATAGTCCTTAATAGAAAAATCAAAGCCTCTTTTATTTAAATCATTCACAATGTTACTACGTGCTTCGAGCAATGCCGTTTTATTTTCCACCAGTTCCGCATCTCGTTTTTTCATAAAAGCACCGGATGGACGAATCGTATAGCAATAAAATCCCTTATTCAATGTTCTAATTTTTTGTGCTCGAGAAAAGCACATTGCATTGAACATACTATCTTCATTTAATCGAATTGAAGGATTAAAACGGATTTGGTTTTTATTCAAAAAATCTCTACGATACACATTTCGCCAAACAGCTCCCCATTCAAGCCTTTTCGATATCGCCTCTGTTGACTTCGCCCATTTCAAAATGTCCTCAACTGAATATCCAAGATATTTTGGAAGAACAGTTCTAACCGTTTCTTCGACCGAATTGGAAATATAATTCTTTTGCGGAAAAATTTCTCCTTCTTTAACTATATTTCCATTTTTATCTTCTACAATTTGATAAAATCCCAAAATGGCAACATCTACGTTTATCGATGTCATAAAGGTCTTTATCGTGGAAAAATAATTTTCTTTCACAGTATCATCTGGATCAATAAATATAATGTAATCACTGGTTGCATTTTCAATCCCTGTGTTTCTTGCTGCTGAAACACCACAATTACACGTGTGAATTATTTTAATCCGTGCATCTTTGTACTCAAATTCTATATTGTGATCACAATTGCTCTTATCAAAATATTGGCTTAACCCCCCCCCCGATATCATCAGAAGAACCATCGTTCACCAATACAATTTCAATATCATTACAATCATTTTTAAAAATACTATCTAAGCATTTCGGCAAATATTTCATCACATTGTAGCATGGCAAAACCAAACTTAAACTCATTTTTTACCTCGTAAATATTTCTCATTTTGAGAATCAAGTGCATTATAATGCAATCCTTTAATATGTGAAAACTTCAAGCCTGCATTACACAACAAATAGCTCCCTCAAATTCTTTTTATCTATAAACTCTCATAATTTTCTCGTAATACTCATCAATGGTATCGAAGCTGATGCCCTTACAATTTTCACTGTACTCTCTGCACAGCTCCTTATCGCCCCAGAGCTTCTGAATCTTACTCTTCAGTTCTTCCGAACTACCGCTCTTAAACAGCTCACCGGTCTTACCGACCTGGATCAGTTCCGGGATACCACCAATATCAGCTCCCAGCACCGGTGTGCCATACATCTGGGATTCCATCACAGAGAACGGGCAGTTCTCGTACCACTCGGACGGATAAATGGAAAACCGCGCCTCACGGATCAGCTTCTCCAGTGCCTCGCCTTTCTGGAAGCCAACATTTTTAATGTTACTTACACCCTTGATGCTCTCTTCCAGCGGGCCAGTGCCGGCGAAGATAAACTGCACATCCGGCAGCTCCTTACAGACCTTGATGAGTGTGCCGATACCCTTTTCCTCAGAGAAGCGGCCGAAGTAAAGGACGTAATCCTTCTTCGGAGTCTCTTTCCACTCCACCTTATCGATGAAGTTATGCATTGCCACGGTCTTCGTCGCAAACAGCGGATTGCTGTCCATCTTGCTCTTCATGAACTCAGAGCAGCAGATCATGGTGTCAATGTACTTGTAAGTTCCTTTCCGCTTCCAGAACTCTGCCTCCATCATGCCGATGGCAGACTTCGCCGTGGAGCCGTGGATACACTTGCCTTTCATGCAGTTCACGAAATGGCCGCCGAGGCACTTCTCACAGTTCTGGTGGGTGTTCGGATTGTTCAGCATGTGGTTCGGGCAAACCAGCTGGTAGTCATGTGCCGTGAAGATGATCTTGCAATCCCTTCCAGTCTCCTTGCGCCACTTCACGATTTCTAGGATGATGGAAGGAGTCAGTTGGTAGTTAAAATTGTTCAGGTGACAGACATCCGGCTTGAAGTCGTCCAGAACTTTTCTCAACTGCACCCGTGCTTCCTTGCTGTAGATGGTCTTGATCGGGTAGGTCAGCTTGCTCAGTTTGCTGCCGCCGTGGAAATCCATATCAGATGTATAAGCATTGACACGGTTACCTACGCAGCGACCTTCATGCTCCATTCCGAAGTACTGAACTTCGTGTCCGTGCTGCTCCAGTGCCTCACCTAACTTGAATATATACGTCTCACTTCCGCCGTTTCGGTGCAGAAATTTATTCAAAATCAGCGTCCTCACGTTAAATTTCTCCTTATTCTATGTTCTATTTCACTACCTCTGTTCAGATAAAGCACTTCCAATGTGTTGTTCATAAACCAGAGTGCTCCATACAAACGCAGGTAGTGATACTGAAAGTTCTTATGATAAAATCATCTGCTGTTACTGAACCTAGGTAGCGAGATAAAAACCGCTCTCGCAGCTCTACTCATCTCTCGAAAAGTTCCGTAAATACGCCATTTTTAGGCGTTTTCACTATGTACATCTCACTACCTGCGTTCGGTTAGAGGAGATTATTTATTATTAATACTCTCATCGGCTCTTCTCCCATACAATGCAAGTGTTTTATCCACTACTTCATCCCAGTTGTATTTTGCACAGATAAAGTCGGCTGCCTGTTCTTTTAACTTTCCTACCTTCCGAATATCATCGCATGCGTCCTGCAGTTTTTCTGTCAGGTCCTTGATATTGGATTTTCGGAATATGATTGCTTTATCTTCTACCACCTCGGTACATTCCGGTATATCAGATACCAGACAAGCATTTCCATAACTCATGGCTTCCAGAAGACTTAATGGCATTCCTTCCAGATCAGACGGCAGCGTATAGATGTAAGCGTTGCTGTATAATTCATCCAGCATCGCTCCCTGCACAAATCCGGTAAAGAGAATCCGATCGTCACCCTTCGCCAGTTCTTTCAATTCCTTCATAAAGGAATCTGTATCACTGGAACCGCCTGCGATGACCAGCTTTTTATCTGTTTTGACATCCTTGAACGCTTCAACCAAATACCGGATACCTTTTTCCGGTACCAGTCGACCAAGAAATAATATGTAGGAATCTTTCGTCAGTCCAAATTTTTCTGTTATTAAACCAGCTTCTCGGGTTTCTGGTCTGTTCACTCCATTCGGAACGAAATGTGTCTCCCTGCCATAGGTATCTCTGAAATAATCCTGAACACCTTTGCTTAGTACGATAATTTCATCTGCATATTTTACAGCATTCTTTTCACCCTGACGGATGAATTTAGAGCCAAATCCTGACTTCCATTTTTCCCGTTGCCAGTCTATACCATGAATGGTAACCACAACCCTCTTTCCAAACATCTTTGGAATCCATGAAAAAAAAGCTGGACCTTCTGCATGGATATGTACCACATCATATTTTCCAAAAGCACTGTACAGAGCCGCAAAGAAAGAGGAACTCACCGCTGCAAGACCTTTTCCTTCAATAGTTGGAACAAATTTCTGTCGGATGCCATCATATTCAATTTTATTGTCATACTCTGCACCACTCACATGATGACCAGATCTGTTGTAACAGGTAACCTGACATCCATCTCGTGCCATTCTGGTGCACAGTTCTTTTACAACAATCTCTATCCCGCCCTCACGGGACAGTCTTTTTTGTCCGAACATGGACACTGCAAATTTATCTTTCATAATGTTCTCCAACCAATATTGTCCCCTCTACTCCTTTATATCTATGTACTTTTGTTGAGTAGACATTCCTGCACTCTACATACTTAAAAGAAGTAGCCTCTTCAGCATTTCGTATGCTTTTTATTGACCTTTTACAACAATCCTACTTCGATCCAACCTTCCCCAACACAACAGCCACGGTCTTAAACAGAATCATAATATCCAACCCCGGACTCCACTTTTTAATATACTCGGTATCCAGTCTTACAACTTCTTCAAAGTCTGTGATATTACTTCTTCCGCTGACCTGCCACATACCGGTAAGTCCCGGCTTGAATGCCAGTCTGGAGCGGTGATGCATCTCGTATTTCTCCCACTCATCTACTGTAGGCGGTCTGGTTCCCACAAGGCTCATATCACCTTTGAGCACATTCCAGAACTGCGGGAATTCATCCAGAGAGTAATCACGGATAAAGTTTCCGATTCCTTTGATAATACGCGGATCGTTATCCATCTTGAACATCATACCATCTTTGATATCGTTCTGCGCCATCAGCTCTTTCTTCCGCTCTTCTGCATCCATATACATGCTTCGGAATTTGTAAATATTGAATTTTTTGCCATTTTTTCCGATTCGCACCTGTTTGAAGAAGATCGGTCCCGGTGACTTAATATAAATGATTGGTGCTACAAAGATAAAAATGATACCTGTCAGTAGCATTCCAACCAGTCCTCCGCAGATATCCATCGTCCTTTTGAAGATCAGCTGACCGGCGCTTACCATATTGATGCTGGTCGAAAGCACCGTATATCCTTCCAGCTTTTCCACAATCTGGTTGGAAGAATCATCCGCAACTCTTGCCAGCTTGATATGTATGGTAATTCCCATGATACCGAAATTTTTGATCATTTTATCCGGAAGCGCAAGCTCTGTCGGAATGCTGAAAAGTGCTTCATCCACCCAGTTCAACTGTGCAAAATCTTCAATCGCACTCTCTCCACAAAATACCGGGAATCCATGATAATTTGGAATTTCATTTTCTTTTGCATCAATAATTCCAATTCCCATTACATGAAACTCACTGTAGGGATTGCTGGTAAATGCCTCCACAATTTCTCTATAATTCTTTTTTCCACCGATCAGAAGGATCGCTCTTTTCCCTGATGCAGGGCCTCTGTGCTTGGAAAGCCATTTTTTCAACAAAATCCTTCCTATATATAATACGCAGATCGATATGATTGGGAATGCAAATATAACAACTCGTGAGTAATTGCTCGACTCTTTCATTGCAAACAAATAAGCAATCACACACACGGTCACGATGATTGCGTGCTTTGCGACTGCCTTAGTCTCCAACCAGTACCCTCTTCTTAAGATGCCCTTGTAACTTCCCATCATCAGTCCCACAACCAGATCGATCGCCGCTATCGCAAAAAACACATTCCGGTAAAGCGGTGCTTCTCTGTAATATGCAGTCCCATGATGTAACCAGTGAGCAAGTAAATAAGATAATTCCAACAATATTAAATCTAACAAAATAAAATCCCAGTGTTTTAACCAACTGGAAGTTTTCTTTCTGTACATAAGTGAACCCAACCCTCTTAAACATTACTTTCGTAATTTTTCTTCTCTAACATTTATAACATATTTCGTATAAAAGGTAAAGCAATCTCCATGTACAATTCTCTTTTTCGACATTTTATCGACTTTCCACACAAAAAAGCCATTAGTTTTATCTACTTTTTCCTGAAAACTAATGACTTTTTAATTATTTATCAATTATTGTATTTTCAATTATAGATTTTTACCCTTTCCATACAATAATCACCTTTTTTGCTGCTGCAATCTGATTTCTGACAGATTTTCTACTTTGTCAGTGCAATAATCGCCTTCACCACATCGTCAATTCCCATCTCAGAGCTGTCGATCAGCGTTGCATCTTCAGCCTGCTTAAGCGGTGCGATCTCTCTTGTCATATCGCGCTCGTCTCTTTCCTGGATATCCTGCCTGATCTGTTCAAAATCACAGGCTTCTCCTTTTCCTTCCAGTTCTTTGAACCGGCGCATTGCGCGGCATTCTACACTTGCAGTCAAATACACTTTAACGTCCGCATTCGGAAGTACATTGGTTCCGATATCTCTTCCATCCATAACGACATCTTTTTCTTTTGCAAGATTTCTCTGCAGATCCAGAAGCTTTGCACGGACTGCCGGTACTGCCGAGCTTACGGATGCCATATTTCCAACCGCTTCCTCACGAAGCTGTGAAGTGATGTTTTCTCCATTCAAATAGACTTGCTGCACACCATTTTCATAACCAAGCTCTACCTTTGCATCCTCGCATGCTGCCTCGATCTTCTCTACTTCTCCCGGTACGATCCCTTTTTTCAGAAAATGTACGGCAAGTCCGCGGTACATTGCCCCGGTATCTACATAGATGAATCCCAGTTCCTTTGCAACCAGTTTTGCGATCGTGCTCTTTCCGGCACCTGCCGGTCCGTCAATTGCGATATTATATCCCATTTTATATCCTCCCTGTTTCACTTACATTTCCTGTTTACGCCATCTCTGGATTGCTTTGCGATATCTATAATCCAAAAACTACCAGATATTACTTCCTGCCGCATATGCAGTCGACCATGCGATCTGCAGATTGAATCCACCGGTCAGTGCATCCAGATCCAGCACTTCCCCTGCAAAATACAGTCCCTGTACCAGCTTTGACTCCATCGTAGACGGATTGACTTCTTTGACTTTTACGCCGCCCCGTGTAATAATTGCCTCTTTGAAATCTCGAAGCCCGGTCAATGTCACAGTAAAATGCTTGATCAGATGGACGAAATTCATCCGCTCTTCTTTTGTGATCACATTGACCTTCTTCTCCGGATCAATGCCGCTTAAGTGGATCATGACCGGAAGTAATTTTGCCGGAAACAGTCCGGTAACTGCATTTTTAAACTGTTTATTATGGTTTGCATCAAATTCCCGCAGTACTCTCGCATCCAGCTGCTCTTCGGAAAGTGCCGGTTTCAGATCGATCACCAGCTTTAACTCATGCTTTTTCTGCAGGATTTTACCTACATAGGCACTCGCACTGATGATCAGTGGTCCGCTTACTCCAAAGTGGGTGAATAACATTTCTCCGAAATCACTGTACAGCTCTTTCTTTCCGTCATAGACCGTTGCCTGGACATTCCGGAGGGAAAGCCCCATCAGTGCCGGAATGTACTCTTCTCTGACATTCATCGGAACCAGGGACGGTGCAGGTTCGGTGATCTTGTGTCCCATCGCTTCTGCAAAGCGATAGCCATCTCCGGTGGAACCTGTTGTCTGATAGCTGACACCACCGGTTGCGATAATGCAGGCATCCCCTTCTTCTTTGCTTCCATCTGCCATGACAAGATAGGAAAATCTTCCATCCTCTGCCACAACTTTTTCTACATTGGAATAAAGATGGATGTGTACTCCATTTCGCTTCATTTCCAGCTCCAGTGTGCAGATAACATCCGAAGAATGATCCGACTGCGGAAATACACGGTTGCCACGCTCTGTCTTCAGACGCAATCCTGCATTTTCAAAGAAATCTATCACATCCTGGTTGGTAAATCCGTAAAAACTGCTGTACATGAATTTCTCATTGGATACCATATTCTGGAAAAGTTCATCCACGTCACAGGCATTGGTGACATTGCATCTGCCTTTTCCCGTGATGAAAAGCTTCTTTCCAAGTTTTTCATTTTTCTCAAATACGTGGACTTCATTGCCATTTTTCGCCGCAAAGATCGATGCGAACATACCGGCAGCTCCGCCCCCTACGATCAGTACTTTACTCATTTGATCCTTACCTCATCTTCTACAGGCTCCAGCTCATCTCTGGAATAAACCTGATATTCGTCCCAGATGTCCTCCAGTGTCTCCAGCGTCTCGATGACATCATCCTGCTTCTTCATGCAGAGTGCAACCACCAGTGCATTGATCACACTGAGCGGTGCAACCAGGGAATCTACGATAGATGCCATATCACTCTTGGCGATCAGATTGCAGGAGGAATAGAGATTCATCGGTGAATTCACACTGTCGGTCAAGGTTATTACCTTTGCTTTCCGGTTGCTGGCAAACTCCAGTGCTTTTAAAGTACGCATGGAATATCGCGGAAAACTGATCCCGATGATCACATCTTCTTCCCCGATCCGGATCAGCTGCTCAAAAATCTCGCTGGAACTGTTGGTATCGACCTCTACCACATCCTCACAGATCAGATTCAGATAGAAAGTCAGGAATTTTGCCAGCGGTGCACAGCTTCGGATTCCGATCACATAAACCTTTTTTGCCGCAAGGATCGTATCCACCGCCAGCTCAAATGCATGATTGTCCACGGATTCCAATGTCTGCTTGATCTTCTCGATATCAGACTGCAGAACCGTCGCCAGGATCTCACTCCGGTCGATCCGTCCGTAGGTCACTTCCATACGCTGGATCGAATTCAGCTTGGTACGCACCAGTTCTCCCAGTGCTTTCTGGAATTCGGGATAGCCTTTATATCCAAGCTGTGTTGCGAAACGGACAACCGTTGATTCGCTGACACCGACTGCCTCTCCCATCTTTGCAGCCGTCAGGAAGGCTGCTTTATCATAATTTTCTTTGATGTAATCCGCAAGCCGCTTCTGTCCCTTGCTGAACTTCGGATATTTCTCATCAATTCTAATCAGTAACTCATTTTTTGTGCTCACAATTTGCCTCCAAATAAGAAACGTGCCTTTTTATAAAATCATTTACTTCTATTATAAATAAGGTCACAACCCTTTTTATTATAAGCAAAAGAGCCATAAAATTCAACTCGAATTTTATGGCTCCTGAGGTTACGTTTTGCTCACAAAATACTGTCTGTAACAGCTTTCGTCAGTTCGTCGTTATTATACCGGATAACTTCCGTCTTTTGCAATTGTAGCATCTACTTTCTTCTCCTGTGCCTCGCGGTATTTGAAGAAGTCTGTAGCTACCTGCGGGAAGAGTGCGTAGCTGAGTACGTCTTCATCCTGCTCTTTGTACTGTTCCATCTCTTTTTCAAGAGTTCCGAGTTCATCCGGGATCAGATCTGCCGGACGGCATGTGATAACTTCCGGATTGTCTCCGAGTACTTTCTTAACAACATCCGGGTTGAACGGTTTAACAGTTGCACCGTATTTTCCGCTCAGGATGTCTTTCGTCTCTTTTGTTGCCATCTTGTAGCGTTCGCCCATCAGGACATTGAATACTGCCTGTGTACCAACGATCTGTGATGACGGAGTAACCAGCGGTGGTTCACCAAGGTCTTTACGAACTCTCGGTACTTCTTCAAGTACGTCGTAGAACTTGTCTTCTGCTCCCTGCTCTTTGAGCTGGGAAGTAAGGTTGGAAAGCATTCCACCCGGTACCTGGTACAGAAGAGTCTTGATGTTAACACCAAGGTTCTTCGGATTGAGAAGTCCGCTGTCAAGTGCTTCGTCACGGATCGGACGGAAGTAATCAGCGATCTCAGCCAGAAGATTCTGGTCAAATCCTGTATCATAAGGTGTTCCCTTGAATGTCTCAACCATAACTTCTGTTGCCGGCTGAGAAGTTCCAAGTGCGAACGGTGAAATAGCGGTATCGATCACGTCGACACCAGCTTCAACTGCTTTTAAGTATGTCATTGAAGCAACACCTGATGTGTAATGTGTATGCAGCTGGATCGGGATATCAACAGCTTCTTTTAATGCTCCGACAAGTTCTGTTGCCTTGTACGGAAGAAGAAGTCCTGCCATATCTTTGATACAGATAGAGTTTGCACCCATATCTTCGATTCTCTTTGCGATGTCTACCCAGTAATCCAAGGTGTAAGCATCTCCAAGTGTGTAAGAAAGCGCGATCTGTGCTTCCGCTTTCTCAGCGTTAGCTGCTTTTACTGCTGTCTGAAGGTTTCTAAGGTCATTCAGACAGTCAAAAATACGAATGATATCGATTCCGTTTGCAACAGATTTTTTAACGAAGTATTCTACTACATCATCTGCGTATGGACGGTATCCAAGGATGTTCTGTCCACGGAAGAGCATCTGAAGTTTGGTGTTCTTGAATCCGTCACGGAATTTACGAAGTCTTGACCATGGATCTTCATGCAGGAAACGAAGGGATGCATCAAATGTAGCTCCGCCCCAGCACTCTACGGAATGATATCCGACTTTGTCCATTTTATCTACGATCGGAAGCATCTGTTCTGTGGTAAGTCTTGTTGCGATCAGGGACTGATGCGCATCACGCAGAACTGTTTCCGTAATCTTAATCGGTTTCTTTTCAATTGCTGCCATTATATCTTCCTCCAATTATTATAAGGTTTATTAAGCTCCAGGATTGTTATCTCACTGTCAGATACGCGCCGCTCGCAGCGCTAAGGAAACCTGACGGTTTCCTTCTGTGCCTGATGACACAGTCTGACATTTCGATAGCAACCGCGATTTGCCCTTGCAAGCAAGCAAATCGCTTCCTGTTGCTACATTACTCCGAAAATAGCCATAAATGTTCCGGCTGCTACGGCTGTTCCGATAACTCCGGCTACGTTCGGTCCCATTGCATGCATCAGAAGGAAGTTGGTCGGATCTGCTTCCGCTCCTACTTTCTGAGATACACGGGCTGCCATAGGTACGGCAGATACTCCGGCTGAACCAATCAGCGGATTTACCTTGCCATGTGTGGCTACGCACATCAGTTTTCCAAACAGGACACCTGCTGCGGTACCGAATGCGAATGCGATCAGACCAAGTAGTACGATCTTCAATGTGCTGACATTTAAGAATGCCTCTGCACTTGTAGTAGCACCTACAGATGTACCAAGCAGGATAACTACGATGTACATCATTGCGTTGGATGCGGTCTCTGTCAGCTGTCTTACAACACCGGATTCTTTGAACAGGTTACCAAGCATCAGCATACCTACCAGAGGAGCTGTTGTCGGAAGAATCATACATACAACGATGGTTACGATGATCGGGAACAGAATTTTCTCAAGCTGTGTAACCGGACGAAGCTGTCCCATTTTAATCTTTCTTTCCTTCTCTGTTGTGAGAAGCTTCATGATCGGCGGCTGGATGATCGGAACCAGTGACATGTACGAGTACGCCGCCACGGCGATCGGTCCCATCAGAGCCGTCTGCTGAAGCTTACCTGCAAGGAAGATGGATGTCGGTCCGTCTGCTCCACCGATGATGGAGATAGCAGCTGCTGCCTTATCAGAGAAACCAAGAGCCATCGCACCAAGATAAGCTGCGAAAATACCAAACTGTGCTGCCGCACCGAGGAGGAAGCTCGCCGGGTTGGCAATGAGCGGTCCGAAGTCAGTCATCGCACCGACACCCATGAAAATAAGTGACGGGAGAATAGACCACTCATCCAGCTGGAAGAAGTAATACAAAAGTCCGCCCGTTCCGTTAGCCGAATCTTCTGCATGAAGCATGATATCCGGGTAAATATTTACCAGGAGCATACCAAATGCAATCGGTACAAGCAGAAGCGGTTCAAACCCATGCTTGATTGCAAGATAAAGGAAAAAACATGCAACTGCGATCATAATGTAGTTACCCCAAGTCAGGTTGAGGAACGCAGTCTGCTGCACGAGGTTTCCCAGTGTGTTAGTGATATATTCCATGTTATAACCTCCTGTTTTTCAAAAGGATGTTGCTCCTTAGTTCAATGTAGCCAGTGTCTGTCCTGCTTCTACTGCATCACCTACTGCTACATCGATACTTGCAACTGTTCCGTCTTCCGGAGCTACAACAGGAATTTCCATCTTCATTGCTTCTACGATAAGAACTGCATCACCGCGGGATACTTTCTGTCCTACGCTTGCTTCGATCTTAAATACTTTTCCGGCTGCACCTGCTTCTACCTTGATGCTTCCAGCTCCGGCTGCTGCTTTTGGAGCTGCCTTCGGTGCTGCTTTCGGAGCTGCCTTTGGTGCTGCTACTGGTGCTGCAGCTGCTCCGTTTCCGTTTTCTTCTACTGTAACATCATATACGTTGCCGTTAACTGTGATTGTATAGTTTTTCATCTTTAAATCCTCCTGATTCTATTCGCACTATGCATTCCATTTGTTTGATTTTCTTCTCTTGATAGAACGTACTACAAATCCGTCTGTAGTAGTTCCTTCTGCTGCTGCGATCGCTGCTGCGATAACTGCAACAAGTTCGGTATCATCCATTTCTTCTGCCTCTTCTACAGCTGCTGCCACTGCCGGAGCCGGTGCTGCCTTCGGAGCTTCTGCTTTTTTCTTCTTGGATGTACCGTTAAGTAATGCAGGAACGTATTTGATCAGGGAAATGATAAAGCTCATGAAAATAAGCATTACGAATACAGTTCCCATACCAAGTAATGTGTTAAGTCCCGCTTTTTCAAGGATTTCGCTCATGCCGTAATGAGCATTGACTGTAAATGATTCCAGAGTCATATTCTCATCGAATACGAATTCCAGGTCTGCACTTCTGTCAGAAAATGTTGCCGGTGCAGTTACCGTAACACCTGTAGAAGATGCCTCGAATTCATAGTCTTTATGGCTTTCATAATCGCCGCATTCTTCCAGGGATGCTTTCCATCCTTCCAGTGCAGTTGCAAAAGTGTCTGCTTCCATCTGCACACCGGTCTGGTTTTCAAACTGTGCCATCAGATATCCCTGATTCCAGTCTGACATCTCTGTGATCTGGTCGCTTGTGATGGATCCGCTCTCAATGATATCAAAAACAGCATCACAAGACTGGATCAGTGTATCTTTGTCATAGCTGACGGTCTTGGCATTCCCGCAGCCTGCAAGGCCGAGCACAAGTACCAGAACTGCGACTACTAAACTAATCTTTTTCTTCACTTTGCTTCACCTCGCTAAATTGTTCCGTGTTTTTTGGATGGTCTTTCTTCCCTTTTTGTAAATAACATCTCAAATGCACCGATCACATATTTTCTGGTATCTGCCGGTTCGATGATGGTATCTACATATCCTCTTCCAGCTGCGGAAAGCGGGCTTGACTGAAATGCTTTGTATTCTTCTGTCTTTGCTTTTAATGTATCTGCATCTGCATCTGTGTACATGATCTTCGCAGCCATGTCTGCTGCCATCATTCCGATCTCAGCTTCCGGCCATGCGTATACCATGTCTGCTCCGATTGCTTTGCTGTTCATTGTCACATATGCGCTTCCGAATGCTTTACCTGTGATCACATTGACTTTTGGTACAGTTGCATCTGCAAATGCATAAGTGAGAGCTGCCATCTCTCTTGCAAGGTTCTTTTCTGAGCATGCAGTTGCCTTGAGTCCCTTTACGTTTGTAAGTGTGAGTACCGGAATTCCGAATGCATCACAGAATTTAACGAAAGCTGCTGCTTTCTTGCATCCCATTGCTGAGAGTGTGCCGTCGAATTCTTCTGCTGTGTTGCCTTCTTCATCGTATACTTTTGAGCGGTTGGCAACAGCACCTACTGTCATTCCGTTCAGGCGGATGAATCCTGTTACCATATCTTTTGCATAAGCTTTCTTTGTCTCAATGAATACACCATTGTCAGAGATCATAGAAAGAGCAAGTGCTGCATCTTCTGCTGCATTCTCAAGATCTGCACATACTCTGTTCAGATCATCTGTGCATTCATCATATGCATCGTTGTCTTCGTTGTTAGCCGGAAGAATTGCTACGAGTGAGCGGATCTCGTCAAGAATTTCTTCTTCGCTTCCTACGCCGTCAACGATTCCGGATTCTTCACTCTGGAATTTTGCGCTTGCTGTATCGCATTTGTCCGCAGTGTTGCCCGGAATGGTGTTCGGAGAGTTTACGAATAATTTTCCGTTCTCTGCCATAAATGTAAAATCAGAAAGTGCTGCTGCCGCTGCCAGTCCACCACCACAATTGCCGAATACTGCTGTGATCTGTGGAATTACGCCAGAAGCCATAGCCTGTTTGTAATAGAAGCTTCCGAATGCGTTCAGTGCGTCAGTTGCTTCCTGAAGACGAAGTCCTGCGCAGTCGATCAGACCGATCACCGGTGCGCCCATCTTCATTGCCATATCATAAATGTTCGCAATCTTCTTTGCGTGCATCTCACCGATGGTTCCGTTCAGTACAGATGCGTCCTGGCTGTATACATATACCAGGTTTCCATCGATCACACCGTAACCTGTGATGACGCCATCTGTCGGAGCTTTTTTCTCCTGCATGTTGAAATCTGTTGCTCTTGCAGTTACCTGTCCACCGATTTCAACAAAGCTTCCCTCATCGAGCAAATTGGCAATTCTTAAGCTCGCCGGGTTTGATGATGTTGTGTTGCTCATAAATCTAGCCCTCCATTTTTATAAATTTAATAATTAAATCAAATTTTCTGCCGTGTATATTATACTTGCTTTCTATGCAATACGCAACTGTTTTTGATAAGTTTTCTCTTATTTTGTTAATTTTTCGACAAGTAATTTTCACGTGTAAAAAAAGCCTCTGCAACGCAGAAGCCTTTTTTTTACATAAACATATTCCCTGTTCCGACATAACGGATGCCGTCTTCAAAGACTCTTTTTCCGCCAAGTGTAACAAATTTTACATCTTTTAATCTGGTGATATCCTTGCTTAAGTCACCGCCAACTACCAGAAGATCTGCATCCAGTCCTTCGGCAACAAGTCCGCGTTCTTTTTCCACACCCAGAACCTTTGCCGGATTGGAAGTTGCCACCTGTACTGCCTGCACCGGTGTAATTCCGTATTCCACCATATATTGCAGTTCTCTCGGAAGCGGTAAGAGCGGAGAATGATACATCACCATATCGGTGCCGGCAAGAACCGTCACACCCGTATCATAAAATTCTTTAAAATGATCCCTGTACGCTTTGTATGCCGGTTCAAAGAATTCATAATTTGCCATTTCTTTTTGCATGACCGGATCACTAACCGGTGCATCGCCATTCTTCTCGATATTTTCCTTGCACAGTTCATAGAGATAAGTATATGCCATGATAGTCGGTGTCCAGGCAATACCTTTTTCTGCCATCTGCTTTGCATGATCCAGCGTCATAAAGGTTCCATGTTCGATCGTGTCAAATCCGGCATCAATACACATCTGAATCCCCGGATTGGTTCCGGCATGCACGCCACACTTGATTCCTCTTCTGTGGCATTCATCCACCGCCGCATCCAGTTCTTCCTGGGTAAGCTCCGGATACGATTCGCGGTTGGTGGTCAGGATCTTCACCCATTCCGCACCATCGCGAACCTGCTTACGGATTTCTTTACGGATTGCCCACGGACCGTCCGCTTCCTCGACTTCATCCCAGGCATGTCCGCCCGTCATGCAGATTCCGGTATCCGTATGCACGATTCTCGGGATCACGATAAATCCCTTCTTTTCTGCCAGTTTCAGATTCTTGCATACACCATGTGCTGAAGACATATCCCGCACCGTGGTGATCCCTCTTTCAAATGCAGCCTGCGCATGCTGCAACGCATATAACATGATCAGCTGTGCCCCATAATTAAAGCTGTCCGGCTGGGAATAGCCGTATGCAAGATGCGCATGCATATCCATAAGTCCCGGAAGAAGTGTCGCATCACCATATTCCTTAACTTCCTCCTGCGGAAATTCTTTCAGCAGCTCTTCTTTTGGTGCGATTTTTCCGATCTTGCCGTCCTCTCCAATATAGACTGCCTTATCCGTAAGAACGGTCTTTCCATCTCCTGTAATCAGATATTTCGTACTGATAATCATCCCTTGGTCCCTCTTTTATTCTTTTATTTTTTCAAATACACGCAGCCCTTTCATGCTGCCTCGCTCGTCGCATTCATTCTTTAATATTTTAAAGTGCAACCATTTTGAAGTGTATTATACTTGTTTTTCCTAAAAGGCGCAACCATTTCAAACAAAATCTGTTAAAATTTTTGCAATTGTGGAAGCCTCTGCTGACACAATTTTCGCTTTCAGAGGCTCATCGCAATGTTTTGCACAATGGACTTCACCCCCATATTTTTCTAAATCTGCCCCACTACCTCCCCCTCGCAGACCGTCCCCGCAAAAAAAAGAAAACCCTTATCCGGCAAACCACCAGATAAGGATTTCCTCCATTCTTTATACTTTTTTAGGATGACAACATTTTTATTACAATGTGATCAGAGCATCTGTAATATTTGTAATTCTGCGGTATCCATCTTCTGTGATCAGGAAATCATCTTCCTGACGGACGCCACCGATTCCCGGAATGTAAATTCCAGGTTCGATCGTATGAACCATTCCCGGCTGAAGGGTCACTTTACTGCCGGTACAGATATACGGCTGTTCATGAATATCCAGTCCGAAGTTGTGTCCCGGACCATGTGGAATATGATAGCCTGCATCTTCTACTACCTTCACGATGATATCTCTGAGCTCGCCCATAACCATTCCCGGTTTCAGGCTGTTCTGACCAGCATCCTTTGCTTTTCTGACTACGTCAAACATCTTGTAAAGCTCCGGATTTTTGGCTTTCCCTACTGCAACAGTACGGGTAATATCCGAGCAGTATCCGTGATAATAAGTCCCGAAATCAATCGTCACAAAATCACCAAGCTGGATTTTTCTATCGGATGCTGTCGCATGACAGTTTGCTCCGTTATCCGGACCAGATGCTACGATCGTCTCGAAGCAGAATCCGGAGCCGCCACGGCTTCTGAACTGATATTCCAGTTCATTTGCAATATCAATCTCCGTAACGCCCGGTTTGATCACATCAAGCAGTGCATAGAAAGATCTCTCTGAAATCCGGCATGCCTGTTCGATCGTCTCGATTTCTTCCGGTGTCTTGATCGCACGTAAAGGTTCTACATAAGACCCTTCGGAAACGAATTTGGTATCAGGCGCCTGACTTACCAGATCCTGATAATCATCAAACGTAAGATCTGCTCCACAGATTGCACACTGTTTTACCCCTGCTTCTGCCGCCAATTTACCGGTCTGGCTGAAGTAATTCAGTCCTTCACCGTAGACAACAACTTCAAATCCTTCTGTTTCCTGTGCGGCCTGGAATTCAAACCGTCCGTCGGTTACAAAATAGTTTTTCTTTTCTGTCAAAAGCAGGACTGCAACTCCATATTCTCCGGTAAAGCCGGTCAGATACTTGATGTCGCTGCCTTTGCTGATCACAATTCCGTCATGACCATTTTTCTTTACAGCATCTACAATTTTCTGTATGCGTGTATTCATTGTTCCATCTCCTACTGAATGAAATCCAAGTTGAATTTCATATTTTCATCATATGATTTGTATGGTTTTCCATCAATATCATAGATGTTTACATTATAATGCCAAGGTTCCGGAAGTGTCTTCTCCGGATAAATGTGCTTCATCAGCTCATATCCTTCCGGATCATAGACCTTCAGTTCCTCTCTTGTGTTGACCGGTCCGCGGATACCATCCCATCGTCCGTCAACACCTTCCTGCATGACATTGAACCAGACAGTACTTAAGGTTGCAAAATACTCTTCGTAATTGCTGATCGCATAAGTGTCCGGCCACAAACCATTGTCGCTGGCATGCTGATATGCTTTCCGGATCATGTCTGCAAGCGTCTGGTCTTTCAGACCATTCATTCCAACCAGATGGATCGCATGTCCGAATTCATGCACAAGGATCATCTCATTTGGATAACTGGTTGCATATCTTCCGGTTCTGAGACGGATCACATTTGCCTCTGAAATAGAGGATGCCGGATTCGTCATCTCACCGCCGTAACCTGCCACGTGGCGGGTTGCAAGCAGATATCCCATTCTGTGTTCCGGGACATCATAAGCATTCTCAAGCAGTCCGAACACAGATACCTCTGCGCCTCTGCGGACGAGCTCTTCTGCTACTTCCGGGATCTTTTCAAGCATCATATCAATAATTGCAAGTGCTTTATCCACTACGACCGGTGTTGTTTTTTCTCCGGCTTTTACTACAATACCGGAGGTTCCTTTTTTGCGGACTACATAATATGGCTGATACACGGTCTGGTAGACCTTTTCATTGTCTGCCGGTCTGTCTTTTACATCAGTCAGCTTTCCGACAACCTGTACGGTAACCTCTCCTGCACATTCCGGATCAACCGGATGAACCAGGGAAAGTGTGGTACGCATGGATTCTTTCTGGTATACCGTACCATAATCCCATGTCATATCACTGGTCCAGTGTACCAGTTCCTGTACTTCCCCTTTGTATTTTACCAGATAATCGTTTTCATTATCAGCACGGCGCATCTGTTCGCCCCAATAAATCTCAATTCTTCTGTCATCGATCAGAATGACTTTTTCGACCGGTGCATAATTACAATTCTCTGACATTTATTTTTCATCCTCCTGAAACATAAACTTATTTCCTGATCTTTTATGCTTCTGCGTTCTTGTCCAGTCCCATTCCGACTGCAAGCTTTTTACTGAAGATTGCTACAACCGCACCGACTGCACATACACCCAAACCGATTGCTACGAAGAACGGAATTTCGCTTCCTTCTTTGTAGAAGTTTGTAAGCAGCGTGTTAAGAGCAGCTCCTGTAGACTGTGACATTGACCAGATTGTCATCATCTGTGTCATGAATGCCTTCGGTGCTGCAACAGCCGTGATTGAGTAACCGATCGGGCAGGTAAATCCTTCACCAAGCATCAGGATTGCATAGAATAATACGATCCACCATGCGCTGACTTTTGCATCTCCAGGATAGATTACATAGAGGAGTGCAATGATTAAAGCTCCAAATCCCCAGAAGATTGTTCCGATACCCATCTTTGTGGTTCCGTATGGCTGTTTCTTTCCGAGTTTTGTCCATACTGCTGTCAGGATACTTCCGATGATAACTGCAAATACTGCTGGGATTGTCTGCATAGATGCTGCAGGCACTTCAATTCCGAACAGTACACGGTTAACCTTTTCTTCATAGAAGATTGCAAGGATTGAAATTGTCTGTGTCCAGATCAGCAGGGTAACTGCGTTACAGATGAACGGCGGAACCAGGCAGAGAATTTTCTTCTTCTCATGTGGCTCTGTCTTTTTACTTTTGTAAATAACTACCAGGTATACGATCGGGATAATGATCGATACAGTACTGATTACATTTGAGAATACAGAAATACTTAATGTTCCTGTTGCAAAAAGCGTTGCAAGAACAACTGCGCAGATAACAAGTACAATGATCATCTTTGTGATGAAAGAACGTTTCTTATCATCCGGAAGCGGATCATCCGGTTCAATACCGATATTACCGAAGAACGGTTTGTATGTAACTGCATATACAACGATACCCAGGAATGCAAGGACTGCACATGCCGCGAATGCTGCATGGTATCCGAGTGCTGCTGCGATTGCACCGGAAAGTACCGGAGCTGCTGCACCAATGTTGGAAATTACGTAAGAAATCGTGTAAGCGCTGTCACGTCTTCCATCGGATTCATCATAGAATTTTCCAAGAAGAGCATCCAGACATCTGCCACCGAACATCGGTCCGATTGCCAGACATCCCATAGCGATTCCATAGCCAGGAACACCAAGTGGTAATGCAAGGCATACATATCCAATAAATGAAAGTGATCTTGCTATAAATAAAGACTTCCGACATCCTAAGATACGGTCGCAGACAAAGCTTCCGACAATACCTGTCAGTACGACAACTGTTGAATATAAAGAGATCAGCTGTGCTGCATTTGCCTTGCTGAATCCAAGTCCTTCCGGTGCATTTGCGTATAAGTAGTAAATCAGTACCGCACTCATCGCATAGTTTGCAAAAGAGTTACAAAGCTGCATAAAGCTCAGGGTTCCCACACCCTTTGGCTGTCCTAAAAAGGCGGTTTGTTTTCTTAACGCCTCATCATGTTCGTTCATTATTTTTCCCTCCAAAATAACCTTTTGTATTCAATTCATTCAACAAAAAACAATCGTTAATTTTTCCCCATCCTCAGATGTCTTCACTCCTCCTTGTTTCATAATTTTTAACTTTTGTTTTTTATTTTGAACATACAAGTATCTTACTTTTTTTTGTTCACTTTGTCAATATTTTCGTCTGTAAATATGAATTTTTGTTCACATTCATAAACATTGACAAAAAAAGAACGCAAAAAACGTCTTTTCCCCGTTTTTTGCGCCCTTTTTTCGTCATTTTTATGTATTATTTATTTCTGGTTGCGGAACTGTACCGGTGTGATATTGTACGCCTTCTTGAAAAGTCTGTTGAAATGCTCTACATTCTGATATCCAACGGTCAGTGCAATATTTTCAACGGTCATGCTGCTGCTCTTTAACAGGGCACGTGCCTTTTTCATTCTGACTTTTTTGACAATATCCCCGAAAGTCATTCCGGATTTTTCTTTGATATATTTAGAAAGATACGGTTTGGACAGGAAGAATTTTTCTGCCAGATCATCTAAAGATACATCCAGATAATTTGCCTGGATATAGTTCATGATCTCTACCATTCTTTCATCTTTACATTCATTCACATTCTTCAGTTCATCGATCTTATTGACAGCAACTGTCAATGCCTCAATAGAAGCTTTGATGATATCGGCATCAATTCCGACTCCCCAGTAGGTCTTTCCATTGCAGATGACACCTACATAAGCACATGCCTTGGAAGAAGAACCACGTGTCAGGGAATGTTCTTCGTAGAAGCTCAGTTCATAGCTGATACCAAAGTACTGTTTGATCGCATTGCTGACTGCGTCAAGACGTCCGTTACCGCCTGCTGTTACCACACGTTTTCCATTTGCATGGGAAATGGTTGCATCTGCTATAATTCCATCTTCCTGTTTGAAGTGGCATTCATCGATAGAGAAGATTCCTTTGTAATTTACATAATGATCTTCAAAAATGTGGTATACCCAGTCCGGAGTCAGCTCCTTGTGTGCTTTATCGGATACATCTTTTACCATGTAGCCGACTTCTTCACGCATTTCTTTCGGAACGCTGATGCCAAAGTTCTGTTTCAGAATGTAGCTTACACCGCCTTTTCCTGACTGGCTGTTGATACGGATAACATCTTTATCGTAAGTTCTTCCGATGTCCTTCGGATCAATCGGCAGATACGGTACGGTCCAGTGATCTCTTTCTTCCGCTTCACGCCATGCCATACCTTTTGCGATGGCATCCTGATGGGAGCCGGAGAATGCGGTAAATACCAGATCTCCTGCATATGGCTGTCTTTCATAGACATGCATTCTGGTCAGGCGTTCGTAGATTTCACGGATCTTTGGAATGTCAGTGAAATCCAGTCCCGGATCTACACCCTGTGAGAACATATTGAGTGCCAGTGTCACGATATCCACGTTACCGGTACGTTCTCCATTTCCAAATAAGGTTCCTTCGATACGGTCTGCACCTGCAAGAATACCCATTTCAGCAGTTGCCACACCGCATCCACGGTCGTTGTGTGGGTGAAGGCTGAGTACCACGCCATCACGGTATTTCAGATTCTTATCTACATATTCCACCTGTCCTGCAAATACATGCGGCATTGCGTTTTCTACGGTTGTCGGAATGTTGATGATTACTTTTTTATCTTTTGTCGGCTGCCATACATCCAGTACTGCATTGCAGACATCCACTGCATAGTCCACCTCTGTTCCTGAAAAGCTTTCCGGACTGTACTCGAAAGTAAAGTTTCCTTCTGTCTGATCAGCAAGCTGTTTTAACAGCTTTGCTCCGTCGATGGCGATTTGTTTTACCTGTTCTTTGTCTTTTTTGAAAACCTGTTCTCTCTGTGCAACAGAGGTTGAGTTGTACACGTGGATCACAGCATGTGGTGCTCCCTGTACGGCTTCAAAGGTACGTTTGATGATGTGCTCTCTTGCCTGTGTCAGTACCTGGACAGTCACGTCATCCGGAATCATGTCTTTCTCGATCAGGGTACGCATGAACTGGTACTCTGTCTCAGATGCTGCCGGGAATCCGACTTCGATCTCTTTGAATCCCACATCAACCAATAACTGGAAGAATTCCAGCTTTTCATCCAGACTCATCGGCTCGATCAGTGCCTGGTTTCCATCACGCAGGTCAACGCTGCACCAGATCGGCGGTGCGTCTACATAATCTTTTTTCACCCAATCATATTCAAATTTCGGAGGCATAAAATATTGTCTCTCGTATTTTTTACAATTTTCCATTTTGTTTCTCTCCTTTTATTTAATTGGAAAGGGCGGCATCTGCTTTTTCTTCTGTTCATATGAAAAAACAAGAAATTTTTCATAAAAATCACACAATTTGCCTAATTCCTGACTTTTCACAAATATCCGTCAACTTTCTTGTCTTATTTTGTTGTCTAGCTAATGCTAACATATCTTATCGCGAAAGTCCATTGATGAATTTAAGCAATTTTCTTGATCTATTTTATTCTTCTCGTGTTTTAAAAATTAAATTGGTAAAACATTTCACACATTTTCATGGCTATCCAGGTAAATGTTCTCCGTCTGACTGTTTCTTTTACAACAGCCTGGCAGCTCCCCCATTTCTCCCCGTTTAAGAGATACGTGATCTGTCCGACCGGTGTTCCGCTTTTCACCGGCGCATCCAGTTTTTCCGGTACTTCTGTCTTTTCTTCTGCCACATCATCATCTCCGACCAGAATCTTACCCGGACTTTCTTTTCCTTTGATTTCCACTTCCACTGCTGCTTTTCCAAACAAACCATTTTGGGAAACACCGTTTTCCACGGGTATTTTCGAAAGCTCCGGTATTTTCCACACCTCATCGTAACGATAGTGTGCCATTCCGTACTCCATCAGTTTTCTGGTATCTGTCCATTTATAATTCTTGTTGTTTGGCCAGCCACAGGCAAGCAGTGCCACTACAAATGTACGATCCTCACTCTGTAAAGCCCCTACATAGCAATATCCGGCATCCCCGGTAAACCCTGTTTTCCCGGAAATCGCGCCATCCATCATCTGAAGAAATGCATTGTGGTTGCTGCAGCTAAAATTCTCCTTTCCCTCAGCATCAGAAAAGCTGTATGCCGGCATTTGCGTGATCGCAAGAAATTCTGCAGCTTTGGGAGAACGCAGGACACAGTAGCTCATGATTTTTGCCAGATCTGCAGCTGAAATGCTGTGCACACCGCCCACATCCTCTCCATCCAATCCGTTTGGCGTAACAAAATGTGCCTCAGTGCATCCGATCTCTTCTGCCTTTTCATTCATCCACCCGGCAAATTGCGGAACGGATCCTGCAAGGTGTTCCGCGATCGCCACTGCAGAATCATTATGGGATTCCAGCATCAGGGAATATAGAAGATCCCCCAGATAAAACGCTTCCCCTTCGTGCATTCCCAGATGAACCTTCGGCTGCGCGACCGCATTTGCAGAGGCTGTCACCAGGTCCTTCGGATTTCCCTTTTCCAGCGCAAGAATGCAGGTCATGATCTTCGTTGTACTTGCCATCGGGCGCATTACATGCTCTTCTTTTCCGAGCAGAACCCTGCCGCTGTCCGCATCCACCAGCGCAGCGGAACGGGCATAGAGTCGGGTAAGAAGCTGCTCCCTTTCCTGCTCACGGGTTTCTTTTTCCTGTGCAGTCTGCGCATCCGAGACCGGTTCCTTTTGCTGCGTAGTCTCCATTATCTGTGTCCGTTCATTTTCTTCCGCAGGCACTTTCCCGGATAAGACCTTACTCGGACTTTCTCCTGTGGATTCTCTCCATAGCATCTTTCCTTGAAAAATCTGCAAACTAAAAAAGAATACCATGCACGCTGCCAGAATCCCTCTTCTGGTCCGTGCCGGTATTCCATTCCTCTTCTTTTCATTCTTTTTCATGCGCCCCGGTCTCCCTCCTGCTCTTTTCTGTTCCATTTTATGAACAGGGACGGGCGTTTATACTATGGATTCCATTTTAAATATTCAGCCGGATCTGTGCCTCATCTTCCGCTTCTTCTTTGAATGTCTCCAGCTTCTCCGGTTCAATGCCCGGGAGATCATCTAAAGACTGCACACTGAATCTGCGCAGAAATTCTTCGGTTGTTCCAAAAAGCAGCGGACGTCCCGGTGCATCAAGGCGCCCAAGCTCGCAGACCAGATTGTACTCGATCAGCTTGTTTACCGCATGATCCGATTTGACTCCGCGAATCTTCTCAATCTCCAGCTTGGTGATCGGCTGACGGTAAGCAATGATTGAAAGCGTCTCCAGCATGACATCTGTCAGAACATACTTTTTCGGCTGCTTTGCGATCCGGATCAGATACTCATACATCTCCGGTTTGCTACAGAGCTGATATGCATGATCCAGTTCGATGATCCGGATGCCACGCTCCTCTTTCTGATACTTGTCCATCATATTATGGATAAGTTTCTCCGTCGTCGGCACATCCTGCTCGATCGCGGATGCGATCTTACTCACCTCGACCGAATCTCCCATAGTGAACAGGATTGCCTCTATGATACTCTCCAACTGTTTTGTTCTCATTTTCTTCTATACTCCTTGCCGCAGTCCCTCGTCCGATGTAATGATGATATCATCAAACGTATGTTCCTGATATACCTGTATCTCTCCTGTCTTCATCAGCTCCAGCACCGCCAGGAAGGTGACAATGATCTGTACCTTGGATGCCTGCTTTTTCAGGAGATCCCGAAAACTGAATCTGTGATGTACCTTTGCATACTCATAAACATATTCCAGTTTCTCCGGAAGCGTAACCTCTTCTTTCTCGATCTTGCCGAACTTACTTCGGATCGGATCCGTCTTATCTGCCTGTCTTTTCAGGATATCCTGAAAAATATCATTCAGCTTCGTCAGGGTCAGCCCGTCAAGAAGCGTATCCAGATCTACCGGTTCTTCGTATTTCTTTACTTCATCCGGAATAGTCGCTCCCTTATAGAACAGCTTTTCTCCGTCCACCTGGCGGTCACGCAGTTCATAAGACATGTATTTGTACATCTTGTACTGCAAAAGCTGCTCTACCAGTTCCTGACGCGGATCTTCTTCCTCGCCCTCTTCATTGACTTCCTTTGGAAGAAGCATCTTGCATTTGATGTCCAGAAGTGTCGCCGCCATGACCAGAAATTCACTCATGACATTCAGGTCTGCTCTGTCCATCGCCTGGATATATTCCATATACTGGTTGGTGATCTCTACGATCGGAATATCGTAGATGTCTATTTTATTTTTATCGATCAAATGTAAGAGCAGATCCAGAGGTCCCTCAAAAACCTGCAGCTTTACCGGTATTCCTTTTCCCATAGATATCCTTTCCAGTCAAATTGTCGATAACCTTATTTATTATACAGGAAAGCCGGGATGATATCAAGTACGACTAACTCTGCCGGATTCCAGAAGCGGAAATTGATCGTGTGGGTTCCGAGCCCTTTGCTGACCACAATATATTTCCCGTCTTTTTCATAACAGTCCCCGCTGTAGCGTGGAAACAGACGGAACTGCGGACTGATCACACCGCCAAGCAGTGGAAGTCTGGCAATCCCGCCATGTAAATGTCCGGACAGCACCAGATCTGCTCCCCACTTCCAATAGGTTTCTGCGTAAAGCGGATGATGTGCCATTAAAATGCAGTATGCGTCCGTCTCTGCACTGCCAATCCGTTCTTCCATCTCGCCAGTCGTAAGCGGACACACCTTCCATCCTTTTTTATAGCATCCAAATGGAAGCTCCATCCCATATAAGCGCAGCTTCATCCCGTTTACCGGGATCTCTTCTGATCCATTCACCAGGACATGAATCCCTGCCTTTTTCAGTTCATTCTCATAATATCCATATTCTTTGCCGTAAATCTCCGGCTGCTCATGCATTCTCTGCTCATGATTGCCATTACAGCACCAGACCGGTGCGATCTGTGGAAGTTTTTTCATCAAATCCGCTGCCGGTGTCCAGTCTCTTCCGGCTTTCCCGACCAGCATATCGCCGCCTGCCAGGATCAGATCCGGCTTTGCTTCCCTGATCGCCAAAAGCAGCTCCTCATTCTCTTTTCCATAGACATGATTATGCAGATCACTTAAGAAAGCAATCCGTACTTTTCCGGCATCTCCCTTTATTTTACTGGTTCTGATCCGGTATCTTGTAATCTTGAAGCAGTGCAGCTCCCGCCATACTTCTGCAAGAACTGCTGCTGCAAAAATCACCAGTATCAATACGATAATCCCTGTTGTCTTCATCTCTTCCCTCTTTCGTTATACCATCATTTCTTCCAGAATTTTAAGGAATGCGCCCCCAAATGTCAACTCCCCGACACCTTCTGTCGCATAAACCGGAACGCTTCCGATGGTTTTCTCATTCAGCCGGTAAATGACTTCTCCGATCTGGTCGCCTTTCTTTACCGGGGCAGTCTGTTTCTGTATCTGTACCTCTTTTTCCACGGCAGACAGATCTGATCCACTGGTATCCACATACCGGAAGCCCTCCAGCGTCTCTCCCTTTGCCTTCTCCTGCATTCCATGTTTCACTTCGGCATACACAATTTTTTCCAGTGCCTTTTCATCCTGGTAAATACTGCATTTCCCAAAGCCATAGTTTAACATGGCAATGGCATCCTTTATCCGTGTCTTAGAATCCGGCTCTGCCATCACAACCGCAATCATATTGACCCCGTCTTTTCTTGCCGTTGCAGACAGGCAGAACTTCGCACCGCTTGTGGATCCGGTCTTCAGTCCGGTTGCGTATTCATACTGCCGGATCAGTTTGTTGGTATTACTCAGTCCGAATTCACTGCTGCCCTTTGCCGTAGTGTGGGTAATATTTTCCATCCAGATCGTTGAGTAGTTCTCGATCTGTGGATACTTCGTGATCAGTTCCCGTGACATCAGTGCAATGTCTCTCGCTGTCGTCAGATGCCCTTCCGTGTCCAGTCCATTGCAGTTGACAAAATGGGTATTCGTCATTCCAAGCCCTGCCGATCTCTGATTCATCTTTTCCACAAAAGCCGGTTCATTCCCGGCAATCTTTTCTGCCATCGCCACGCAGGCATCATTGGCACTTGCCACAGCAATGCACTTGATCATTGTATCCACAGTCTGCTTCTCACCAGCTTCCAGAAATACCTGGGATCCGCCCATCGATGCAGCGTACTCAGAAGTTGTGACTTCGGTATCCGGCGTGATCGTTCCGTCTGCCAGTGCATCAAAGATCAGAAGCAGCGTCATAACCTTTGTCACACTCGCCGGGGGCCTTTTCTCATCCGCATTTTTTTCTAAGAGAACCTGACCTCCGGAAGCTTCCATAATAACTGCAGACTCAGCAGATAGTTCCAGATCGGTCAGATTGCCCGAATTGTCTCTGTTCGTCTGCTCCGGATCCTCCTGCCGGATCACATCCTGCATAGCTTTCGGTCTTTCTCCCGGCTCGAAAACATCTGCCGCCCGGACCGGGATCCCATATACGGTCTGCACGCACAGAACCATGCCAAGCAGACCTGCCAGAAATTTGCGCATCATAAGACTCCTTTTTTCCATCCATCGATACTATATAAATAAGCCTTCTGACAGGAAAATAGAACCTTTCTTTACACTTCCCGGTTCATTTTTTCGCCTTCCTCATTGAACCAGTCCATTGCCTGACAGATTCCTTCTTCTGCAAATGGGAATTCTCTCTTTGTGATCTTTTCCTGTGGAATCTTATCATAAATAAACGGTCCTTCCCAGATACTTCCGACAAGAATCGTTTCTGAATTTTCCTCATCGGTCTTTTTTTCTTCTTTCGCCAGGCGATAGTTCATTTTTCCCATACTTCCGTTAAATTTCGCTTTTTTATAAAAATTCAGCGGAAAAAGCTGCATTCTTTCTAACATATTTTTCACCTCAAAAACCGGCACAGAAACTGGGGGATTTCTGTGCCGGTACTCTATTTTTTATACAATTATATCAATAAGTCGGAGGAATGTCTATACTATGCAGTCTTCTGATCTGCCTCATATTTTGCAGCAACTTCGTTGATTGCATCTCTCATGATCTCGATTGCCTGATCTACGTGTTCTTTTGCAAGGATCAGCGGCGGGATCATACGGTTTACGCTGTCGCCGATCGCTGTGATCAGAAGTCTTCTTCTGAAGCATGCCCATTTTACTTCAAGAGCGATCGGAATATCGTATTCGCATCCTACCAGAAGTCCTTTTCCTCTTGCTTCTTTTACATGTGGAAGCTCTGCAAGTTTTTCTTTCATGTATTCACCCATTACTTTTGCATTTCCACTTAAATCTTTGTCGAGGATTTCAGAAATGGAAGCAAGAGATGCGGCACATGCAAGTGGATGTCCACCGTATGTAGAGCCATGTGTTCCTGATGTAAATACTGCAGCTACTTCTTCGCTTGCGCAGCATGCACCGATCGGCATTCCGCCTCCCATAGCTTTTGCCATCGTTACACAGTCAGGTTTTACACCATATCCCATGAATGCCATTGGAGATCCTGTACGTCCCCATCCGGTCTGTACTTCATCGAGAAGGAGAAGCATACCTCTTTCATTACAGAGTTTACGAAGTCCTTCGATAAATTCCTGTGTTGCCGGATGTACACCACCTTCGCCCTGTACCGGCTCGATCATGATCGCGATCGTGTTATCTGTTACTTTTGACTTGAAATCTTCAAGGTTGTTATATTCTGCGTAGGAGAATCCCGGAAGCATCGGTTTGAATCCAAGCTGGCATGCATTATCCGGCTGTCCTGTTGCGGAAAGTGCTCCGTATGTTCTTCCGTGGAAACCATTGATTGCTGTTACGATATGGTAATGTTCCGGGCCATATTTTTCAACGCCGTATTTTCTTGCCATCTTGATCATACATTCGTTGGCTTCTGTTCCTGAGTTCTGGAAGAAAATCTTATCCATTCCGATCGTGTCACAGATCTTCTTTGCGAGAAGTGCCTGTGGAATTGTGTATGGGTAATTGAATGTATGCATGATGTCATCAAGCTGGTCTTTTACTGCTGCGACAACCTTCGGATTTCTGTTACCTGGTGTATTTACGGCAACTCCACCATAAAAGTCGAGGTAAGCTACTCCTTTTTCATCGTAGAGATACATACCTTCTGCACGTTCTGCGATAAAATCATATCTTGCATAGGTTTCTACCATATATTTTTTTACAATGTCCTTTAATTCTTCTGCTGTGAGTCCTGTGTCTTTGAGTTTCATAAGAATCTCCTCGCTTTCCTTCTTTTGATCATATACTACTTCATGCTATTCGTTCCGGACTTCGAATAAAAATGTGTAAAAGAATGTGCCTTTTGTTTAGCAGGAAATCCCTTCGGAATTTACCGCTAAACAAAAAGACGCCATGTACTAACTGTACATGACGTCCTTGTCGTTTACAAGACACAGTATAGACCACAGTCTATGGTTTTGTCAACAACAATTATGTCAAAAAATTATCTTTCATTTTGTCTTTTGCTTGTTCAATCTGCTGTATTTGTTCCTCATCCATGCTTTCCCGAAGATTTTCTTTCTTCTGGCGATAAATTGTCGCGGAAAAATCCATAATGTATCCAATCAGGATCAGATTGCCAATTGCACGCCCTGCACGAACCGGTATCATGGCAACAAACGCTGCAACTATGTTCTGCAGGAACATAAAAAGGAACAACGTATAGAATCCCCATGCGATCGAACTCTCCAGACAGATGATCCCCCTGTAGTTAAATGGCTTCTCATGGTAATCCCACCAGATCTCACCGAAAATGCGCTTCATCACAAGTGCCGTCAGAAATTCCAACGTCGTTGCAAGAAACGATCCCAGGAAAAACAGCAGTATACTATTGTCGCTATACGGACGTAATATAAAAAACACCGTAAGAGCACCAAACCCGTAGATCGGGCAAAACGGACCTTTTGCAAAGCCCCTGTTCGTAATCTTATGATTACAAAATGACATATAGATGGATTCCACCAGCCATCCCATCATGCTGTAAGTCAGAAACCACATCACAACCTCATATCCATCTATTCCAAATATTATCCTATTCCACCACATAAAATTTTCCTGTAAAAATGGAGGGTTTATGAATCATAAACCCTCCATTATTGTTCTGCACATATTAGTTATATTTACGTTTTCTAGCAGCTTCAGATTTCTTTTTACGTCTAACGCTTGGTTTTTCGTAATGTTCTCTTTTGCGAATCTCCTGCTGAATTCCTGCTTTGGCACAGTTTCTTTTGAATCTGCGTAAAGCACTATCTAACGTTTCGTTTTCTTTAACGATTACATTTGACATAGTCTCACACCTAACCTCCCCTCCAGCCTGGTATTGTGCATCATACGACTGTTCGGGTATATTTATTGCACTACATTAGATTATATCATATTTTTCATCTCAGTCAAGAATTTTTTGAAAAATAGGAAAAATATGCATAAATCTGTCATTTTCCGGCATTATTTTATCTGTTCTGCCAGTACCTCTTTGACTTTTGCAAGGGCATCCGGGATTCCAGCCGGGTTCTTTCCGCCAGCCTGTGCCATGTTCGGACGTCCACCGCCGCCGCCACCTACACAGGAAGCGATTGCCTTGATCAGGTTGCCTGCGTGAGCACCCTTCTTCATTGCTTCATCTGTTGCTGTAGCCATCAGGCTTACCTTGCCGTTCGCGCTGGATGCGATCACGACCACGCCTTCTCCGATCTTCTCCTTGAGCTGGTCTCCAAGGTCACGCAGTCCGTTCATGTCCATATCTTCTACGCTGACAGCAATCACTTTTACGCCGGCTACTTCTTCTACCTGATCCATCACATCACCCATGGCATCTTTTGCAAGCTTGCTCTTCAGGCTTTCTACTTCACTGTGAAGTTCTTTGTTCTCAGCCTGAAGGTGTGCGATCTTCTCAGATACAGTATCCGGAGTTGCTTTCAGGAGCTTGGCTGCTTCATGAAGCAACTGTTCCAGTTCTCCATAATAATCCATCAGTCCTTTGGATGTAAGTGCTTCGATACGGCGTACCCCTGCTGCCACACCACTTTCAGACAGGATCTTGAATGCTCCGATCTCGCTTGTATTGGCAACATGTGTACCACCGCAGAACTCAATAGAGTAATCTCCCATATTTACAACACGGACAATGTCGCCGTATTTCTCACCGAACAGAGCCTGTGCTCCGGTCTTTCTTGCTTCTTCGATCGGCATGTTCTTAATGACAACCGGCAGAGATCTGGAAATGCTTTCATTTACCATATCTTCTACTTTCTGCAGTTCTTCCGGTGTCATTGCCGAGAAATGAGAGAAGTCGAAACGAAGTCTCTTGTCGTCTACATAAGATCCGGACTGTTCTACATGTGTACCAAGTACGGTACGGAGTGCTTTCTGAAGCAGATGGGTCGCACTGTGGTTTCTTGCACAAAGCACACGTCTCTGCGAATCAACGGTCAGAGTAACCTGATCTCCAACCTTCATCATACCCTTTGCCATATAACCGATATGACCGATCTTGCCACCAAGCATCTTCTTCACATCTTCCACAACAAATTCACCGTCACCGCATTTGATCACACCGTGGTCGGCTTCCTGTCCACCGCTTGTTGCGTAGAACGGAGTCTCATCTACAAAGATGGTTCCTCTCTCACCGTCAGAAAGAGCGTCTACGATCTCATCTTCTGTGGTAAGTACCGTAATCTTCGATTCATATTCCAGATGCTCGTATCCGACAAACTTAGAAGTTACAGACGGATCGATGGATTCGTATACGGTTGCATCTGCTCCCATGTAGTTCGTTGCCTTACGTGCTTTTCTTGCAGTCTGACGCTGAACTTCCATTGCGGCTTTAAATCCCTCTTCATCAATATCTATACCTTCTTCTTCCAGGATCTCTTTGGTAAGATCGATTGGGAATCCATAGGTATCATATAATTTGAACGCATCTTCTCCGGACAGAGTCTTTGTTCCTTCTTCTGCCATCTTTTCTTTCATCTCATTCAGAATGACAAGCCCCTGGTCGATGGTCTTCTCAAACTGCTCTTCTTCCTTGCGGATGACATTCATGATAAAGTCTTTCTTTTCTTCCAGCTCCGGATATCCGTCTTTAGAGCCTTCGATCACAGTTGCAGCAAGATCTGTAAGGAATCCCGGTGCAACGTTCAGAAGTCTTCCGTGACGGCATGCACGGCGGAGAAGACGGCGAAGAACATATCCTCTTCCTTCATTAGACGGCATAATACCATCAGAGATCATGAAAGATACAGAACGCACATGGTCTGTGATTACACGCAGAGATACGTCTGTGCTTTCATTATCTCCATAAGATACTCCTGCGATCTCACATACCTGGTCACGCAGTGCTTTTAAAGTATCAATATCGAACATAGAATCTACATCCTGTACGATACATGCAAGTCTCTCAAGTCCCATACCGGTATCAATATTCTTCTGCTTCAGTTCGCTGTAGTTTCCATGTCCATCATTGTCGAACTGTGAAAATACGTTGTTCCAGATCTCCATATAACGGTCACATTCGCAGCCTACTGTACATCCCGGTTTACCGCATCCGTATTTTTCTCCACGGTCATAGTAAATCTCTGAACACGGACCGCACGGACCTGATCCATGCTCCCAGAAGTTGTCTTCTTTTCCAAAACGGAAAATTCTCTCCGGTGCAATACCAATCTCTTCGTTCCAGATCTTCCATGCCTCATCATCGTCTTCATATACGGACGGGTACAGACGATCCGGATCCAGTCCAACCACTTCTGTCAGGAATTCCCATGACCAGTGGATTGCTTCTGTCTTAAAGTAATCACCGAATGAGAAGTTACCAAGCATTTCAAAGAAAGTACCGTGACGTGCAGTCTTTCCTACGTTCTCGATATCTCCTGTACGGATACATTTCTGACAGGTTGTCACACGGCGTCTCGGTGGGATCTCCTGTCCTGTAAAATATGGTTTCAGCGGTGCCATTCCTGAATTGATCAGCAGAAGGCTGTTATCATTGTGCGGCACCAGCGAAAAGCTTTTCATTTTTAAATGACCTTTGCTCTCAAAAAAGTCAAGAAACATGCGTCTAAGTTCGTTAACTCCGTAAGCTTTCATCTTTATCCTCCTCGCTTCTATCAGCTAAATTCTAATTATAAAGAGATTTTGATGGCTTGTCAATATAATGAAATTTAAAAAGGAACCGCATTTTCTGCGATTCCTTCTTTTTTCCATTCTACTTAGTCTCTGAATTCTTTGCGTCTTTTCTTTCGCGAAGCTTCTTGCCTGCAAAAACCCCTCCGACTGCAAACACTCCGATAAAGAGCATTTTCAATACCGTAGAAATCAGTGTTGAAAAAAATGCCATCTTGTCATGCCTCCCATGCTATCATTTTCTTTTCTCCTTGATTTATGCATATTATAGCATATACAAAAAAATTTTCCAAACTTTTTTAGCGTTTTCACATACAATTTCGACCTTTTGTATCTGCCTTGCAGTTCCTACTCCACCATGCCAAAAAATTTCTGCGCATAGTGTACGGACTGCATGGCATCTTTTCCATAGAAATCTGCCCCGATCATATCCGCGTAATCCTGGTTCAGAACAGCCCCGCCTACCATGACTTTGCAGTCCGGTTTTTTCTCTCTTAAGAGTTTGATCGTCTCTTCCATGCTGACTACAGTTGTGGTCATCAGCGCACTTAAGCCTACCAAAGTGACATTCTCCTCAACTGCTTTTTCTACGATTGCCTCCGGCGGCACATCCTTTCCGAGATCGATCACATCAAAACCATAATTTTCAAGAAGAACTTTCACTATATTCTTTCCGATATCATGGATATCACCTTTCACGGTAGCAAGGATGATCTTCTCCTTCTTTTCTTCTTCCTGTCCGGATGAAGCAAGCACATCCTTGATAACTGCAAAGGCAATCTTCGCAGCATCCGCACTCATCAGAAGTTGCGGAAGGAAGACGGTTCCCTTTTCAAAACCTTCACCGACTACATTGAGTGCCGGGATCAGTTCCTCCTGGATGATATCCAGCGGTTCCCTCGTACCGATCAGGTCACGGGTGATATGATGTGCCTCTTCTTTCAGCCCTCTCTCGATCGCATATTTGAGTGTCATCTCAACGCCTGCAGCTTTTGGTGCATTTCCGGCTGCTGCAGCTGCCTGCGATGCCTGGACTGTCACCGTCTCTGTGGTTCCCGCATAAGTACTGATATAATTCGTACAATTTTCATCAAAGCCCATCAGTGCATTATAAGAACGATAAGCTTTCATCATATCTTCTGAGGATGGATTGATGATTCCTGCCGTCAGTCCGTTCTGCATTGCCATCGCATAGAAATAGCTGTTGACGATCGGGCGCCTTGGAAGTCCAAAAGAAATATTCGATACTCCAAGAACGGTTCTGACCCCGAATTCTTCCCGTACTCTCTTCAGTGCTTCCAGAGTAACCTTTGCCCCGTCTTTTTCCGAACTGATGGTCATGGTCAGCACGTCGATCACAATATCTTTCTTGTCGATTCCGTATTTGGCTGCTTCGTTGATGATTTTACCCGCAACACGCACACGGCCTTCTGCGTCCTTCGGAATCCCCTCTTCATCAATGGTCAGTCCGACAACCACACCGCCGTATTTCCGGATCAGAGGGAATACTTCGTCCATAGAAACCTGCTTTCCGTTTACAGAGTTGATCATCGGCTTTCCATTGTAGATGCGCATTGCACGTTCCATAGCCTTTCCATCTACTGTGTCAATCTGAAGTGGAAGACTGGTCACGCTCTGCAGTTCTTTTACAACTTTTTCCATCATGGCAACTTCGTCAATATCCGGAAGTCCTACATTGACATCCAGAATGTGCGCGCCCTTATCCTGCTGCGTGATCGCTTCTTTCAGGATGTAGTCCATATCTTCATTTTTCAATGCTTCTTTGAATTTTTTCTTTCCGGTCGGGTTGATTCTTTCTCCGATGATACGCGGCATATCATCCAGGATCACAGCCTGTCCATAAGAAGATACGATCGTATCATGCTTTTTCTCGATCTCACGCAGCGGAAGATCTTTGCATTCTTCTACCAGCTTTTTAATATGCTCCGGTGTCGTTCCGCAGCATCCGCCGATCACACAGGCTCCTCCTTTTACAACCTCCTGCATGATCCGGGCAAACTCATCCGGCTCTACATCGTAATACGTTTCCCCGTTCTTCTGCTTAGGAAGTCCGGCATTTGGCTTCACAATGATCGGAAGGGAGGTATATCTTCTTAAATCGTTCAGGATTGGAAGCATCTGTTTCGGCCCAAGTCCACAGTTCAGCCCCAGTGCATCTACGCGGAGTCCTTCCAGCATTGCCACAACAGAAGGGACATCCCCACCTGTCAGAAGCTTTCCTCTTTCATCAAAGATCATGGTTACAAATACCGGAAGAGAAGAATTTTCTTTTGCTGCAAGAATGGCTGCCTTTACTTCATAGGTGTCACTCATGGTCTCGATATGGATCAGGTCTGCACCGTACTTTTCTCCATAGCGGACGGCTTCTGCAAATGCTTCATAAGCATCATCAAAATCCAGATCTCCCATTGGTTTTAATAGCTTTCCGGTCGGTCCCATATCCAGTGCCACATAAGTCTCTTTTCCAATCTGCTCCCCTGCTCTTTTTGCATTTGCAATCCCTGCACGGATCACTTCTTCAACCGTATATCTGTCATCATGAAATTTGCAGACATTAGCGCCAAAGGTATTTGCAAGAACCACATCACTTCCTGCTTCATAATATCTGCGGTGAATCGCTTCCACCTTTTCCGGATGTTCGATGTTCCAGGTCTCCGGAAGCTCTCCCGGTGCAAGTCCTTCTGCCTGCAGAAGAGTTCCCATTCCTCCATCTAAAAATAAAAGTTCTTTTCCCAAACGTTCTCTGATATTCATACCCTACGCTCCTTAATTTCTTCTGTAAATGCAGTCCTTCTTCTCACACACTTCGCAGCCTTTGATGTGGCATTTTTCCTGCGTATCACTGATCCCAATGATTGCAGTCACCGATTTTGTCGGTGTGAGCATATAGCTGTCTGTCATGGTAAGTCCGATCTTCTTTGCCGTATCCAGCATCCGTAAGATATCGTCCTGATGATGGATATCAAAATCACCGTACCCCGGACTGAATCTCGGTCTGAGCCATTTATTCTGTGCTTTTAACTCTTCTCCGATCGAAAGCTGCAGATCGTCACAGTACTCCTCCAGATATGCAGCTGCGCATGCCTGCAATACGACAGATTTCGCCATATCTGTCAGTGAATAACGTTTCATCAGTATATCGACACTGGTACCGAGTGTTGCGCCAAATACAACTGCCTCTTTGCAACCTCTGAGATTCTTTCCGAGACTTCTGCTTTTAATATTCATTTTTCCGATCGTCACCTGGTCTTCTCCTGTAACTTTACAGTCAAAAATGCGATAGACGGATTTTGCCTGCGTAGTCTGATCGAGTTCCCCGAAGGAAACATCGATCAGCGCAAGCGTCTGTTCATCTACCGCATGTCTTCCATATCCCAGATAACGAATTGCTTCTTTCGTTCTGGCATCTGTCATCTTTCTTATGTTCCTTTATTTTACGATTTCTGAAAGGTTCTGCATGATTGCAGCAGCTACTTCCGGTTTATTCATCGAATATACGTGGATATTGCGAACTCCATTTGCGATCAGGTCAATGATCTGGTCGGTCGCATATGCAATTCCCGCCTGCTTCATCGCTGCCGGATCATCTCCAAAATAATCTACGATCGCACGGAATCTCTGCGGAACAGCAGTTCCTGAAAGGGCGCAGCTTCTTGCGAGCTGCTTTTTCGTTGTGATCGGCATGATTCCCGGAAGCACCGGTATCATGATTCCCTGTTCACGGATACGATACAGGAAATTATAGAAAATATCATTATTGAAAAACATCTGTGTGGTAATAAAATCCACTCCACAATCTACCTTTTCTTTGAGATAACGGATATCATCTTTCTTGTGTTCCATCTCTACATGTCCTTCCGGATAGCATGCAGCTCCGATGCAGAAGTCTCCCATTTTTTTGATGTCTTCGATCAGTTCACAGGCATGAGAATACTGTCCCGGAAGCGGAAACTGTCCATCCTGCGGGATATCTCCTCTGAGTGCAAGGATATTCTCAATCCCTTCTTTCTGAAGCTGTCCGATAACCTTATGTACCTCTTCCTTGGTTGAGGACACACAGGTCAGATGTGCAAGTGCCGGAATCTTCAGGTCATTCTTGATATGACTTGCAATCTTAACCGTATTCTTACTGGTTCCACCACCGGCTCCATAGGTAACACTGATAAATGACGGGGTAAGTTCTGCGATCCCATCCGTTGCTTTTAACACGGATTCAAAGCCCGCATCCGTCTTCGGTGGAAACACTTCAAAGGAAATATGTACTCCGTCTGCTTTAATTTTGTCTATAATCCTCATAACGAATGTTTCTCCTCTGTAAATTTTTTCATTTCATGATACCATATTTTCCGGTAAATTACCAGAATGCATTTTACATATTTTCGTAAAGTTCTTCGTAAAGCTTGGCTGAATTCTTCCATGAGAAGTCTTTTTCCATACCACGCTCTACGATCTTGTTCCAGTCACGCTTCTTGTCATAGTAAATCTGTTCTGCATATCTTACAGTTGCAAGCATCTCATGCGCATTGTAATTGGTGAAGCTGAATCCGGTTCCGGTCTTCTCGTATTCGTTGTAAGCTTCTACAGTATCTTTGAGTCCGCCTGTCTCTCTTACGATCGGCACCGTACCATATCTCAGACTCATCAGCTGGCTCAGTCCACATGGTTCAAATAATGACGGCATCAGGAATGCATCACAGGATGCATAGATCTTGTGAGACATCGGCTCTGAATAATAGATCTGTGCAGATACCTTATCCGGATACTTCCATGCGAAATGACGGAACATGTTCTCGTATCTCTCATCTCCGGTACCGAGTACGACGATCTGAACCGCATCCTGGCAAAGTTCATCCATCACACAGTCAATCAGGTCAAAGCCCTTCTGGTCGGTCAGTCTGGATACGATACCGATCATCATACGGTGCGGATCTCTCTCCAGTCCGAGTTCTTCCTGCAGCGCCATTTTATTTTTCACTTTCTCCTTGCGGAAGTTTTCGACAGAATAAGTTCTTGCAATGTTGGTATCTGTTGCCGGATTAAAATCATCGTAATCAATACCATTGACAATTCCTGACAGGCAGTTTGATCTTGCCTGCATCAGTCCTTCCAGCTTCTCCCCGTAAAACGGTGTCTTGATCTCTTCCGCGTAACTGCTGCTTACCGTTGTCACACGGTCAGCGTAGACAATTCCGCCTTTCAGATAGTTGGCATCGTCATATGCTTCCAGCTTATCCGGTGAGAAATAGTATGCCGGAAGTCCGGTGATATCCATAACCGTCTTCTTATCCCAGATACCCTGGAATTTGAGGTTATGTATGGTGATCACAGTCTTGATTCCACGGAAAAACTCATTGTTATAGCGGAAATTATCCAGATAAATCGGAACAAGCCCGGTCTGCCAGTCATGACAGTGAATGATATCCGGTCTGAAATCCAGAAGTGGCAGTGCACTTAAGGCTGCTTTTGAAAAAAATGCAAACTTCTCAATATCGTATGCAATATCACCATATGGCTTCGAACCATTAAAATAATATTCATTGTCTATGAAATAAAAAGTGATTCCTTCGTACTGAAGTTCAAGAAGCCCTACATACTGCTGTCTCCAGTTCAGATCCATATAGAAATGAAGTCTATAAGAAAGTTTATCTTTCCATTCGTCTTTCATGCACATATACTTTGGAAGCATAACACGTACATCGTATTTGTTCTTATCAAAATATTTTGGTAGTGATCCCACTACATCGGCTAATCCTCCTGTTTTGATAAACGGAACTGCTTCAGATGACACAAATAATACTTTTTTCATTTAACACCCTCCTTACTCTCGCGGCTTATTTATAATTATACCTCAATTTCATTCGTTTGAAAAGAATTATCTGCGCTTTGATTTCAGTCTGATCGTGTCTGCGACCAGAGCAATAAATTCAGAATTGGTCGGTTTTCCTTTCCCGTTACTTACTGTATAACCGAAAAGAGCTTCTAAGGTATCCAGCTTTCCCCTGCTCCATGCAACCTCGATCGCATGGCGGATCGCCCGTTCAACACGGCTCGATGTGGTCTGGTTCTTTTTCGCGACTGTCGGATACAGGATCTTTGTGATCGCATTTAAAACTTCCATATCGTCAACCGCCATCAGAATGGAATCCCTCAGATAATGATACCCTTTTATATGTGCCGGGATTCCGATTTCATGGAGCAGTTCTGTCACCTGTGTTTCCAGGTCCTCCTCAGAAGGTTCCGCATATACGGTATAATCTGTGTAAGGCGCTACACTCTTTTCCGCATGTCCGGAGCTTTTGATCCGCTGAAGGATTGTTTCATTGCGAAATGGTTTCAGGATGTAGAAGGCTGCTCCTTTTTCGAAGGCATCTTCCGTGATCCTCTCCTGTCCAATCGCAGTTACAATAATAAAATTCGGCTGTTTCTTTACTGTTTTATCTGCGCCTATCATTTCCATCACACTGATTCCATCCATTTTCGGCATGATCAGGTCAAGAAGTACAACGTCAGGCTGTTTATCTCTTATAATGTGATAAATATCTTCTCCGTTCCTGGCTTTTCCCACCAGTTTGAGATCTTTATCACTTTCTACAATTTCTCCTAGTAAATTCAACATTCTTTCGTTATCGTCAGCAATCGCTACATTCAGTTTTTCCATAAAGCCTTTCCCCTCCTTAAAGTGACAATTTGCACTGGAATGTAACCTATTATAACCTTCTGTATTCTGCGAATACAAGCAAATGGTGTCGCAGAAATCTGACAAGGTTCGCATATTTCAATCTTTTTTCAGATTTTCCAGCATATTTTCGATAAATATTCCGTATCCTTTTGTCGCATCCTGTACGAAAACATGTGTCACTGCACCTATAATCTTTCCATTCTGCATGATGGGGCTTCCACTCATTCCCTGCACAATCCCACCGGTCAGTTTAAGTAACCGTTTGTCAGTAACCTGAATTTCAATCCCCTTGTTCACCTCCCTGGCATCCAGGTCAACTTTTGTGATTCTGACTGTATAATCTTCTGTCTTTCCGCTTACTGCACAGCGGATATACGCCTTTCCAACCTGAATTTCTTCCTTTGCCACAGCCGGATAAGCTTCTTTGCTGTCAAATATTCTCTCAATCCTGTCTAATTTCCCATAAATCCCTGTCTCTGTGTTTGTAGTAATCGAACCTAAAATATTGTAATGATTGTAGACAATGATCCCTTCCATCCCTCCGGGATTTCCGTTCTCACCTTTTTTAATATTCTGAATGCTGGTATCATATAATCTTCCCGTTGACATTTCGATCAGTTTGCCGGTATCTACATCATGTATTCCATGTCCCAACGCACCGTATTCACTATCCGCATTCAGAAAAGTGATTGTGCCGAGTCCCTGCGCGTTATCACGCACCCAGATTCCAAGTTTATATGCCCCGCCTTCATCTTTTGTCGGATGAAGTTGTACATCAATATACACTTTTTTTCGACGAATGTGTAAGATAACGGACTTATTCGATAATTTTTTAACCCGTTCGATAAGCTCAGATTTATTATAAATACTGTCAGAATCAACTCCGACAATATAATCTCCCTCCTTCACCAGATGCTTCGCCGGATTCACACCGATCCCATCTTTTCCCTTAATTTCCTGCGTCCCCAGCACCATCACGCCATCCGTCTCCATATAGATCCCAACCGGCATCCCTCCCGGAATCAGAAGGTTTCCCGAAAGTTCACTGACCGAAGCCTCCCTCTCCGCTTTCTCAGCCCGCCATTCCCTGTAGCAATAGCCGCCTCCTATAACCACGATTACCGCTAATAACACACTTAACATTTTCCGATAACTTCTAACCGACATTACACACCCCTTTTTCCTCCCTAAAATTCCGCAAAAAATAAGGCAGGATTTTTTCTCCTGCCTCTAGTATGTGCTCAATCTTATTTTTTCAAACCGGATGCCAGAATTTTCATCTCCCGTGCGTTTTCCAGCACCGCATCCGTAATCTTTGCGCCTCCAAGGATCCTTCCCAGCTCCTGCACAGATTCTTCCCCGTCAAGCTGCCGGATCTTGGTCTTTGTCATCTGATCTTCCACCCGTTTTTCAATCAGGTAATGAGTATCTGCCATTGCAGCGATCTGTGCCAGATGCGTAATGCAGATCACCTGATGTTTCCTGCCGATCAGGCACATCTTCTCGGAAACCTTCTGTGCGGTACGACCGCTGATCCCCACATCAATCTCATCAAAGATCAGTGTCTCGATCTCATCTTTATCCGCCATGACTGCCTTGATTGCAAGCATGATGCGGGAAAGTTCACCGCCGGATGCCACAGTTGCAAGCGGTCTTGTCGGTTCACCCGGATTCATGGAGATCATAAATTCCACCTCATCCGTTCCTTCTACTGTGTACCCGGAGGTTTTTGAAAACCGAATTTCAAAGCAGACATCCAGGAAATTCAGATCCTGAAGTCCTTCTGCGATCTTTGCCTGCAAAAGCTTTGCCTCTTTTTTACGGATCTCCGACAGACCCTCGCATTCTTTTTGCAGACGTTCCTCTGATTTTTTCAGTTTTCCCTTTAATTCATTTAAATATTCATCATAATTTTTTAAAATCAGGAGGCGCTCCTCGTCATCCGCCTTATGCTGCAGGATTGCCTCTGCCGAATCTCCGTATTTGACCTTCAGATGATTGATCTGGTTCAGCCGGCTCTCCGTCTCATAGAACTGTTCCGGTTCAAAGGAAAGACTGTCCAGATAACAGCGAAGCTCGCGCCCGGAATCCCCGATCAGATTCTCCACTTCGACCAGCTGTTCATACAGTTCTCCCGATTTGTCATCATGTTCTGCCGCCACAGCCGCCGCACGCACTGCCCGTCCGATCGCTTCTGCCGCACTTATACCGCCTTCTCCTGCTGTATACAGATACGCCTCTTCCAGATTCTCTGCGATTCTTTTCCCCTGCATCATCCGCCGGTAATCTTCTTCTACCGACTGGCATTCTGCCGCAGTGATTCCTGCATTTTCAATCTCATCAATCTCAAATTCAAGAAAAGAAATCTCTTTGGTTCTCTCAGCCTCGTCTTTATCGGCTTCCTTAAGTTCTTTTTCCAGCCGGCGGTATTCCTTGTATGAATCCGCCACTTTTTTCTTCCATTCTCCGGCTTCTTTTGCAAATGCATCCAGAATTGCCAGATGATTTTTTTTATATAACAGTGACTGATGCTCATGCTGTCCGTGAATATCGATCAGAACCTGGGCTGCTTCCTTTAGCCGCCCCAGTGTCACAGTCTCTCCATTGATCCGGCTCACACTTCGGTTTCCGTTAAACCGTCTGGTGATAATGATCTGCCCTCCGTCCGGCGAAAGATCCATCTCTTCCAGCTTCCGTACCGTTTCCGGATTTTCCACATAAAAGGTCAGTTCTACAAGTCCCTTATCGGCTCCCTTACGAAGCATATCTGCTGAATATCTTCCGCCCAGGGCAAGACTGACACTCCCCAGGATAATTGATTTTCCGGCACCGGTTTCCCCGGTCAGGATATTGAGTCCACCAGAGAAATCCACTTCCGCCTCATCGATTAGCGCCAGATTTTTTACATGCAAATTTTGTAACATTCTTTCTCCTGTCTATTGTTCCAGTAGTTTCTTGATCTTTTCCATCAGTAGAATCGTATCATCTACGGTCCGCACAGCGCACATGATCGTATCATCCCCGGCAATACAGCCAACGATCTCATTCCAGTTCATCGCATCCAGTGCCGCAGCCACTGCCATCGCCATACCGGATACCGTTTTCAGTACCAGAATGTTCTGAGCCATATCCATAGAGCTGAATCCATCCCGCAAAATGCGCACATATTTTTCAGTCATTCCGTTCTGTGCACTCTGGAGTACCGCATATTTCTGCCTGCCGTTTTCTGCCGGAACCTTGGTGAGCTTTAAGTCGCGGATGTCTCTGGATACCGTTGCCTGCGTCACTTTAAATCCCGCTTCATTCAGATACTCGGCAAGCTCATCCTGTGTCTCAATCTGATATTTGTTGATCAATTCTACAATTTTGGCATGTCGGTTTACTTTCATCTTCTAGTTTCCTTTCATCTTTTCACGTAATGTTTCCAGAAAGCTCACTTTGCTGAGTTTTACGATTTTCGCTGTCTCCCATGCCTTTTTGATCCGGATCCGGTCACCGGTATGAAGCGTGACTTCATCCGCACCATCATATGCAATCACTGCTTCCTCGATCTGATTTTCCCGTTTTGCACCAATCTCGATCACGATCTCATCTTTGTCCGCGAAAACGATACTGCGGGAATTGAGTGCATGCGAGCAGATCGGTGTCACAACGATCAATGACGCTGTCGGCTCCACGATCGGTCCTCCTGCAGACAGATTGTACGCAGTAGAACCCGTTGGTGTGGACACGATCAATCCGTCCGCATCATAGGAGTTCAGAAACTCTCCGTTAACATAGAGATTAAAATGAACAATCTTCATGCTGCCGGATCTTGTCATGACAATATCATTGAGTGCCACATCCCTTACATTGCGGTATGCAGCGGATCCATACAGCATCATTCTCTCTTCAATCGTATAATTGCCCTCTACGAGCTGTTTTACAGCCTCTTCTACATTCTGCACCTCTACCTCGGTCAGATAGCCAAGGGTGCCCATATTGATTCCAAGCATCGGAAGATCCCGCCCGAACAGACGTCTGGATGCCTGGATAAAGGTTCCGTCTCCGCCTACCGTCAACACACAATCAATATCCTTTGGAATCTTGATCTTTGAAAAATTTCCTTCTTCCGGCTGCTCTTCCAGATAACATTTCTTCCCGTAGGATTCAATGCATTTTTTGATTTTCACGGTGATCTTCCGATTTGCATCCTTCATATCATTCGTGATAATGTAAAACTTTTCCATGTCTTTTTATTTCTTCTCCTCAGCCGGATCCTTTTTTGCAAGTGTGTCAAAAGCAGCATCGACAGTCCCCCGAATGTCTACGCTCTCCACAATCCTTGCCTCTTCCTCCGACCTTTTTTTCAGATGTACCAGATACTCGATATTCCCTTCCGGTCCTTTGATCGGTGAAAATTCAAGTGCTGCTACTTCAAAGCCGATCGATACTGCATAATCGGTTACTTTTTCGATGACCTCGATATGGGTACTCTTTTCCCTTACCACACCTTTTTTCCCAACCTTCTCACGTCCGGCTTCAAACTGTGGCTTGATCAACGCAACGATCTCTCCGTTCTCTTTCAGGTAATTGCGGATTGGGAGAAGTACCTTCGTCAGCGAAATAAAAGAAACATCAATCGATGAAAAATCAATCGGTTCTCCCAGATCTTCCGGCTGTACATAACGGATGTTGGTCTTTTCCATGCAGACCACTCTTTCATCCTGACGTAATTTCCAGTCCAGCTGACCATGTCCCACATCGATGGCAAACACCTTGACTGCTCCATTTTGCAGCATGCAGTCTGTAAATCCTCCTGTCGAAGATCCCACATCGGTACATACCTTTCCTTCCATGGATACATCAAAATTCTTCATCGCCTTTTCCAGCTTAAGTCCTCCGCGGCTGACATACGGAAGTGCATGTCCACGGACTTCGATCTGAACCTCTTCCGAAAAGGAAGTTCCCGCTTTATCCTCTCTCTGCCCGTCCACGAATACATTGCCGGACATGATGATCGCTTTTGCCTTTTCTCTGGAGGATGCCAGATTTCTCTTTACAAGTAATACATCCAACCGTTCTTTCATTCTCTATCTATCCCTCCTGCTCTCTTCTGCTATATATGCAGTGATAATCCTGTCCACGCAGGATTCAATATCCAGCATCACCTCACTGCGAAGTAGGTCTACACTTCCGTGTTCGATATAGTCATCCGGCAGTGCCAGATTCAGAACCTCTGTGTCTGTCTCAAGACCTGCCAGATAAGCAGTCACAAATTCTCCGAATCCGCCTCTGCGGATATTCTCTTCCAGTGTCACGATCAGCCGGTGTTCCACCGTCAGTTTCCGGAGCATCTCCTCATCCACCGGCTTTACAAACCGGGCATTGATCAGGGTACAGTTATATCCAATCTCTTTCAAACGCTTCCGAACCTGAACTGCCTGCTCAAACATATGTCCGACACTGATGATCGCAATATCCTCTTCTTCATAGACCGGCTCACTCTTTCCATACTCAATCGGTGCTCTGTATTCACGGAATCCGTCAAATGCGCTGCCTCTTGGATAGCGCACTGCTGCCGGTGCTCCAAGTCTCACCGCAAACCGCACCATGTCCGCCAGTTCCCATTTATTTTTCGGAGAAAGGACGGTCATATTCGGAATCATTGACAGATAAGAAAGATCAAAGATCCCCTGATGGGTCTCCCCGTCGCTTCCCACAAGTCCTGCCCTGTCCACAGCAAATACGACCGGAAGCTTCTGCAGACAGACATCATGGATCATCTGGTCAAATCCTCTCTGTAAAAACGAAGAATATACAGCAAATACCGGATGCAGTCCTGCCGCAGCAAGTCCTGCCGCAAAGGTCACGCCATGTCCCTCTGCGATCCCCACATCAAAAAAGCGGTCCGGATAGTATCTGTGAAATGCTGCCAGACCGGTACCGTCTTCCATTGCCGCCGTGATTGCTACCAGTCTGTCATCTTTTTTTGCCAGATCCAGCATAACCTTGGAAAACACATCTGTACAGGAATCCTTTCCACTTTTGGAAATCGGCTCTCCTGTCTGGATATCAAACGGACCTGTTCCATGGAAACGGGAAGGGTTTTCTTCTGCCGGGAGATACCCTTTCCCCTTTTTCGTCAGTACATGGACAAGCACCGGTCCTTTTACCCTTTTTGCCTCGGTAAACGCACGGCGCAGCGCCTTCAGGTCATGCCCGTCCACCGGTCCTAAATACTTGATTCCCATATCTTCAAAGAACATTCCCGGAACCAAAAGCTGCTTGATGCTGCTTTTGGTGCGCTTAATATGCCGCACCATCTTTTCACCGCCAAACGGAATACTGCCAAGTACATTTTCCACGGTATCCTTCAGATTGGTATAGGCCTGGGCAGTGCGCAGCTCCCCGAGATAACTGGACATTCCACCGACATTTTTGGAAATAGACATATGGTTATCGTTGAGTACGATGATGAAATTCGTCTTCATCTCCGCAGCATTATTCAGTGCTTCATAAGCCATTCCTCCGGTCAGTGATCCATCACCGATAACAGAGATCACGGAATAATCCTGTCCCAGGATATCCCTCCCTCTGGCATATCCAAGTCCGGCCGAAATCGAAGTGGAGCTATGACCGGTATCAAAGGCATCACAGTCACTTTCTTTCCTCTTCGGGAAACCACTCATACCGCCGTATTTTCTCAAACCATCAAATCCTTCTTTCCTTCCGGTCAGAATCTTATGCGTATAAGACTGATGCCCTACATCCCAGATCATCTTATCCTCCGGAAGCTGAAAACTGAGATGCATTGCCATGGTAAGCTCTACCACACCCAGATTGGACGCAAGATGCCCTCCTGTCTTGCTGATCTTCTCAACAAGAAAGGTACGGATTTCTTCTGCAAGCCCTGCCAGTTCCCGTTCATTTAATTTTTTAATATCATTCGCTTCGTGAATCTGCTCCAGATACACTTCATCCACCCCGCTTATTTTTTCCTGTGTATCAGTTCCTGTATCAGCTGTGTCAGATACGTATTTTCTCTGTCCAGCCCGGAAAGCAGCTCCAGTGCTTCCTGTGAAATAACTTCCACATCTCTGGTTGCTTTTTCCAGACCTTTTAATGTAACATAGGTTGTTTTTTCATTCTTTTCATCGCTGTGGACCGGTTTGCCAAGCTCTTCTGTAGTACTTGTCACATCCAGGATGTCATCCTGGATCTGGAAAGCAATCCCCACATCCGATGCGATCTTCTGCACTTTCTCAAGCTCTGCATCCTCTGCACCTGCAAGAAGTGCCCCGATCATCATCGAACTTTCAATCAGCGCTCCGGTTTTCAGTTCATAGATAAAGTTCAGCATGCCTTCATCAAGTCCCACACCGCAGGAAGCCACATCCACGACCTGACCGCCTATCATCCCGTAAATACCGGCTTTTTCTGCAAGGATTTTTAAAGCTTTTCCAATCAGAAGACTCTTTTCAGGTGCGATTTCAAATGCCTTTACCGCCGTCTCAAACGCATAGTTCAGAAGTGCATCCCCGGCAAGAATTCCCATTGCTTCCCCGTATACGATATGCGTTGTCTTTCTTCCTCTACGGTACTCGTCATTGTCCATTGCCGGCAGATCATCGTGCACCAGGGAATAAGTATGGATCATCTCCATTGCTGCCATAAACGGCTCGATTTCTTTTCCTTCTCCTCCGAAAAGGCGGTATGTCTCCTGCATCAGCATTGGGCGGAGTCTCTTTCCGCCTGCCATCACACTGTACTCCATCGCCTCCATGATCTGGCTCTGGTAACCTTCTGCTTTCGGCAGATATTTTACAAGAAGCTTTTCAATCACTTCTGTTCTTTCTTTCATTTCTTCTTTAAAAGTCATGTATTTCTCCATTCTCTTCCAGCACCTGCACTTTTTTCTCTACTGTATCAATCTTCTCATTACAAAGCTTCAGCATTTCCATGCCCTTCTGATACAGTCCGAAGGACTCTTCCAGCGAAGTATCTCCCGATTCCAGCTCTTTTGCCACCTGATCCAGCTTTGCAAAAAGCTCTTCCAGAGATTCTTCCGGCATTTCTTCTGCAATCTCGTTTTTCTTATCTGCCATTTTCCTACTCCTTCTTGGTATCTGTTACCTGTGCCTCGATCTGCCCGTCTGTCACATAAATCCGAAGCCAGTCTCCTTTTTTTACATCCGCTACTTTCTTTACGGTCCCTTCCGATCCTTGTACATAGGAAAAGCCCTGGTTCAGCTTGGCAAGCGGAGAAAGTCCCTTCATCCGTTCGATCCGGATTGCAAGCTGCTGACGGCTTTCCCGCAGATTCCGCTCCATCAGAAGCGGCAGCATCTCCTGCACTTTCCGAGTCCTCTCCTGTTCCTGTTCCAACCGCTGATGCATGGCTTTTGGGATCTGCTCCTCATAGTCTGCAAGCTGCTGGCGCATGGACTTAAGTTTCCCTGACGGACTTAAGTAACGGAATTTTTCTGCATACCGCGCTGTATGAAGTGATGCGACCTCCAACTTTCTCCTCATACTTCGGTGCATCCTTTCCCGTTCTGTCCGGATCGTTTCCAGAAGTTCCCGGTAATTACAGATTGCAAGCTCTGCCGCAGCAGAAGGCGTCGGTGCACGAAGATCCGCTACATAATCTATGATCGTCGTGTCCGTCTCATGTCCTACTGCCGAAATAACCGGTACACTGCATTCAAAAACTGCGCGCGCTACATTTTCCTCGTTAAATGCCCACAGATCTTCAATAGACCCCCCGCCTCTGCCAACGATCATCACATCAACCTTTGCTTCCTCCAGTGCACGGATTCCCCGTACCACACTTTCAGACGCGCCATCCCCCTGTACCAGTGCCGGATACAGAAGGATCTGCACATATGGATTTCTCCGCCTGGTAATGTTGATAATATCGCGCACTGCCGCTCCGGTTGGTGCCGTTACAACACCAACTGTCCGCACATATTTCGGAATCGGCTTTTTATATTCCGGCGCAAACATTCCCATTTCTTCCAGCTCTTTTTTGAGCTTTACAAATTTTTCATAAAGAAGTCCCGCGCCATCCAGTACGATCTCCTTTGCATAAACCTGATATCTGCCATCTCTTTCATAGACGCTGACGCTTCCAAGCACGATTACCTGCTGCCCTTCCTGCATACGAAAAGAAAGCCCGCTGCGCTGCCCGGCAAACATAACACAGGCAATCGTTCCGGACTCATCTTTCAGTGAAAAGTACAGATGTCCTGAAGTATGGTACTTACAGTTTGACACTTCCCCTTTGATATAAATTCGATTCAACATAAAGTCTTGCGTAAACATATTCTTAATGTACGCATTGACCTGTTTTACAGTATATACATTTCGCATGATTTCTGATTCTTATGCAAGTTTTCCGAGTACACCGTTGACAAATGCCGGTCCCTCATCTCCTGAAAAATTCTTTGCCAGCTCAACTGCTTCATTGATCGCTACTTTGACCGGCACTTCGTCATCCCACTTCATCTCATATACGGCAAGACGAAGAACAGAAAGATCCACTTTATTCATACGTCCGGTTTTCCAACCGGTTGTATGTTCATTGATCATCGCATCGATTTCTTCTTCATGTGCTGCGATATCTTTGACCTTTTTGCGCATATATCCGCGTTCTTCCTCACTTGCTTCTTCTACCTGTTCCAGATACAGTTCGATCTGTTCGTCTGCATCAGCCGCATCAAATCCGATGCTGAAGAGCATTTTAAATATATGTTCTCTGACTTTACTTCTTCGCATGTTCTCTCTCCAATTATTCTTCTTCCGGCATGTCCACACCTGCAACACGGATGTTTACGTCTGCAACGGTAAGACCTGTCATATTCTCGATTGCTGCCTTTACTTTTTCCTGTACCTTTAAAGTAGTATCTTTGATACTGCTACCATATTTGAGGTTTAGGGCAAGGGATACGGTAACGATACCTTCCAGCACGTCTACCTTTACTCCTTTGGAAAGGCTCTTCATTCCAAGCTTTGCGATCAGTTCTCTGGTTGCATTTCCTGCCATGGAAGATACCCCCTCTACCTCCATTGCTGCAAGCCCTGCGATAATTGCAACTACTTCATCAGCAATCTGTACTTCTCCGAGGTTCTCATCTGATTCTATCTTATAGGTATTTCTCTCTTCTTTACTCATTATAAGTCCTCCTGTCTGCGGTTCTTCCGCTCCTCGCGCTCATCTCGGAACCTTTCGCTTCCTCGATGTTCGTTGCACTCACATAGGTCTGGGCTGAAAGTGATTCGTCTGCGAGCAGCCGATCTCTTTCTTCCCTTCCCTGCGCTCGTCGCTATGCGTTCATTGTAACATAAAAGATCCTTATTGGAAAGTTTTTTAGGAACGTCCGAATTCGGAAAGTTTCAGTCCTTCGTTTCGTTCCAGCACCATACGGATGCTCCAGCTGTTGACAAACAGAAGAAGCGGTCTGCCTTTCAGGTCCTTGATCTTCTTCATATCGGATGTGCCGACCAGCTTGTCCATATTGATTTCTTCATTCTCGATCCAGCGGATATGTTCGTATGGAAGTGGTTCCAGACGGATCTCCACGTTATATTCATTTTCCAGACGGTATTTTAATACATCAAATTGCAGGACACCGACTACACCGACGATGATCTCTTCCATACCAGTGTTGAATTCCTGGAAAATCTGGATCGCGCCTTCCTGCGCGATCTCGTTGATTCCCTTGATGAACTGCTTTCTCTTCATCGTATCCACCTGACGCACTCTGGCAAAATGTTCCGGTGCGAAAGTCGGAATTCCTTCATATGCAAATTTTTCCGCTGAATTGGTCAGTGTATCCCCAATGGAGAAGATACCAGGATCAAATACACCGATGATGTCTCCACCATAAGCAGTATCGATCATGTGGCGTTCACTCGCCATCATCTGCTGTGGCTGTGACAGACGGACTTTCCTGCCTCCCTGGATATGGAAGACATCCATGCCTGCCTTGAACTCGCCGGAACAGATACGCATAAATGCGATTCTGTCCCGGTGTGCCTTATTCATATTTGCCTGGATCTTAAACACAAATGCGGAGAAATCTTCTTCTTTCATCGGATCGATCAATCCTTTGTCGGACATTCTCGGAAGCGGCGAAGTCGTCATTTTAAGGAAATGCTGAAGAAAGGTCTCCACACCGAAGTTGGTCAGAGCTGATCCGAAAAATACCGGAGAGAGTTCTCCTTTGCTGACCATCTCCTGGTCAAATTCCGCACTCGCTCCGTCCAGAAGCTCAATCTCTTCTTCCAGCTGTGCGAACTGTGCTTCACTTACGATGCTCTTTGCTTCCTCACTGTCGATGGAAACCTTCTCAACTTCCCCGATCGAGGTTCCTTTCTTGGTATCTGAGAAAATTTCCAGCTCTCTGCTGTTCCGGTCAAATACGCCGCGGAATTCTTTTCCGGAACCGATCGGCCAGTTGATCGGACAGGTAGCGATCCCCAGTTCCTTTTCAATATCATCCAGTAATTCAAAGGTATCCATCGCTTCACGGTCCATTTTATTGATAAATGTAAAAATCGGAATATGACGCATGACGCAGACTTTGAACAGCTTTCTTGTCTGTGCCTCCACACCTTTTGATCCATCGATCACCATAACCGCCGAATCGGCCGCCATAAGAGTACGATAAGTATCTTCCGAGAAATCCTGATGTCCCGGTGTATCCAGAATATTGATGCAATAACCGTCATACTGGAACTGCAGGACAGAAGATGTTACCGAAATACCTCTTTCTTTTTCAATCTCCATCCAGTCTGAAACCGCATGTTTCGCTGTTGCCTTTCCTTTTACAGAACCTGCCTGATTGATTGCCCCACCATATAACAGAAACTTCTCTGTCAGGGTAGTCTTACCTGCATCCGGATGGGAAATGATCGCAAATGTTCTTCTTTTCTTTATCTCATTCGTAAAATCTGCCATGTTATTCTACTCCTACTATTTTCTCAATGTCACTCAAACTCTTATTATATGGTATTTTTGCTATAATATCAATCCCCTGATTCACTCGTATTTGTACTTTCATGGATCGGTGTGATCACCACATTTGCAGCATTTACCTCTGCTTTGCGTGTGACAATATCCTCGATCTGTGCCCGTTTTGCATCCGACAGATCCGCCACATCAACGACCACATCTGCGGATTCTTCGGTAAGACTTACCACCGCATCCTGAAAGCCTTTGCTGGCAAGCAGAGTCTCAATTGCGACCTCCTGTTCGGCGCGCTGTGTCATCTCCACCATCTGCGCAACTGCATCTGCTTTCTGGTCTTCTGCGATATCTGCATTATCAATGATCGCCTGCAGGGTTTCTTTGTTTTTTGCCCGCACCTGCTCCCGGTTCACTTTTGCCTGTGCTACAAGCGCACTGACCGATCCATTTGTCAGCACCGCCTCTCCCGGATTTCCGTCCACCTGATCGTTATCCGCTGTCTGGAGGGAGCTGTCACCTCCTGTATCCTGATCCGAAATATCCAGAAGTTCCTTATTTGCCATCTCACTTCCCGTCTCTGCTGTTTTGTTTTTTGAGCCGAAAATTTTTCCGGAATAGTTCAGATATCCTGCCGCAGCGATCATCACCGCAAGAACCGCAATCACAATCTGATTTTTCTTAAATACTTTTTTCACTAGCCTTCCTCCTATAAGATTCTTTTTTAGTTATGCTTCATTACTTTTATCTTATGCGTGTCTACTCCGAATAATGCCTGCACAGCCTCTGTGATATTTTCAATCACGATGGCATTATCTCCGCCATCTGCAATTACGAGAACACCTTCTATCCGGGGACTTAATTCCTGTTTCACATATGGCGTTTCTTCTCCATTTCCGTTTGCATAAACTGCCGTCTCTGAAGAACTGGTATTTTTTCCTCCGTTCTCCCCTTCCTGCACCTCACTTGTCATCTCCTGATCCTTTTCCACTACCTTTTCCGAGGAAGAAGCCAGAGTGATCATCACCTTTACATTTCCAACTCCTTCTACTTTTGCAAGTGCATTTTCCAGCCGTGTTTCCAGTGCATCTGCATAAGTATCCTCCGATGCATTTTCCGCCTTCTGCATCTGCTGTTCATCCTGTGTCTGGTCTGATTTTATATCGGAAACAGGCATCGCGATCACAACCAGAAGTAGTCCGACAAGTAATATGATCAGCCACTTGTCTTTTTTTATTTTACGGATTTCAAACATCTTCATTCACCGCCCTTTTCGAGCAAATCCGCCGCATACTCCATCTCTTTTATCATCTGCTCATACTCCGCCGTCCGATACAGCTCCGTTACCTGTCCGGCTTCCCCCATAAGGTCCAGAACCGGCTGGGCAAGCAGAACTGTCAGAAGAAGTCCGCAGAAAAAACGGACATATTTCCGGTAGCTATTCTCTGGAAGTGCCTGCAAAAATGCGGTTACAAGAAGCATATAAACGGCGAGATTCTGCATCCACCTGTAAACCAGCTGTATCATTTTATCCCTCCTACGAAGCTGCCGATGCCGCAACTGCAAGTGTCACCAGAAACAGGACCGCCGTCGCAAGCACCGTCTTTAGCAGCATATGATAACCTTCCCCGGTAAAACTGATGGCCTCCACAATCCGTTTATCAGACACCGGCTGGATAAGTGCCGCCGTTCCTTTGTAAAGAAGCGTCAGAATTCCCATATTGATGACCGGGATCATCACAACTCCCGTTACAAGCAGTGCCCCTGCAATTCCAACTCCATTTTTTAAAAGGACCGCACTTCCAAGCACGACTTCGCTTGTCCCGCTGACTACATCACCGATTCCTGGAATCATTCCCACGCCCTTTGTCCAGACACTCCTTTTCACCTGATCTGCCGCCGGACTGATTATCCGCTCGATAAACCCGATCCCCGTCACCAGGGCAAGCAGACTTTTCAGACTCCATCCGATTACAAGTCGCAAAAGTTCCGCTGCCTTAGAAAGAAATTCCTCCTCCGTCAGATTGTTCAAGATTTCCATCAGAAGTGCGATCTGGATCAACGGAACGATCCATTTCAAAATCACAAGTTCCACAAGAAAGATCAGGAAAAGCGCCAGATTATAAAATGCGATCGCAGAAATACTTCCCACTGCGACTGCCATACAGACAAAGTAGACAGGACAGAGTACTCGCATAAAGACGATCAGATTTTCGAGTCCATGCTGTACCTCTACGGCTGCTGCCTGAAAATTCCGTATGCCGACTGTAATCACAGACAGGTATACCAGAAAAAAGGCGGTCTGTGAGATCTGACAGTTCTGAAACATTTCCGAAAAGTTGGAAAAAACCGCTGCGATCAGCACCAGAAAAATGATAGATGCAAGCACCGGTTTATTGACCTTCAGCACATAGAAAAACTGATCCGTCACAAAGTTTCTGATCTGTCCGGCAGACAGGTTCTCATCCTGCCGGATCACAGACTCAACAAGATCCTGAAAATGCAGTTTTTCTTCCGGGAACAGTTTTCGGATTGCCGTATCCAGATCCTTTACCTCTGTCAGCTCCCAGATTTTCTGCTCTGTTTCCTCCTGTGTTTTTTCCAGATCCGTTTCTGTCATATTATCTTCTGTCCGGCTGTTTTCCGAAGAGGAATCTTCCCCTGCCGCAAATACCTGTACCGGCAGTATCAGTACGAAGATTACAAGTCCGATCATGCATGCTATGCCATATTTCTGAAAATAATGTTTCATTTTTCTTCCCTTTTACTGTCCAAGTTCGCGGATTGCAAGAAGCAGTGCTTTTAATATCGGCATTCCTATTGCAAGTATACTGAGCCTTGCAAAGACCTCGATCTGCCCGGCGATCGTCTGATAACCGGCATCCTTGCAGATTGCTGCCGCAAATTCCGCCAGATAGGTCACACCCAGGATTTTCAGCATTGCCGTCAGATATACCGCATCGATCTTTACAAAGCTGCCAACCAATTCCAAAGTTTCCCGGATCACCGACAGATTCCGGCTCATTCCGAGAAAAAGGAAAATGCTGACCGCAATCCCCAGATAGATCCCATACTCTTTTCTGGTATTTTGAAATTGTAATGCCAGGAAAGTTCCTGCAATCCCGATGCAGGCTGCCTTAAGGATACTCATCTTTTCCCTCCTTTACAGAGCAAAGAGCCGTCTGATATCGTCAAACAGATCTGAAATATAAGGAAGGATCCAGAATAAAACCAGGAGCAGTCCTGCAAGGCTTGTGAGAAATGCCTGTTCTTCTCTTCCGCTGTGTTTCAGCACCTGTCCCAGGACAGAAACCAGAATCCCGACTGCCGCAATTTTAAATATCAGATTTACACTCATGTTTCGCTCCTATTTACAGAATCAAAATTGTCAGGAAAAGCCCTGCTGTAACACCCAGCAGATTGCAAAGCCTCCGTTTTTCCTGAATTTCTTTTAAAAGACCGCCTCTTTTTTCTTCCAGAAATTCTGCATACTGCAAGAAAATCTGCGTTTCCTGCTTCTTATCCAGGCTGCCAAGCTGCCTCCCAAGCTCATGCAGACGTACCCTTTCCTCCCTGCCAAGGAGCAGACATTCAAGATCACTTTCGCAGCACCTCTCCCAGATTATTGCAAGACTTCTTGACGGCATCTCCAATTCTTTTGCCAGATGTTCCAACCAGATCCTGTAGTTCTGACTGCATCTTCGGGAAACAGAAGCGCATACCTGGGCGAGTGGTGCATAAGTATACTCCATTTCTCCCGCAAGCTGCCTTATCACTCTTTGCAGCTCTCCGGTATCCGTGATCTGCCTCTGATATTCCATTCCCCTGCTGTATCCATAGCCGGATGTCGCCGCCACAATTCCCAGGCATCCGACCATTTTCAGATACACAGTTTTTCTCCCCGTTCGTTATAAATCCCTTCAATTTCTCCTACATGTTTCCCGGATTTCACCACAACATATCTGGCAAAGCATCTTTCCTTTACCAGATTGCTGACCAGTGGCTTTTCACGGATCTCATCCATACTGGAACCATGCACCGTCGTCAGCATGGTTGCCCCACAGTGCATGGCGTACTCGATCGCCTCTACATCCTTCGCTGTCCCGATCTCATCTGCCGCGATCACCTCCGGCGCCATAGACCGCACCAGCATCATCATTCCTTCTGCTTTCGGGCAGTTGTCCAGAATATCTGTCCGCATCCCAAGCTGGTTCTGTGGCACGCCACGATAGCATCCTCCAATCTCTGAACGTTCATCCACCACACCCACATTTCTTCCTTCCACCCAGCGGTTCCCATCCGAAATCTGCCGCACCAGATCCCGCAAAAGTGTAGTCTTTCCTCCACCTGGTGGGGAAATGATCATGGTATGGCAAAGTCTTCCTTTTTCAAGGATCACAGGAAACAGCTTATTCGCACAACCTGTAATCTCATGGCAGATTCGGATATTGATCGATGTAATATACTGAAAATTCCGGATCTGTTCCTTTTCCGAAATAATTTTCCCGGAAATTCCGACCCGATGCCCTCCTTCAATCGTCAGAAACCCCTGGCGCAGTTCATTTTCATAGGCATACAGGGAATAATTGGATACATATTCCATCGTTTCACGCAGTTCTTCTTTTGTCACCCGATGGGTAAAAAGTTCTTCCTTTCCCTCTTTTTTCACTGCAAGCGGCTGCTCTTCCCGAAGCCGGATCTCCTGAATCTTCTCAAAATCCAGTCCATGATTCAACAGGATCCCTCGGATTTTCTCCGGAAGCACCGCCAGAATTTGATCTTTCTTTTCTCTTCTCATCTTGTCCACCTCTCTTTAAAGAATGTATATGGAAGGCAGGAGAAAAATAGAACTAAAAAAGGGGCGTGTGAAAAAACGAAAGTTTTTTCATGCGTCCTTTTTCTTATAAATACAACAGTA